>DASPVP010000041.1:0-26730 GCA_035622315.1 Candidatus Acidiferrales bacterium | reverse complement strand
GCGCAGACCGTGCATCCGCATCACGAAGGCTTCTACGGCGACTACTATCGGGCGCTCGACTTCACGTTCGGTCCGTCGTCGCAGGCTGCCCTCAGCACCTTTTTCGAAAAAGGGCACGCTGCGGGCGTGTTCTCGCAATCGCCCGCGTTGCGCTTCTTCGAACTCGCGGCCCAACATGTCTGACGTCGAGCTGCTGCTCGCGCGCGCCGCGGCGGGCGGGCGGCTTTCACCAGAAGAGGGACTCGTGCTCTATCGCGAGGCGTCCCTGCACGACTTGGGAGCGGCCGCGCACGCGCGCCGTACCGCGCTCTATCCCGGACCGGATGTCTCGTACGTGATCGACACGACCATCAATTACACGAACATCTGCAACGTGCACTGCACGTTCTGCGCTTTTTTCCGGCCTGAAGGCCACGCCGAAGGCTACACGATGACGCAGGACGAGGTGCTGGCACGGGTGGCGTGGGCCGCGGAACAAGGCGCCACGCAGATCATGGTACAGGGCGGCGTGAATCCTGATCTGCCGATCGCGTACTACACGGATCTGTTCCGCGCGATTCGCGAGCGTTTCCCCGGCGTCGATATCCATTCGCTCTCCACGAGCGAGATCTGCGGTATCGCCAAGCGCGAAGGCATGACGGTTGAGGACGTGCTCCTCAACTTGCGCGAGGCCGGTCTGCGTTCGCTCCCGGGCGCGGGTGCGGAGATCTTGGTCGAGCGCGTGCGCAAGCGCATCTCCGCGCGCAAGATCGACGACGACCGCTGGCTCGAAGTCATGCGGATCGCGCAGCGATTGGGCATGCCGACGACCGCGACCATGATGTTCGGCTCGGTGGAGACCGACGCGGAGCGCATCACGCACCTCGACGTCTTGCGCGAATTGCAAGATGAGATGCACGGGTTCTCGGCGTTCATACCCTGGTACTACGTGCCCCACAAAACCCCGTTGCGCGGTCGTGAGGCCACGGGGATCGAGTACCTGCGGGTCATCGCCATCAGCCGGCTCTACCTTGACAACTTCGCGCACATCCAAGCCTCGTGGCTCACCCCGGGCCTCAAGCTCGGTCAGCTCGCGCTCCTTCACGGCGCCGACGACATGGGCGGAACGATTTTGGAAGAGCGGGTCGTGACGTTGGCGGGGAGCACGAACCACGCGACGAGAGCGGAACTCGAGCGGGCGATCCGGCAGATCGGCTATGTGCCCGTCGTCCGCGACACCTACTTCGACCGGCGGGACTATCCGCTCGCCACACCCGCCTAACGGGCGACGATCCGAAAGAACTCGAGCAGGCTGTCGAGCGGTGGCGGCAGCGGCGAGCCTTGCAGCACCGCCGTGAAGAAACCGTCGCGCACCGCGTCAGGCGCGAATTGGCTCAGGCGCCGGATGAGGCTTCGCAGGTTGATCTCGGTCGAGAATGTGGCGTCGTCGCCAAGCGTCTTGCGGAAGTTGAACGAGTTCGCGTTGAGGTACCACAGTTCGGGCAGCTTCTCGACGCGCATTGCAACGGCGTAGTTGAGATCTTCGCTTACGACTTCGGTGCCGGTGCGCTGCGTGGGGTTGAGCGCAGACTGGGGTAGACCGCCCGTCGCGCGTAGCGCGGTTGCGGACAGCGCGACGCCCTGTGATTTGGGCGGCACGCGCGTGACCGAGACGTGTCTGATCCGGGCTCCGAAGAACGAGCGCAGGTCTGCGATATCGATGATCCGCTCCTCACCGCCATCGGCGAGCGAGACATGCAGCGTGCGCGTCTTGTCGTCGAAGAAGAGCTGGCCGATGCGCGCGTTGGGAGGCATCGAGACGCCGAAGTCGTCGTCCTGGGATTGGGGAAGCGTTTCGTCCGTCATATGCTCTGTCCGGCCTCCCATGGCATGGAGACGAAGTTGTCGACGTGCACGTCGGGGTACAAGCCCGCCAAGCGCGCCTTGGTGAAGGCGTCGATCAAACGCAACCCCGCGGAATTCGCGAGCGTGACCTGCGCGACGTTGAACGGCGCGAGCGGGTCGTTGGCATTGGCCGCAGTCAACTCGATCATCATGTGGTCGGTGTCATCGTACAGATCCTTGGTGCGCGTGTCACTGCTCTTGCCGATCGCGTCGTACGACTCCAAGTGCCCGGTATGGACGCCACGCGCAAGCGCTGCATGTAAGTCGTCCGAGAGCATCCCGAGCTTCACGCCGAAAGGTCCGACGAACGCGGGCTCGTCATCCAGCGAGACCGCTACCACGATGCCGTTCTGCACCAAGATCTGCCCAAAGGGATACGTCAAAACGTCCGCCTGCACGATCGTGTTCGGAAGCGAAAAGGTCTGTGCGTCTTGCGGCTTGCCCAAGAGCTCGATGCAGCGCTCTCGAGTGATGCCAGGCACCACAGCGGCCTGATATCCATTGGAACTCGGCGCGTGCGGACCGCACGCGGCGAGGAGCGTGCAGGCTGCGATCACGCCGCCAAGACACCAGACCCTCACACCTTCACTCATCGGCGTTGTCGAAAGGGTGCTTCAGCGCGTTCATGGCTCGATGATACCCGATGCAAGCACCTCCGTATCGTCAGTGTCATAGAGCACGAGCAGTTGCCCGGGTGTGAGCATCGGCACGGGCTCGGCGAACTCCACCTGCAGCGTGCCGGCCGTCGCACGCGCTCGCGCTGGAATGCCACGGCTACGATAGCGCACGACCGCGAGTCCCTCGACCCACCCACCCGCGAACGCATCAGGCCGCAACACGTTGGCCGCGCTACAGGCAGCCGCCCTCTTCGCGAGCTCGTCGCGTCGGCCGATCACGACCGCGTTCGCCGATCGATCGGTGCGCACGACGTACCAGGGTCCATCGCGCAAGTCCGCGGGCAGACCGCGGCGTTGTCCGACCGTGTAGCCGAGCAGCCCATCATGCTCGCCGACGATCTCACCGTCAAGCGTCAGCACGGGTCCGGGCGCGACGCTGTCCGGAAAGCGTGTGCCGATGAACGAGCGGTAGTCGCCGTCGACGAAACACAGATCGACGGAATCCGGCTTGTCGGCGACGCCCAGCCCGAACTCGCGAGCAGCCGCGCGCGTCTCTTCCTTTGTATATGCTCCCAGCGGCATGACGAGCGGCGCAACCTGTTCCAGGCGAAGACCCGCAAGCATGTACGATTGGTCCTTGCCGCGATCCAGCGCGCGCAAGAGATGTGGACCGCGTGCGTCGTGGCGCACCTGCGCGTAGTGCCCCGTGATCAAGGTCACGGCACCCAGCGCTCTCGCGAAGTCCAACAGCGCGCCGAACTTCACGAGGTTGTTGCAGGCGACGCACGGATTCGGCGTGCGCCCCGCGAGATATTCGTCGCAAAAGTAGTCGATGACGGCGCGGCTGAACGCGGCTTCGAAATTGACGATATAATGTGGTATGCCGGCTGCCTCAGCGGCGTTTCGCGCGTCCTCGTAGGCGGTCGGTCCGCAACATTGCCGGACCTTCTCGCTAAGCGGTCCGACCCCGGGGCTCCACAACCGCATGGTGACGCCCACAAGATTAAGCCCCCGCTCCGCCACGACCATGGCGGCCACAGAGCTGTCTACCCCTCCGCTCATCGCCGCCACACAGCGGGTCTGGCCTCTATTCGATCCGGTCGGCCGCCTCTGGCGTGGCGGGTTGTCGCGCATCACAAGCTGCATGGTTGGTTGCTGGGGCGAACGGTCCAGGAAAGGACTGCCCGCGAGCCTTTCCAATTCTTTCCGTAAGCGCCCCCTTCATCTTATACGTCCGGTGGCCGACCGCCCCCAAACGGCCCCGAACGCACCTCACTCCCTGCGCATCCAAGACGAGTGACGTCCATGGAAGCACTAGGCGAACAACTCCGCACCGCGCGGACCAAACTCGGCCTCACGGCTGCCGCTGTCGCGAACACGTTGCGCATCCGCACGTCCTTCGTCGAAGCGATGGAGCGCGAGGATTGGAGCGTTCTCGGCGCGCCCGTCTACGTGCGCGGCTTCCTGCGCAATTATGCGAAGCTGCTCGGCTTGAACGCGGAAGATCTCGTCGAGTTGCTGCCCGAAGATCAACGCGTCGTCGTGCAGCCACCCGAACCTCCGACGACCGCGATCGCGACCTCGGGATATTCCATGCGCGACGTGCGCGCGCAACGCTGGTATCCTTGGCTTCTGGGCAGCTTGACCGTGATCGCTGCGTTCTTGGTCGTGCAGGTCGGTGTGGGCATGTTCGGCATGATGTTCTTGTCGAGCAAAAACTCGGCGGACTCGCTAGGCCCACAAGCACCGGCCGCATTGCCGGTCGAGTCGAACTTGGCAAGCACAGGCAACACCGGCAACACGTTGCAAGCCACCGCGGCCGCGCAGAGCCGCAACGGCGTCAATTTGCGTCTGCAGCTGACGCAGCCGAGCTGGCTCTCTGTCACGGTTGACGGAAAACGCGTGGTCTACGAGACGCTGCCCGCCGGCACCGTTCGCGAGTTCCACGGCGATCGAGAGATCCTGCTGCGTGCGGGCAACGCCGGCGGCGTCGTGGCGAACTTCGACGGGAAAGACCTCGGCACGCTTGGAACTGCCGGTCAAGTGCAAGACCGGGTTTTCGCAGCGAAGACGCCGGTCGATCAGCTGACCGGCGCGCATGAGTGAATTCTCTTTCGACATCGTCTCTCGGGTAGATCGCCAAAGCCTCGCCGACGCGGTGAATCAGGCGCAGCGCGAGATCGCCACGCGCTTCGACCTCAAGAATTCCAAGTCGTCAATCGAGCTTGCAGATGCGACCGTGACAATCGTCGCCGATGACGACATGAAGCTGCGCAACGTCGTCGACATTTTGCAGAACCGCTGCGTCAAGCGCGGCGTTTCGCTGCTCGCGTTGAAATTCGACAAGCCTGAGCCGGCGGCAGGCGGCACGCTGCGACAAACGGTCACGTGCGCACAGGGCATCGACCGGGACCAGGCCAAGCGCATCACCGAAGCGCTCAAGAGCGCAAAGCTCAAAGTGGCAAGCCAGATCCAAGATGGGCAGATCCGCATCTCAGGCAAATCTAAGGATGATCTGCAAAAAGCCATCGCGCTCGTCAAGGGACTGCCGCTCGATTTCGCAGTACAGTTCGTCAACTACCGATAATTGGGACGACGGGCGTAGGGCGCACGAGCCCATTCGCTAAACGATATACCGCTCGAGCGCATCCATTCGTTCGCGCGCTCACTCCGGAGGGACCACCGTGGCCGACCTCGGCGACCCGACCCCGCAACTGACACAACCCAGCCGAACGGAAAGACCGGTCAAGAAGCGCAGGAGCTTCCTCGGCGTCGTCCTGGCTATCGCCCTCGTCATCCTCGTGGGCGGTTTGTTCGCCTCGGTCTACGTCAAAGAGCGCGGTGGCTTCGGCAACGCGCTCGCCCCGTTCTTGCCGGCGCCCGATCTTGTCGCGGTCTTCGGGAAACCGAACTTACGCGTGCTCGTGATGGGTTTGGACGAGAACTGGACCGGAAACGACGAGGCCTACACCGCCGAAGCTCGCACGGACACGCTCATCGGCGTGAACGTCGACCTCGCGGACAAGCAGATCAGCGTGCTTTCCATCCCGCGCGACCTTTGGGTTTACATCCCGAAGGACGGTTACGGCAAGATCAACGAGGCCTACGGTGACGGCGGTCCCGAGCGCACCGAAGCCACCGTGGTGAAGAATCTGGGCGTTCCGGGCTTCGATTATTACGTCGTCCTGCGGCTCGACGCGACCAAGAACATCATCAACGCCATCGGCGGGTTGGACGTGAACGTTGAAAAGGACATGGACTACGACGACTCGTGGGGCCACCTGCACATCCACTTGCACAAGGGCATGCAGCACCTCGACGGCGATGGGGTCGTCGGATACATACGCTTCCGGCACGATCCCGAGGGCGATTTCGGGCGCATGCGCCGCCAGCGACAGGTCATCCAGATCCTCGCGAAACGATTCCGCGACCCCAGCATCGCGCTCCACCTGCCTGCGCTCTTGGGGGTCATAAGAGATAATATCCGCACGGACATGCCTTTCGGCAAGCTCTACGAGCTGGCGCTCGGCTTGCATGGGATCACGCCGCAACAGGTGCACAGCTCTGTCCTTCCGGTCGAGGTCGGGTGGACCAACGGCGAGTCCGTGGTCTTCGCTTCGTCTGACGCCGACAAGACCGTGCACCAGTATCTCGTGGTCGGTTACGGCACGCAATTCGACCCGTCCAACGTGCACGTGCGGATCGAGAACGGATCGGGCACGCCCGGGGCCGCATCGGCGATGGCCGACTTCTTGCGCCAGCGCGGGTTCGACGTGGTCGATACCGGCAACGCGCCGACCTTCGATCACCCCACGACCACGATCCAGAGCGCCGATCAAAAAGTTGCGGGCGAAGTGGCCAAAGAGCTGCCCGTCAAGAACCCTCGCATCAACGTCGCCCCGGTGAACGGCGTGGACGTCGTCATCGTGGTCGGTCGCGATTATCAGATCTGAAAACGGGTGAAACGCCCCTTGTGGCAGCGCCCGAGCGTGTGGGCGCTGCTCGTGCTCGCCGCGCTTTTGGTCGTCTTCCTCCGGCGCTGGATCCACCACGCGCAGCTTGAATCGGTCCCGGTCATCGTTCCGCCGGCCGTGCCCGCCGAGCAGGTCGTAGCCCCACCAGCGGGCGCGATCGCCCAGCGGATGGTGGCAGAGGCGAAGGAGTTTTTCTCGCCGCCCCAACGCCCCAAGCTCGCGGTGCTGACTTTTGACGACGGCCCATTTCCGGTCATCACGCCTTTGCTGCTCGCCCAATTGCGCGCGCTCGG
Organism: Candidatus Acidiferrales bacterium; assembly: GCA_035622315.1. GTDB lineage: Bacteria > Vulcanimicrobiota > Vulcanimicrobiia > Eremiobacterales > Eremiobacteraceae > JAJPHJ01. The sequence continues at coordinate 19,962 of DASPVP010000041.1, read as the reverse complement.
TGTGCCCGCCACGTTTTTTGTTATCGGTCGGGATGCGCGTGCACAACCGGCCATCACACAGCGTGCGGCCCGTGCCGGCATCGTCCTCGGCAACCACACGCTGACGCACCCCGAGATGGGATCGCTCCCCTTCGCGGCGCAGCAAGCCGAGATCGCAGGCGGCGCCAAGGTCATCGCCACTTTTACTGGCTCGCCTCCGGCGTACTTCAGGCCCCCGCACGGTAACTACAACGCTGCGACGATCGATGCGGCCCGGTCGCTCGGCGAGACGATGGTGCTCTGGGATGTCGACCCCGGCGACTGGCGATCGATCGGCGCCGACGAAATCGTGGCTAGCGTCACGACGCGCGCCCGCTCGCCCGCAGTTATCCTGTTGCATAACGGCAAAGAAGCGACGGTCGAAGCGCTGCCCAAAATCGTGCGCGCGTATCGCGCCGCAGGTTTCGAGTTCGTCACCCTAGCGCAGTTGCAGGCGCGCCTGCCGCTCGACGCCATCAACGACCCGCTACGCGTCACCGTCACGCCATGAGCATGCAACCGCCGAAACGGCAGATCATCAAGACCAGATCGCAGCGCCCCTATATCGCGGCGCGCATCGTGGTCGTCATCATCGTCCTTGCGGCGATCGCGATCGCCGCATTCGAATTGCTCAAGCCGCACGCAGGCCACGCGCTTGGTGCCGAGCCCGTCACGTACGTGCTGCGGCAGGAGGCTTTTGGTGCCGGACGAAGGGCGGCCGTCCGACTCATGGGAGCCACGCGTTCGTGAAGATCACGATCAAAGGCCGCAATCTCAAGGTGAGCCCCGCATTGCGGGCTTACATCAATGAGAAGATAGGCCACCTCAGCCACTACCTCGACCAGATCCAGGAAGCGCACGTCACGCTGCGCATGGAGCGTGCCGTCGCGATCGTCGATGTGGTCTTGACCCTCAAGCACCACCTCATCAAAGCGGAAGAGCGCTCGCCGGACATGCATGCGTCCGTCGACCTCGTGCGCGACCGGCTGGAGCAGCAGATCCGCAAATTCAAGACCAAGCACTTTGCGCATCACTTGAAGGCAAACGGCAGAGTTGGCGCGCGCGGCCGTTCGGGTGCGCGGCGAGCCAGACCGGCGCTTGAAGAGGCCGATGGTGCGGACAAGCAGCCGCGGATCGTGCGTCAGAAACGCATCGAGATCCGCAAGATGGACCCCGAAGAGGCGGCCCTCCAGATGGAGCTGCTAGGCCACGACTTTTTCCTCTTCCTCGACAACCTCACGGGGTCCGTGAACGTTCTGTATAAGAGGCGCGGAGGTCAGCTCGGCCTTATCGAAACCTCTTTCTAAAGGAAACCAGCAACTTTGTCCCTGTTTCAAAGCGTTCGCTCGTGGGTGGACGGGAACGACCGCGAGGTCGCCCGCCTGCGCAAGATCGCCGCGAAGGTCACTGAGCTTGAACCGGGTTTGACCAAGCTCGCGGATAGCGAGCTCTCCGCGAAGACTGCCGAATTTCGCCAGCAACTCGCGGCCGGCGCCACGCTCGACGATCTGCTCGTACCGGCGTTTGCGGTGTGCCGCGAGGCGGCGCGGCGTACCATCGGGATGCGCCATTTCGACGTACAGCTGATTGGCGGCATGGTGCTCCACGAAGGCAAGGTCGCCGAGATGCGCACGGGTGAGGGCAAGACTCTCGTCGCCACGCTGCCGGTCTATTTGAACGCGCTTGAAGGCAAAGGCGTGCACCTGGTCACCGTCAACGACTATCTGGCCAAGCGCGATGCCGAGTGGATGGGCCCGATCTACCGTTTCCTCGGGCTCGAGGTCGGGGTCATCCAGCACTTCCTGCCGGCGCCCGAGCGCCGCGCTGCCTATGCGAGCGACGTCACCTACGTGACGAACAACGAGGCCGGTTTCGACTACTTGCGCGACAACATGGCGCCGCACATCAATTACTGCGTGCAGCGCGAGCTCAACTATGCGATCGTCGACGAGGTCGACTCGATCCTCATCGACGAGGCGCGCACGCCGCTCATCATCAGCGGCACGCCGGAAGCGGTGCTCGGGCCGAACTACAAAGACCCATCGCACATCTACGAGCATTTCGCGCGCGTCGTCATGCCGCAGCTGCGCAAGGACGAGGACTACACGGTCGACGAGAAGATGCACGCGGTGCCGATCACCGAAGCGGGCGTGGCCAAGGTCGAGAAGATCTTAGGCGTGCACAACCTCTACGATCAGTCGAACCTCGAGCTCACCCACCAGTTGCAGGCTGCGCTCAAGGCCAAAGAGCTCTTCCGCAAAGACGAGCAGTACCTGGTCAAGGACGGCGAGATCATCATCATCGACGAGTTCACCGGACGGCTCATGTACGGCCGGCGGTACTCAGATGGAATCCACCAAGCCATTGAAGCCAAGGAAGGCATCAAAGTCAAGAGCGAGGACCAGACGCTCGCTACCATCACGTTCCAGAACTATTTCCGTCTCTATCACAAGCTCGCGGGCATGACCGGCACGGCCAAGACCGAGGAACGGGAGTTCCGCGACATCTACGGGCTCGACGTGATCGCGATCCCGACGAACAAAGCCGTGCACCGCACCGACAACGACGACGTCGTCTACAAGAACGAAGAAGGCAAGTTCCGCGCGGTCATCAACGAGATCGTCGAGCGCAACACCGCAGGGCAGCCCGTGCTCGTGGGCACACGTTCGGTGGACAAATCAGAACGGTTGTCGGCCTTGCTGTCCAAGCGCGGCATCGAGCACAACGTGCTCAACGCGAAGTATCACGAGAAGGAAGCCGAGATCATCAAGGACGCGGGCCTGCGCGGCAAGGTGACGATCGCGACGAACATGGCGGGCCGTGGCGTCGATATCAAGCTCGGCGAGGGCGTCACGGAGCTCGGCGGCCTGCACATCATTGGCACCGAGCGCCACGAGTCGCGGCGCATCGACAACCAGCTGCGTGGCCGTTCGGGGCGCCAGGGCGACCCCGGCTCCTCACGCTTTTACGTGGGCCTCGACGACGAGCTCATGCGCATCTTCGGCGGCGAGCGCATACGCTCGACCATGGAGCTGTTCAAACTCGACGACGACACGCCGATCGAGGCCGGCATCCTGACGAAGAGCATCGAGAACGCGCAGAAAAAGGTCGAGGCGCACAACTACGAGCAGCGCAAGCACGTCCTTGAATACGACGATGTCATGAACAAGCAGCGCGCGGTGATCTATGCCGAGCGCCGCCGCGTGCTGGAGGGCCACGACCTGCGCCCATCGCTCACCGAGATATTACGGGTGAAAGCGAGCCAGGCGGTAGACGCGAACTGCGCCGACAACGTGCATCCGCACGAGTGGGACCGCACGCAGATCATCGCGGACATGGAAACGACGGTGCGGGGCATCGCCAAGCGTGTCACGCCCGAACAGCTGGAGCCGCTTTCCAAGGAGGAGATGGTCGATCTGCTCGCGCGCGAAGCCGACGACATTTACACACAAAAAGAAGAGCGTATGATCGCTCGCTACAAAGACCTCGACCCCAACGGTTTGCACGAAGCGCTGCGTAACCTCGAGCGCGCGACCATGCTGCAGATCATCGATCGGCTCTGGATCGACCATCTGTATACCATGGATTCACTACGCCAAGGCATCGGGTTACGCGGCTGGGGTCAGAAAGATCCGCGCGTCGAGTACGAAAAAGAAGCCTTCGAACTCTTCGAAGATCTCAAGATCGCGATCCAGGAAGAGTTCTTAGCGGCCATGTTCCAAGGCGAAGATTTTCACATCGTCGTGCAGCCGCAGCAACCGCCGCCGCAGTCGACCCCGGTCGACGGGCAGCCCCTGCCGCCGCCGCAGAGTCAGGCCGCGGGGCCTGGAACGAACGCCCCGTTACCGGATGCGGCTGCCTTGCGCCGGTTCGACCGGCTCCGCTCCAATCGCGACGAATCAGCGGCGGGACCGCAACCGATTCGTAATGCCGAGAAGAAGGTAGGCCGCAACGATCCGTGTCCGTGCGGATCAGGCAAGAAGTATAAGAAGTGCCACGGGGTCGCGGCCTAACAAAGGGAGAGACTCCGTGGGTTCTGCGAGACAAAGACGGGCAACCTACGATCTGCTTCGCCAACCCGGATGTCCGGTGCGCGATTGTAAGCGTCCGGATGAATAAGCGGGTCAACCCAGAGTGAAGTTAGCAGTCATACGTAGAGCAGGATGGCCATTCGCGCGAAGCGACCTCGAATGAGCAGAAACCTTGCTTATACCTGGAGGTGAACATGATCCAAGCAGAGCAGGCGCAAGAGGTCGAGCGTATCCGGGAGCGCATGCGGAGCTCGTTTGCAACCTCATACCTAACATTGCTCAGCATCATCCAGGGCACAGCCCTGGCCACGCTGTTCCTGAAGGTTGACTCTCTTATCAGCAAGCACAGCTTTCATGCGCCGCAGCTCGTCATGGCCGTTGGGCTCATGCTCACCGTCATCCTATTCTGGAACCAATACCTGATGGGCGTCGAGTTGTATTACTGGCCCTCCCAACTGTTCGACGCCTTTATCCCGTTCAGTTTAGGGATCGCTGAATTCAGCGCGATTCTCGGGCTCGAGCATGGCGGAGTGATCATGCTCGTCGCGTTCGGCGCGTTTTTCGCACTCGCTGTCCTCGCCTTCGAACACCAATATTGGCAACTGCGACGGAGCGCGGGACCGGACGCGTTCGTGCACGTTCTCACGAGCGGCTTTCGGCAACTCGATGTGTTATCGTGCGCAATGTCGTCAGTGATCTTCCTAGGGACAGCCTGGCTCCTCGCGCGGTATCCGACGAACGCAGGCGACCTCATCGCGGGGTGGGTTGTCGTCGCAGTTGCGACAGGACAGGCTTTGCGTGAGATCTACTTCTGGCGGCTCGTGCAGCAACGGCTCGCATCAGCAGCATAGTCGTCGCAGCGACATTCATTGCGGCGACAAGGATCGAATGATGCGGCGAACGCGAAACGTCCCGACAAGTCCCGATGCGCAAGCCCTGCCAGGATGACGCTCTCCATTCTCTTGACGTCGCCCTGGGATGTGCGCGCGTCTGCGATGCCGCATAGCCTGGACGTTCCGAAGGTAACGCCGCATCGCTTTTCTTGGAAACGGGCCGGGAAGGTCGGCTACCCTCGAGGACCATGGAAGGTTTTGCCGCAACGGCCGGACACAAGCGATGACGGTGGTACCTCCGACGAGGCCGAAGTGATTGTTCCAGGTTCGGACAAGCAGCAATTCGCAAGCCTCCATGGCGTGGTCGCTCGAGTTGCTGACTACGATGTAGTGGCAGCGCGGATCGGCGCGGGCGTCGGCTACGCCGGTATTGTCGATACGTTACGCGCGATGGGCGCACAGCATCCCGACGCGATGTGGTTTGTGCGGGAGTGGACAGTCGATACTGTTGCCGAGTAATGCGTCTCCATAAGCCAAACGGCCGGAATCATCTGGGAGCAGCTCGAAAGCGTGATCACCTAGGGAATCGCGGCTAAGGCGGCCTTCTGCATGAAGCGAAACCTCGTCTTGCGGGTCACGTCGCTGCTCTCGATCGTTCTCGCCTCATTTCACCTGGTTGACGACATCGTGTACGGGTCGGAAAAAGGCGTGGCCGCAAATCTTCTCATGGTAGCCATTCTTGCTGTTTGGCTGTACGGGGTGTTGCTGCTGCCTGAAAGTCTGGCCGGGTATATTGTGATGCTGCTCGGATCGCTCGCCGGGCTGACCATTTTCTTGGTCCACCTGACGGGGGCCGGGGGCCTCCAAGGCATCCAGATCGGCAAGATGAGCGGCCCCTTTTTCTTCGTCTGGACGCTTCTCGCGCTTGCGGTTGTTTCTCTCGTGTCGCTCGCTGCCTCAGCGCAAGGTCTATCCAGTCTGCTGCGCTCGAAGGTGGGACGATAACGCACGGAACTGTTGCTTAGCGCCGAATGTGGCGACGGCCGAGCTTGAGCAGCGCCGACACTAGCGAAGGGATTTCCAGGCTGGAACACAGGGGGCAGTATGTCGCTTGAGCATATCTTTTATATCTGCCAATCAGTCGCAGCCATCGCTGTCGTATTATCCATCGTCTATCTGGCCCAACAGGTGCGCCAAGCGGAGCGCATTCAGCGCGCCATGATGCAGCAGGGCAGGGCGGATCGCGTGTCTCAGCTCACGATGGCCGTCGCGGACCCCCGGCTGGTCCGCGTCTTTCGCATGGGCATAACAGCAGACCCGGAGCTCACGCGCGATGAATTCCGGCAATGGATGTTGATGGCGCGAGCCGCGTTCCTGAGCGGCGAAGACTCCTTCCTGCAGCACAAGGCGGGATTGCTCGACGAGTCGGCATTCGACAGCTTCATCGCCGGCTTGCGCCGCTTCCTCGCGGCGCCCGGATATCGTGCTGCGTGGCGACTCTCCTCAAACCAGTACGGCGGCGAATTCCGCGCATTCGTAAACTCGATCGTAGATCAAACGCCCGTCGCCGGCGAGACGGACGACTTCGCCGAATGGCAGAAGCTGGTGCAGTCGGAGAAACGCTCAATCGTCACCAATAACAGCTGAGGAGGGGATACCCTCCCGATGGCAGGCAGACGTCAGCAGCGTTGCATGCCGCCATCGCGTTATGCCTAAGTCCTCTATGCCTTTGAGAGCATCGTAGCGGCGTCAACGGCCACGCAACCCTCGTCGACCGAGGAGAGGAGATGAATATCCAGCTGGGGCGATACGTATTTGGAGCGGCGGCGGTGCTCTTCGGGATTGTCACGCTCGTGTTCCGAGAGCTCAATGATTGGCAGCAGTTCCAGTTTTTTGACGGGCTCGCGACCAACGCGACGTTCGCGACGGTTATAGGCGCCGCTCAGCTGGTCGGCGGGATCGCCATACTGCTGCCGAAAACGGCGCGCACAGGCGCCGTCGTTCTCGGCGTCCTCGAGCTCATCTTCGCGCTGACGTGGCTGCCGCTCTTCGCCGAGAAGCCCGCGGTCTACGATCGTCTAGCAAACTTCTTCGAGCAGTTTTCCCAGTTCGCGGGCGCTCTGATCGTGTACGCAACGTTTCAAGCGAGCGACTCGCGAAGGGCGCTCAACCTGGCTAACGTCGGCCGTATCCTGTTCGGCTTTTGCGTTGTTTCGTTCGCCGTCGAGCAGATCGTCTACATCCACGGGACTGCAGAGTTCGTGCCCAAGTGGATCCCTCCAGATCAGATGTTCTGGGCTGTCACCACAACGGTCGCGTTTGTGCTCGCAGCTATTGCGATTCTCACCGGGCGTGCCGCTCTTCTCGCGGCCCGATTACTGACTGCGATGATCATCATTTTTGGCTTGACGATATGGTTGCCGGCAATTTTTCCGCACCCGCACGATATCACGAGTTGGGCTGGCAATGCGGAGAACCTCGCGATCGCGGGAGCAGCGTGGATTCTAGCGGATTTTCTCAGTCAACGAGACGTCGCTTGATCAAGGTGCCGCTACTTTACTTCGGCACGATGAGCCTGCCCGCGTGGATCAAGCGGTCAGCATTTCGGAAATACTCCGTCACCGCCTGAGCCAAACTGCCGCTGACGTATTTCAATTGCGGCGTGTAGTTGCCGTCGAGGGTGTAAGGACCGTAATATGCGGGAAACTCCCCGATGTCGCCGTTGGCAAAGCGGTAGGGATAGACAGTCCCGTCGGCCGTCTGATAGGGCGTGAGCCAAGTGGGCTTGTTCAGGACTTTTTGATACGTGCGGCCGCCCACCGATTGCGAGGGTGGCAAGGGTTGCCGGTCAGGATCGGACGCAGTCGGATTGTCGGCGGGAGGCACGTCCTTTGGCGGGACTTCGCCCGGGGCTGGAACATAGTACGGTCCCCAAGCCGGGTTGTCGGGTCTTCCTTGAGCGATGAGCGGCTTGTTGGAGCACTTTTCTGCTTGGTCGAGAAATGCGGCAGCCTGCTTCGCCGTCTCGTTTGCCCCGGCGTAGTCGTGCGCGAGAAACTCAGCGTTGAGCTCAGGAATGAGATTGTGCGACGAATTGTAGTAGACGTAACACGGCGGCTCGTATTTCGCGACCGTCGCCGATGACCGTTTCCAAATGTCTTCGGCACCCGTGGTGGTGCGCTCGGACTCGATCTCGATCGCGAGGCCGTGATCCAGGTCTGTGGCGGCTTGCGAGATTTCGATCTTTAGTGTTTGGCTCGTCTGATTCTGACCTGACCCGCTGTCGTAGACGTCGCCCGGTTGTGCCAGCGCACGAAACGATGGGACGAGCAGCAGCGTCGCAATCGCGAGAGATTTCCAACCACGAGTGCGCATAGCACCTCCATCGGGTACGGTCAGGGTTAGGCTGGTGTAGTGCGCTCAGGCTTGTATGAAAGCGAGTAGCGTCCTGCGAAGATGGGGAGTGTCTGGGCAGGGAGTTTCGGTCGCCGCCTGACAAGAACGCTTTTGGGAGAACATGAGTTGATGCTGCGTCGTATCGCTTTAGTGTTCGTCTGGGCGGCCATGATAGGTGCCGGCCCCAAGCCACCAGATCCGCTGCAGGCATTCTCGTTCTGGATCGGCTCGTGGACCTGCAGCTATACGCAGGGCACGCAAACCGCTTCGTATGCCGCGACGATGAGCTGGGCGCTCGGCGGCAATTGGATTCGCGAGCGCGACACCTGGGCCAGCGGCGGCGACGAAGGGCTCTTCACGTACGATCCCAGCGAGCGCAAGTGGTCATTCGTCGTGGTGGAACCCGACCGACAGCCAACGTTGTTCGTCGGCAAAGACATAAGCAGGGGACACCTCATCTTTCGCAGCGTGTATCCCGACGCTTCGATGACCGAACACATCGATCAAATCTCGCCGATAAAGTACACCGTTCGCTTCAGCCAGACGGTCGGCGGCAAGACGACCAGCTCCAACGACGTCTGCGCCAAGCGCTAAGATCGGATCAAGCCTGCGGGGGGACCTCCGGGGACGTTATCGATGTCGTGCCACGGATCGACGAGTGCGATACGCGGGGCGCCCTTTGGATAGTCGCCGCCCTGATGGTTCGCTCCCCACGCTCTTGCCCTCACGGTCAAGTATTCGAAGCTATGAAAGCCGTCGTTCTTACCGCCTGATCGATACGCCGTCAACGCGATCACCGGCTCGAGCCGCTCCCACATACCCGTGATGATGCTGTGATTCTCGGCCAAGAACATGCGCTGGTCAACCGCGCCGAGCCGGAAGTACATGCCCCAAAGTTCGAACAGATTTGCGATGACGATCTCTGGATGCTTAACACGATCGCTTGGCCCGGCAGTGCGAAGCTCTTGACGAAAAACGGGATCTTCCAGTCGCTGTGCGAGCTCGGTGCGAACGAAATGAAACGCATCGCGATACTCCGCTCCCATGTAGTCTCGCATCCAGGCTTGTAGCCACGCTCCCTGGTTTGCCGTCCGCAAATGCCTGACTTGGATCATCGCTGCCACCGCGGTCACCGCTATCACGAGGAAGACGCCGATTTGCGCCAGATCGGTCAGAGCTGTGAGCGTCACGAGTGAGGCCCTCCTGTGACCAGTTTCGGGGGCTTAAGAAGCCGCCCATCTTTACGGCCGATCCGACCGGATAGGATGCGTGAGGGCATGAAGGTGGTCAGTCATGCAGCCTAACGGCGTTGTGCGATGCTTGAAAATCGCATCGATTGTCGGCGTACTCTTGATGACCCTTGGATGCTGGAAGCAATGGCACCTGAATCAAACGGTGCAGTTCGGCCCCGGTGCGCCACAATGCAGCGCCTGTCCTAAATACTTCCGCCCCACTCGCGGAAGTCGGCAACGTTATCGTTACGTTCCGAGCTGTGGCTACGAAATGATCACGGGCTCCTGGTGGTGGATTGAAGGCTTCAACGGAGGTTCAGGCGGCTGGGATGGGTGGACCATCATCCGCGTCGATCCTGGCTCGCCCGTTCCCCAGAAGGGTGATCAGATCGACGGCGATCTCTCAGGCACGGGCCCGCGAACGGTGAGCACCTTCAATCCAAACAGCGGGCTGAAGGTCACCGGGATCCACATCGAGATCATCTCTCACGAGACAACCGACGACCGATTCATCGCCCTGGGATGTCTGAAGTTAGTGCCCTGAGCCCGGCTACCAGTGCATCAACTGCGTGATCTGCACCAGATTGCCGCACGTGTCGTTGAGCATCGCGATGGTCGAGCCCGTCACCTCGGTGGGCGGCATGGTGAACTCCGCGCCACGAGCTTTGATTCGATCGTAGTCGCCCTTGACGTCATCGGCATAGAACATGACGGCAGGCTGGCCTTGCTTGAACTGGGCCTGTTGGTACGCCTTAGCAGCGGGGTTGTCATTAAGCGCCAGCTGCAGCTGCGTGCCATCTGGCTCTTCAGTCGAGGCCACTGTGAGCCAGCGGTACGGGCCGTTACTGAAATCAGCCTTCTTCGCAAGGCCGAGCACGTCCGTATAGAACTTGAGCGCTCTTTCCTGATCGTCGACATAGATGCTGGTCAATTTGATCTTCAAGAGTGTTCCCTCCGTTTGCGGGGTCTGAAGCCATCGAGAGATCGCAACTCAAACCTTGGATACAATGTACCCTCTCGGCCGGCGAACCTAAACGCGGCAGCGCTAGGTTGAAGCGAGCGAGCCGTCAAGGGGCGCCGCTCGACGTAGCGAACGCTGCAGCATGACGCGCACGGCATTGCCGCTGCTGCATTCGGCATGAAGACAGCGTTGTACGCGCGGATCGTCTTCGGCTTAGCGGCCGTGGCATACGGCATCATCGCGCTCATGTGGCACGACGCCGACACATGGCAGACACTGGGCACGTTGTGGCACCTGCCGTTTGGCGCTGTCGTGGGCAACTGTCTCATGGTCGCGCAAATCGTGGGCGGCGTTCTGGTGCTATTCCCGGGCACGGCACGTTTGGCGGCGATCGTTCTCGGTATCGTGTATCTGCTTTTTTCGCTGACCTGCGTTCCGGACATCATCCATGGACCCCGCGCGTACTACCACTACGGAAGTTTCTTCGAACAGTTCTCGTTGCTGGTCGGTGCGCTCGCCGTCTATGCGTCGACCGAACCCGACGCCGCACGGTCGGCGGCGCTTGGACGAGCGGCGCGCTTCGGTCTCGGACTCTGCGCGATATCGTTCACCCTTGCGCAGATCTTTTATCTGGAGTTTACTGCTAGTCTCGTTCCGACGTGGATCCCACCGAATCAGATGTTCTGGGCGGTGCTGACGACCTTCGCATTTGGGTTCGCAGCGATTGCCATACTCGCAAATCTCAAAGCGCGACTGGCGATGCGTCTTATGACTGTGATGCTTGGCGTCTTTGGCATCCTCGTCTGGATCCCGCTCCTCGTCGCACACCCAGAAGCGCATCTGAATTGGTCCGAGTGCATCCTCACGTTTCAGATCACCGGGGCCGCGTGGGTGGTCGCTGAGTTGCAAGCGTTCTGATGTAGCGCATGCTCTTTGCGGCAAGCGTCGTCATTTGGATGCGGATCAAAGCACCATCGGGCCAAGAAGCGAACCTCGATGGGCCATGCCACTTCTGGGAGCGCGTGCTCTTGGTCCGCGCCGACGATCCGGATGCGGCCTTGCAGAAGGCCTCCGAGTTTGGGTCCAACGATGCGGCAAGCAACTCTGTCGATCTCACCGACGAAGATGGCAACCCATCAGAGTTGATCTTCATGGGCGTGCGCAAGCTGCAGGAGGTCGCTTCTGATGTCTTGGCAAGCGAAGTGAAGACGGAGGCTGTGGAGATCAGCGTCTCGGAGATGGTCGTCGCGAATAGCGACGATCTCATCAAACTTGCGCGCGGCGATAGCGTGGTCGTGGAATATGTCGACTGACGCATGCCATCGATGCCGCTAGGGTCGTTCGCTCCCCCTGCAGAAAGCGTTACGTGGAGGTGCGCGATGTATGCATTGACGCGCGTCGTTTTCGCTTGTCTCGCGTTCACGATGCTCCTTTGGACACGAGGCAGTGCGGACGTCGGGCCTGGGCAACCGGCAACGGCTGCACTGGGGGCACCGCCGAGCGGCCTGGCGGTGGTCATCGAGAATGTGCCGCAGAGCCCGCTCGACCTGCACGGGCTGCGCAATCAGTACATGAGCGGCGCGGCGCTGCAGATCCACTGGAGCGACCTCGAACCAGCAGAAGGCAAGTTCGACTGGGCGAAACTTGATCGGCTTTTCTCGGAAGCGCAGACACAGAACAAGTGGGTGCAGCTGCTGATCTTCCCTGGATTCTTCACACCGTCGTGGGCGCTGCAAGGCGTCCAAACGGGGCAATTCGCCATCCAGTACGGCCCAGGGCAAGGCACGGTCGAGGCGCTGCCCGTGCCGTGGGATTCGGTCTATCTCAATCGCTGGTTCAGATTTCTGAGCCGTTTGAGCGCGCGATATGGCACATCTCCCGCGTTTCGCGTGATCGCGGCGGCCGGACCCACGTCGGTCTCCGCGGAGTTCACGCTGCCGAAGTCGCCGAGTGACGTCAGGCAGTGGCAATCCTTGGGCTACACGCCGTCCAAGTATACCGGTGCTTGGCACGAGGTCTTCCAAACGTATGCGGCCGACTTTCCCAACCAATACATCTCGCTGTCTGCCGGGTCAGGCCAGATCGACATCGACGATGCGGGTAAGATCGTCCACGGTGGTCAGGAGACCGTACGACAGACCCTCATCGATGACGCGATGAACACCATCGGGCGACGCTTTGTCCTGCAATCGAGCAACCTGCACGCAGGTGCAGGTCCCCATGAACCCGATTCACAGACCGATGACGCGGTCGTCATCAACTATGCCGGGCGCATCGTCACCGGATTGCAGATGCGCACCTCAGCCATGAACGGCAGCGCAGTGATGGGCGCGGACGGCGATCCGGCGCTTGCGCTGCGCAGGTCGGTCGATCTTGGCATGGAGACAAACGCCGACGGCCAGCACATCAACTATCTCGAGATCTACAACCCCGACGTGATCGCACCCGAGACCCAGAGCGTGCTGCAATATGCAGCGTCGCTTTTCACGTCGCGGCCGCCGCCTCGCCCTGGTTCAAAGCCGCCGCAATAGCGGGTCGGCAGTGGTCTAGGGGGCCGAGCGCTTCTTGGGAAGATGCGTGTCAAACGTGATCGAGGCCGTGCTTGTGCACGCGTTGACGGGCTTTGGATCGGAAACGGTGTCGCTCCCCGGCTCGGCGTGTTTCGTCCAACAAGTGCCGTTCAGCGAGCAGTAACAGAAGTCGATCGCTACGAGATGGCTTTGGATCTCCTGAAGCACGACGGCTGGCACGGGGCCGCTGAACGCGATCCGTAAGAGCGTTTGAACCTCACCCGGACGCAAGGTGGAAGAGGGGCCGATCGATCCGGTCGTCAGCGTCAGCGAGATATTCCCACCCGAAAGCAACGCGGCGCGATTCTGCAAGAACACCCGACGAACGTCGGGGTCGGCAGCGAGCACGCGGAAGTAGTCATTCCAAGTAGGGACGGGTTTTTCGTCAACCCAGAGCTGCGCAGAACGGATGAGGGCAGGGCCGAGCCCATCGTTGACGACCTGGATCTCCTCGCCGTGGAGACCGTACGTCGACTCGACACCGAGGTAAGGCCAGATGGTCGCCGCGTATTGATTGCCGATGACCCGCGTTTGATAGATGAGGGTCGCCACGGTCAGCGCGCTGATGAGCAGCGCAGCCATCGCGACGAAGAAGTCCAAGCGAAAGGCACGCTCGTTCATGCCGACGGCTTACCGAAGGTACCAAAGACTCCTGCCATCGGGTATCGTCATCGGTTTGCCGAGTATAGAGCAATGAGCGGACGCATCGTTTGCCGAAAAGAGCTGCATGGACGAACAGTTGCGCACAGAACTCGAACGGATCAACGACCGCCTGCACACCCTGCAGGTGCGTCTTTGACTATGCCGGCAAACTCCGCAAGATAGACGATCTCGACAAACAATCGCACGACCCCGCCTTTTGGAACGATTCCACCGCAGCTCAGGCGCATATGAAGGAGTTGGCGTCGCTGCGCTCAGAGATCGAGCAACTGAAAGCGCTGTCAGACAAGGCCCACGAACTCGGCGAATTCATCGCATTGGGCGAAGCGGACGAAAAACTGCAGACGGAGATCGCGGCCGAGCTTGAACGGCTGCGCACGGGCGTAGATGAGGCGGAGATGACCGCGGTGCTCGACGGCGAGTTCGACCGGCACGATGCGATCGTCACCATTCACGCGGGCGCAGGCGGCACTGAGGCGATGGACTGGACCGGGATGTTGCTGCGCATGTACATCCGCTGGGCCGAGCGCCACGGCTACCGGACGCAGTTGCTCGACTCTTTGGAAGGCGAAGAGGCCGGACTGAAAAGCGCGACGCTGCTCGTGCAAGGACCAAACGCTTATGGCTACCTCGAGAGCGAGCGCGGCGTGCACCGCCTCGTGCGCATCTCGCCGTTCGATGCGAACAAACGGCGCCATACCTCGTTCGCGTCGGTCGACGTCGTGCCGGATGTCGAAGAGGGCGAAGAGCTCGAGATCAAACCAGACGAGCTCGAGATCGAGACGTACAAGAGCGGCGGCGCGGGCGGCCAGTACGTCAACAAGACCGAGAGCGCGGTGCGGATCATCCACAAACCTACGGGCATCATCGTCGCATGCCAGAACGAGCGCTCGCAACTCGCCAACCGCAATCGCGCGATGAAAATGCTGACCGCGAAGCTTCTGCAGCGCGAGCGGGAAGAGCGCGAGGCCAAACTCGCGGCGTTGGGCGGCGAGAAGAGCGCGATCGAGTGGGGCAGCCAGATCCGCTCCTATACGCTCCAGCCCTACACGATGGTGAATGACCATCGCACCGACATCAAGGTCCCGAACTCGCAAGCCGTGCTCGATGGCGACCTCGACCAGTTCATGTGGGCCTACTTGCAGCAGCGCCGGCGCACGCCGGCGGCCTAAACCCGGAGGATTCGACAGCATGTCTGACCAGCGTGCTAAGGCGGAGCGGCTCCGCGAACTTCACCGCGGGGGAAAGATCTTGGTACTCGTCAACGCCTGGGATGGGGTCAGCGCACGCATCGTCGAGCAGCTGGGATATCCAGCCGTCGCTTCGACGAGCGCAGGCGTCGCCTGGACTGAAGGTTTCGCGGATGGAGAGGAGATCGGACGGGAGGAGATGCTCGCTCGCGTCTCTGTGATGGCGCGAGCTGTGTCGGTTCCCGTGAGCGCGGACTTGGAGGGAGGGTATGGCCCCTCGGTGGCGGATGCGGAAGCAACAGCGCACGGCGCTATCGACGCCGGCGCCGTCGGCTTGAATTTCGAAGACGCGGACGCCAAGAGCGTGGGAGACCTGCTTGACGCCGGGCGCCAAGCAGAGCGGGTCGCGGCGATCCGGAGAGTTGGGCTCGACCGAGGCGTGCCGCTCGTGATCAACGCACGGACTGATTGTTTCTTGGCGGGCATCGGGAGCGATGACCGTTACAGACTCGAGGAATCGGTACGCCGCAGCAACCTCTATCTTGCTGCTGGTGCCGATTGCGCCTTCGTTCCTGGTGTGTCGGACGAGCCGACCATCGCAGAACTGGTCTCGCGCATCAACGGACCGGTGAACATCCTCGCATCGGCTGCAGCCCCGTCGCTCGCTCGCCTGGAGCAGGTCGGGGTTGCGCGCGTGAGCTTGGGCTCCGGGTCTATCGGTTTCGCGCTGGCCAAGCTGCGCGAGCTCGCCTCGGGTCTTCAATCGAGCGGCGGATTCGAACGCTTGAAAGAGCGACTTTCGCACGCGGAGCTCAACGCGCTTTTCAATCGGTAAAGGGGCGATTTTCAATCGCCCCCTACATTAGAGATACGAGAGATTAGGGCCATTCGCTACCGTCCTCAGACGGTGCGCGAAGGTTTGGTGCCGGAACGGCCGAATATCCTTAGTGTATCGAACCCGCGGCTGCTGCTTAGAGAAGAAGACAAAAAGAGCGGCGCACGACGGGAAAGGGGGGTGGTCGCCGTCAGTACAGACAGTACGTTATTTCACCAAAATCTGACCGTCGGCGAAGCCTTTGCTCTCCACCCTGGTGCGAGAGCGGTCTTCGCCAACTTCCACTTAGGAGGATGCGCCCACTGCGCGATCTCTGAATTCGAGACGATCGAGCAGGTCAGTGAAGGTTACGGAATCCCGTTGGACATGATCCTGGACGCGCTGAACGCTTTGCCGGCGCTCGAGGAGGCCAAGAAGGCTTCGTGACCTAGGGCCGACCTAAAGGTCGGCCGCTACATCCAGGAAGATCACCCCCGAGCGTCAGGCATGACGCTCGTTTTTTGTCTCGAACTGCCCTTTGCGATGCCTGCCGTCTCTGTCATCATCGTCAGCTATAACGCGGCCGAAGAGCTGGCTGCGGCACTACGCTCGGTCGCCGCGCTCCCCGAGGTTCGAGCCGACCCTGCTTTCGCAGAGGTGATCGTGTCGGACAACGGTTCGGCCGACGACAGCGTCGCGCAAGCCCGCGCGGCATTTCCCGGCGTGCGCGTGATTGAAAACGGTGCGAACCTCGGCTTTGCCAAGGCTTGCAACATCGGCGCACGCGCGGCGACCGCGCCGCTCCTTTTCTTTCTCAACCCAGATGCGCGCGCGCATGCGGGCGTGCTGCGCAACGCGGTCGACTATTTTGCGGCGCACCCCGACGTCGCCATGGCGGGGGCCAAACTGCTGAACGCCGACGGGAGCATCGCGGAGTCGTGCGGCGAGTTCGACACGTGGTGGCAGGCGTTCTTACGCAGCTCCGCCTGGGGCGAGCTCCCTATGTTCCGGCCCCAAGCTAACGGGTACGAGTTGCGCCGCTGGGATTACCAGGGAGAACGCGACGTCGACCTCGTCGTAGGGGCCGCGATGTTCATCAGATCCTCGATCTTCGCCGAACTCGGCGGCTTCGACGAGCGGTTCTTCCTCTACCATGAAGAGATCGATTTCGCGCATCGCCTGCACGATCGCGGTTTGCGCGTCGTCTATCTACCGCAATGCGTCGTGACCCACGAAGGGGAAGCGGGGGGTTCCAAAAAGACTTGGGGGAAGAGCGGGGTGTTGGGATGGCGCCAGCGGAGCAGGCGGATGTATTGGATCAAACATCATGGGCGGCTCTGGTATTGGTCGCTGTCCGCAGCGCTTGCCGCTAGGTATCTCTTGTACGCGGCCGCGCTGGCAGTGGTTGTGCTCCTCGTCCGGCGGGCGATCGTGGTAGGGCATTGACGTGGTTCCTTCATTAGAAGAAGAGCGGATAGGTCGCGCGGAGCGGCTGGCCGAGGTTCGGGCACAGGCCGACGCCTGCCGGCGCTGCGCCATCGGGTCGACCCGGACGAACATCGTCTGCGGGGTCGGCGATCCCATGGCTGCGCTCGTCATCGTCGGCGAGGGACCGGGAGAAAACGAGGACCTGCAAGGCGAGCCCTTCGTGGGGCGTGCCGGCGAGCTGCTCAACAAGATGCTGGGCGCCATCGGCTTGCGTCGCGAGGACGTGTTCATCACGAACACAATCAAGTGCCGCGCAACGAGCATTGAGAACGGCCGCGTGGCCAACCGCGCTCCTGCACCTGAGGAGATGGCCAACTGCCGCGAGTATTTGGATCGGGAGCTGCAGATCGTGAACCCGAAGGTGATTCTCGCTCTTGGGGCGCCCGCTGCGAAGTCGTTCTTGGGACGAGATTTCTCCATCACACGACAGCGCGGGATTTGGTATCCGGGTCCCTTCGGCACCGATCTCATCGTGACGTTCCACCCCGCGTACATCCTCCGACAGACCGGGGGCAACATCACGGCTGTCAAGAAGCTCGTCTGGTCGGACCTGCTCGCCGTGCGCGCCAAGCTGGACGCGATCGCGCAGCCGCAGGCCGCGGCGCCTGAAACCAAAGCCGAAGCTGAGGCAGCGGCGCTGCAATTCGATTTTCAATGAGCAAGGCGAGCACGGTCGCCGCGGCTCCCGCAGCTCCTCACCGGAGCGCCTCTGTGATCTGGTGGGAGGCGCGCGCGAGGGAGCGCAGCTTCAAAGGGGCGAGCGACCTTCACGCCGCGCTCGGCCTGCAACCATTTCGCCAACGGCAGATCTATCGTGCGGCGACGAAGGAGCTGCACGCCGATCCCGGCACGATCAGCGTGCTGCCGCGCGAGCTGCGCGAGCGACTTGCGACCGACCTGCCGCTTGCAAGCATCGGGCTCGCAACGCAGGAGACGTCGCGGGACGGCCAGACAACGAAGTTTCTCTTCGACCTGCGGGGTGGCAATCAAGTGGAGGCGGTCCTCATGCGCCACCGTGCCGGGCGGACGACCGCCTGCATCTCCTCGCAAGCGGGCTGCGCGTTGCGATGCGATTTCTGTGCGACTGGGCAGGGCGGATTCTCACGGAACCTTTCAGCAGTGGAGATCTTCGACCAAGTCGTCTTCCTCGCTCGGCACACCCGCGCAGAAGAGCGAGCGCTGACGAACGTCGTGTTCATGGGTATGGGGGAACCGTTTCTCAACTATGACGCGGTGATGGATGCCGTCGCGCTCCTCAACGACCCGCAGGGCTTTGGACTTGGTGCTCGCCGCATGACGATCTCGACGGCGGGGGTTGTGCCAGGCATCGAGCGCTTCACCAGCGAGGACATCCAGGTGAACCTCGCGATCTCGCTCCATGCCGCCGACGACGAACTGCGCACGCGGCTCATGCCTATCAATAAGAAGTGGCCCATCGCGAAGCTCATGACCGCAGTGCAAGCCTACGTGACACGGACGCGACGCAAAGTATTCTACGAGTATCTCATGCTGGCCGACGTGAACGACCGTCCGGACGATGCGCGCCGGCTTGCAGATCTGCTCGGCGGCCCTTTGCATCACGTCAATCTCATCCCGTATAACGCGACGGACGCAGCCTACCAGCGCAGCGCGCTCCCGCGGATCCGCCGGTTTTCCGAGCTGCTGCAAGAGCGCGGCGTCCCGACCACCATCCGGCACACGATGGGCGACGATATCGCGGCGGCCTGCGGGCAACTGCGCATCGACCAGCAAAAGGCCTCGGCATGAACGGTCGCAAGGTCGAGCAGCGCTATGCTTGACGTCAACCGCGTTTCGAAGAGCTTCGGACCGGTGCGAGCCGTGAGCGAGCTTTCGTTCCAGGCGCGGCCTGGTGCGGTCTTCGGATTGCTCGGCCCGAACGGCGCGGGCAAGACGACGACCATCCGGATGATCCTCGACATCCTCACGCCCGACGCGGGCGAGGTCCGGTGGAAGGGATGGCGGGTCGACGCCGATCTGCGCCACACCTTTGGCTACCTGCCCGAAGAGCGCGGTCTGTACCCGAAGATGAAGATCCCGGATCAAATGCTGTTCTTCGCACGCATTCACGGTATGTCCACGAACGATGCCAAGGCGCGCATCGACGAACTCTTCGAAGCCTTCGGTCTGGCGGACAAGCTCAAGAGCACGCCGGCCGAGCTGTCGAAAGGCAATCAGCAGAAGGTCCAGTTCATCGCGGCGATCTTGCACCGGCCGCCCTTGCTCGTGCTCGACGAACCCTTCTCGGGCTTTGACCCCGTCAACGTGGAAGTGGTCAAGGACGCCGTCCGCAAGCTCATCGCCAACGGCACGACGGTGCTCTTGTCGAGCCATCGCATGGAGCAGGTCGAAGAGTTATGCCAGGACATCTGCATCATCGACCGCTCGCAGAGCGTGCTCTCGGGCAACCTCGCCGAGATCAAGCACACTTGGCCCGATCGCTTCATCCGCATGACGCGGCTGCCGGATATGAGCTTCCTCGCGGCGTTCGCGGGTGCTGCAGCGCGGCCGAGCAGCGACGGCATCAGCGACGTGAAGCTGCCCGTCGGGGTCGATCCTGCCGCCGTGCTCAGGGCAGCCGTCAGCCAGGGGCCGGTCGATCACTTCGAGGTGGTCGAGCCTAGTCTGAACGACATCTACCTGCATTACGTGAAGCCGGAGGATTCGCAGTAGTGGGCACGATCGGAATCCTCGCGACGCGCGATTATGTGACGCGGCTGCGCAGTCGGGGCTTCATCATCGGCACGATCC
>DASPVP010000040.1:0-4507 GCA_035622315.1 Candidatus Acidiferrales bacterium | reverse complement strand
TCTGCAAGACCACGTTCTCCGCTGTCGGCAAACCGCTCGCGATGCTCGAGATGGACGCAGATCATCTGCGGATCAAAGCCGTGCGCAACGCCGCAGGAAAGAGCCTTCGGTTCGGCTTGGCAGGGGGCCGGCTCACGATCGAGCTCGATCGCATCCTTGCAGCCGGCAAATCGAGCACCATCGTCATCGATTACGAGGCGCAGCAACCGACGCAAGGCATCTACTTCATCTCGCCGGACAAAGGCTATCCGAAAAAGCCCGTCCAGGTCTGGACGCAAGGTCAAGATCAAGACGCGCACTATTGGTTTCCGTGCATCGACTATCCCAACGCCAAAGCGACGACCGAGATCAAGGCGACGGTCCCGGCGAAGTTCTTCGTCCTGAGCAACGGCACGCTCGTCTCCACGACCGAAGACCGCAAAGCCAAAACGAAGACCTATCATTGGAAGATGGATACGCCGCACGTGACGTACCTCGTGAGCTGCGTCGCGGGCGAGTTCAGCGAGCACACCGATATGCTCGGCGACCTTCCGGTGTCGTACTATGTCGTGCCCGGCCGCGAGGCCGATGGCGCTCGCTCCTTCGGCACGACGCCGAAAATGGTCAAGTTCTTCGCCGACCGCATCGGCGTGGCGTATCCGTATTCGAAATACGCGCAGGTGGCGGTCACGGACTTCATCTTCGGAGGCATGGAGAACACGAGCGCGACGACGCAGACCGACACCACGCTGCACGATGCCCGCGCCCATCTGGATTTCTCAAGCGAAGGCCTCGTGGCGCACGAGCTCGCTCATCAATGGTTTGGCGACCTGCTCACCTGTAAGGACTGGTCGCACGCCTGGCTGAACGAGGGCTTCGCCACCTACTTCGAAGCTCTGTTCCGAGAGTTCGAACATGGTCGCGACGAGTTCGACTACTACCGGTTTTTGCTCGCCCAGCGTTACTTCGAAGAAGATCGCCGGGAGTACCGGCGTCCGATCGTCACCAACGTCTATACCGAACCGATCGATCTGTTCGACCGGCACCTCTACGAGAAAGGTGCGAGCGTCTTGCACTTGATCCGGCGCCAGTTGGGCGACGAGCTGTGGTGGAAGACGATCCACCACTATGTCACCGAGCACCAGCTGCAAAACGTCGAGACGATCGATCTCATCCGCGCGATCGAGACAGTCACCGGGCGCAATATGCTGCCGTTCTTCGATCAGTGGGTCTTCTCGGGCGGTCATCCGAATTTCCGCGTCCACTACCGCTGGGACGAAGAGCAGAAGGCCGCGCTCGTCCGCATCGAGCAGATGCAAGACGCTGCTGACGGCACGCCGGTGTTCACGCTCCCCGTCACCCTCGCGTTCGGCCACGGCAAGACGGAACAACGTTTCAAGGCCGAGCTCGAGCAACGCGAGCAGACCTTCACCTTCGCGCTTGCAAAGCGCCCCGACACGTTCAGCTTCGATCCGGACGGCGACATCCTCAAGACGGTGGAGCTGCGCGTTCCGCGCGAGATGCTCATGCGCCAGACCCTTCTGGATGCAAACCTGCCCGCGCGCATCGACGCGATCCGCGCGCTGGCCAAAGACCCGACGGGAGACGTCGTCGAAACGCTCGACCGCGTGCTCTCCGGTCGCGCATTCTGGGGCGTCAAAGCGCAAGCAGCTGCGGCCCTCGGCGCGATCCGCACGGAGCGCGCGTTCGCCGCGCTCGTGAAAGCGAGGAAGGTCGATCATCCCAAAGCGCGGCGCGCCGTGGCATTAGCGCTCGGCGAATTCCGCGGCGACGAGGCATGTGACGCGCTCGCACCGATGCTCGCGCGCGATGCTTCCTACTTCGTCGAGTCCGAGGCCGCGCACTCGATCGGCAAGACCAAGTCGAAAAAGGCGCACGCGCTCCTGATAAAGGCGCTCGGCAAGAACTCATTCCACGAGGTCATCCGCGCTGGAGCGATGCGCGGGTTCGCCGAACTTGGCGACGATAAGGCGACGGCACTTGTGCTCGAGTGGACGGAATACGGCAAGCCGACGTTCGCCCGCGAGGCCGCGGTCACCGCATTGGGCAAGCTCGGTCAAGGCAATCGCAAAGTACGCGCCCGTTTGATCGAGCTGCTCGACGACCCGAACTTCTGGGCTCGCTTGGCCGCGATCGACGCGCTGGAAGAGTTGCACGACCCGGCGGCCGTGCCCGCACTCGAGCGGCTCGCCGCACAAGACGTCGAAGGGCGCCTCAAAGGTGCCGCCGCGAATGCGGTCCGTGCGATCGCGGAGTACCAGGAGAAACCGCTCGAGTTCCGTCAGCTGCGCGGCGAGATCGAAAAACTGCGCGAGGACAACAAGAATCTCTTGGACCGCCTCGATCGTCTCGAAACGCAGTCCAAATCCGTGGCCAAACGCTAAACGGGCTTAGCCTTTCGCCAGCATCACCGAGGTGGACTTGATCAAGGCGGTCACGTTGTCGCCGACCTTGAGCTCGAGCTCCGCGACGGATTCCGCCGTGACGAGTGCCACGATGTGGTTGTCGCCTAGTCGCACGCTGACTTTTGCCATCAACCCATCGCTTTGAATATCTGAGACAACCCCAGGCAGTTTGTTGCGCGCGCTAACCCGCATCGGTTCGCTCCTTTGACAGTTCTGCGCTCTCAAGCGCGTCAGCATTGCCGAGCGCGATCGACAGGGCCGCGATGATCGCGGGCTCATCGATGTTCAGGCGCAACAAGATGCGCACGCGATCGAGCCGATAGCGCACGCTGTTGCGATGCAGGAACAGGCGGTCTGCGGTCAGGTCCACACGCGTGCCGCACGCGTAGTACGCGCGGAGCGTCTCGACGAGATTGTGTTGCCGCTCGTGATCCTCGCGCAGCAACGGTGCGAGCAAGAGCCGACACAACTCTGCGCTTGCCGGATCGCACGCCGTCAGCGCGTGCACGCGGTCTAGCAGCGCGCTCGCAGTCTGGGGTCGCAAAGTCCGCGTGACGTGCTGCATGACTAAAACGCGTTGAACAACACGAGGTTGCCCTTGGCGTCGAGCATGTAGATCGATTCTCCATCGGTGCGCAGCGCGTGCACCGGCAGCGCGAACTGCGTCGCCCGCGGGCTCGTCTGGCCGTTTGAGCCGATGGTGATGCTCGCAGCGATCGAGCCGGCAGTTTCACCTTGCGTGTTGCCGGGTGCCGCGTAGCGTCCGATCTGGTAGCCGCCCGTGGTCGGCGACCCGAGCATGCCATAATAGAGATCCGTGCCGTCATAGGCCACGTTTGTAGACGAGAGCGGAACGGGGCTGAAGGTAAACGAGTCGAGGACGGGTGGTCCTGGCAGGGCGATCGTCCACGAGGTGCCATCCTGGTGGAAGACCACGTAGGTGCCGACGACCGTCCCCGTCACTGCCGAAACTGCGTCGTGCGCGAAGATCGGCTTGCCGGTGTACGTGTATGAGCCCGTGAGCTTGCCTGTTCCGTCGAGCGCGAACGCCGCCCAGTTGACCGTGCCGCTGCCGTTGTCATCGACGATGAACACGTGGGTCGTGTCGGCTGCGAGGGCCCGTACGCCGCCGCTGCCGAGACCGTCGTTGAAGGAGACGAGCGGCGCGCAAGTGCGCGGCGTCGAGGTGGGCGGCGAGCAAGATTGCACGTTGCCGGCGTTGTCGTCGAACCAATCATCGCCGACACCGTCGATCCCGACACCGAACGGATGATACCCCGGAGTGAGCGCGTAGGAACCGGCGTTTGTCGACGAAGACCCGAGCTCCGTGAACCCGTAACCTCCCGTTCCGCCATTCGTGCCGAGCGCGCCGACCGAACCCGCTGCGCTCGGATCGGTCGCGAGATCGAACGGCGAGTTGCCGACCGAACCGACGAATGTAGGCGAGGTCAGATTCGTGGAATTCCCGCTCGAGGAGTTCGAGTGGTGATGATCGAGCGCCGCGATGCCGAAACCGAGGCCAACGGCGGCGATGAGAAACACGAGGGGTTGGAGTTGCGCCGGGACGCTCGAATCCGGGTCGATTGGTTGCGAGCAGCCTGCGATGCTCGTCAACAAGAGCAGTGCCATTCCAACCGCCAGAAGTCGCTTCCCACTGCTCGGTTTCATCCTCACCGATACGGGCTCGTCTTGCTGAAACCCCGCCCGGCTGCACCACGCGTTCTCTCAGGAAGAGTCACCTGGGAGCGCGTCAAACGGACTCTAAGTATGAAGAGTGAACCCAAAGTCCGGGTTTCTCTGCCGGAAGGTCTCAGCGCAGATACGCTGCGCGAGATGTACGAGCGCATGGTGCTCACACGTTTGTGCGACGACCGCGCCTTCGCATTAAACCGTCAAGGCAAGATCCCGTTCGCCGCCACGTGTCAGGGACACGAAGCGGCACAGGTCGCGGCGGCCTACGCCTTGCAACGCGGCTCCGACTGGGTCGTGCCGTATTATCGCGACACGGCGCTCGCGCTCGCCTACGGGGTCACGCCGCGCGAGCAGCTCATGTGTCTGTTCGCTCGCAAAGATGACGTCTTCTCGAGCGGGCGGCAGTTCCC
>DASPVP010000039.1:0-14650 GCA_035622315.1 Candidatus Acidiferrales bacterium | reverse complement strand
GGAGCTGGTTGCCGAACCGGAACGCGATGTAGATGAGCTGCAGCACGAGCGCGATGACGAGCGCCCACAGCGACTTGCTCAAATACTCTTTGGAGAGGCTCGGTCCCACGGACGTGATTTGGCTCTGACCGCGATCCACCGCTAGACCAGCCTTGTCGAGCGCGTCGTAGATCGGGCCCGGATCGTTGATCGCCGTCTGCGTGGAGATCAGGACGCGATCGTTCGGCGCCGCATCGCCGGCTTTGCTGGCCAGCTGCAAGCTTTCCTGACCCGCTTGTATGGGCGCGTATTGGTCTCGGAATTCCGCGCCGATGTGCGAGAGGTCGAGATTGCGCAAGGCGTCGCGTACGGCCGTCTCGCTCGTGCTCGCGCCGAACTTGACGTCGATCGTCGAGCCGCCGGTGAAGGAAAGCCCGAGGGCCAAGCCGTGGTGGGCGACGAGTGCCACGACACCCGCGATGATGACGGCAAGCGATAGGACAAACCAATAATTGCGTTGCGCGATGATGTTCCAGCGGAGGTTGCGGAAGAACACCGCGCTATGCTCCGTACCACACGGGTTTTGTCACGACGTCGTTGTCCACGACTGCGTCGACGAAAGCACGGGTGATGAAGACCGCGGTCAACAGCGAGAACACGGTCCCCCAGAAGAGCGTCAGCGCGAAGCCCTTGACCGTACCCGTGCCAAGCCACAGCAACACGAGCGCGCCGACGATCGTGGTGACGTGGGAGTCGAAAACCGTCCAGAAAGCACGTTTGAAACCCACGCCCACGGCCGCACGCGTCGTGCGACCGGCCCACAGCTCTTCCTTGATGCGTTCGAAGATAAGCACGTTCGCATCGACCGCCATACCAATCGAGAGCACGAAGCCTGCGATGCCAGGTAAGGTCAGCGTGACTCCGAACAACGCGACGTATGCCAGCATCAAGAAGCAATACACGACGAGCGCGACGTCTGCCAGAAGACCGGGAACCCGGTAGACCAAGAGCATGAAGACCAAGACGATGCCGAGCCCGACGAGCGAGGCGATCATCGACTTGCTCAGATCGATGGCGCCGAGCGTGGGCCCGACGTTCTCGATCTCGATGATCTTCGTCGGCACCTTGAGCGATCCGGCCGATAGCTCGTTGGCGAGCAAAACGGCGGAGTCGGTCGTGAAATTGCCGTGGATCTCACCATTGTTGCTGATCGCGCCTTCGATCGTAGGCGCTTCGATCAATTTGCGGTCTAAGAAGATCGGCAACGGTTTGCCGATGTTCTTGCTCGTCCAATCGTAGAACTTTTTCGAACCGGCGCTGTTGAGCGTAAAATGCACGGCCGGCTGGCCAGCCGCGTCTGTGCCCGCGGTAGCGCTCGACATGTCGGCGCCGGTGATCACCGCTGGGCCCGAAGCGGCGTATGCGTCGTATTTCGGATCGCTCTGCGCGCGGTTCACCTGATCTTGCGTCATCGGGCGCATCTCGAGCACAGCAGCTTCGCGGATGAGCTTGATCGCCTGTTCTGGATCTTTCAATCCTGGCATTTCGATGTTGATGCGGTCCGACCCGACCTTCGAAAACGCGAGTTCGCTCACGCCCAGCCCATTGAGCCGAGTCTCGAGCACCTGCAGCTCTTCATCTTGGAGATCACCTGTGATGGTCGGATGGTCGGTGGTGGGTTCGAGCTCGACGAGCGCGCGCAAGCCGCCTTGCAGGTCCAGACCTAAATGGATGGTGGAGCGCAGCGGCAAGAACGTGAATGCGCAGAGGACGCACAAGACGATGATCGCCGTGAGCTTGATGAGGTGCTTCCAGCGGAACCAGAACATGGAGGCGCATCATTCGCGCTCGCGGTGCTGCAACCCTCATGGTTCCGGCCTCGCATGCGAATAGGTGCTATCGCGCAAACGGGTTGATAGGCCGGTCGCCGGTCTACTGCCGCGCGGTGCGACATTCCCTACAGGATGTGCTCTCCGTTCACCACGACTGCGTACGAACAGCCGAGCACACCGGCTGCGCTGCGGCTCAAAGCGAACCGCGCGTTGAAAAGATCCAGGATGTCGGCGGCGGTCGCGACGTCGGTCTGCGCCGTTAGGTCTAGCACGATCGTCTGGGTCGCGGGGAGCACGTCCAGATCTGCACGCGTCACCGCGAAATTCACGCGATCGTGCACGTCGAACTGCTCGGGATCGCGGGTGCGCACGCGCGATCGGTGGATATCGGCCTTATCCGCCACGATCAATGCTGCGCTCACGTGGTCGACTGCGGCGCCCTGTTCGTCTTCGTCATGGTTTGCAATCGCGGTCATGATCGTCGCGGCGTCCACGACCTCGACGTTGCGCGCGAGGAGCAACTGATAGACGAACACCGCGCCCGCGGAAGCATGGCTCTGCCTGCCAGCGCAGTTGCCGAGGTCGTGCGTGAAGCCGGCCACTGCGGCCAGATCGCAGCGGTGAGCGTCATGACCAAGCGCGGCTAGAACGCGCGCGGCTGACAGCGCGACGACGGTCGCGTGGCGGCGACCGTGGTCCGTGTAGCCAAGTGTCCCGAGCGTCTCGTCCGCTCGGTCGATAAGGGTCAGAATCTCTGGGTCGTTGCGTAACCGCTCGAAGAGCGAGTTTCTCAAAGGGGTGACGTTGGTCTGCATCTGCTTTTCAGGTATCGGCTCAACCGATGGTTTCGGTGACGTTGATCGTATACCCAGGGACGATCTCTCCTAAGCCGAGCACGCGCACGTCTCCGCCGAAGGCTTCGATGAACCGGGCCAACGGAAGTCGCAGTGACTGTGAGCACACGATGATGCCGCTTCGCGCCCGCTCCTGATATCCTTGCAGCGCGCGTGCGATCCGGCCGGCGACATCCGGTTCGAAACCGAAGAGCGGGCCGCGCTCGCCCACGACAAGCGCAGCTGCCATCTGCGATTCCAAACGAATCGACAGCGCGGCGACTTTGATGATGCCTTCGCGGTCGGCGAGCGTCGCGCAAATGCTCGCCGCTATGCGCCTGCGGACCGCCTCTCCGATTTGGGATGGGTCGCGGGTGTTCTCAGCCTCTTCTGCGATGGACTCCACGATCGTCGCCATGTCGCGCACCGAGACATGCTCGCGGACGAGGTGCTGTAGCACCCGCTGCACGAGTCCGAGCGAGGCCAGCTCGGGAACGACTCCCTTCACGGCCGCCGGCTGCGCTTGCTTGAGGTGGTCCAGAAGTTGCTGTACGTCTTGGCGGCCGAGCAGTGCAGCCGCATTGGCGCGGACGACGCGATCCAGAGCGCTTGCCAGGACTGCAAGCGGGTCGACGACTATCGTGCCGGCTGGACCGCTCCGGGCGCCATCGCTTCCCTCCGCTGGTAGCCATACGCCGGAGAGCCCGTGCGCCGGCTCTTCCACCATTTCACCCGAAAGCGGTGAGAGCCGCGCGGGCTCGCCAATCGCAAGCGGCCGGTCGGCATGGAGCGCTCCCTGCGCGACGACGCGGTCGCGCACCCGAATAGCAAAGCCGCGTTGAGGCAGGCGCAGATCATCTTGGACGGCGACGGGTGGAAGCACGATGCCGAGTTCGAGCGCTACTCGGGCGCGCACAGATGCGATGCGCGAAAGCAGCGCCTCCGACGCGGGGCGTTCCAACAGCGGCAAGAGACGCTCGCCGACGTGGATGGACAGGACGTCGACGCCGAGCAAGGTCACCGCGCTTTCTGGTTTCTGCGCTTTTTCACGGGTGCTTTGCGCTTCGGACGCGGTTCGCTCTGCCTCTCGTCGTCGCTGTGCGCGAGCGCAAAGGGTCGCCGTCGCGACGCTTGCCGTGGAGAGCACGCCGAACGCGACATGGGGAAGACCCGGAACGAGCGCCAGCATCCCCATGGCGATGCCGACCGAGCGAATCGCAGCGGGATGCGCGAGCATCTGACGTACGAGTTCGACTCCGAGCGTGCTTTCGGACGCAGCGCGCGTCACCATGATACCCATCGCGGTCGAGAGCAGAAAGGCCGGCAAGGTGGTTGCGAGCGCGTTGCCGATGGAGAGCAGGGGATAGGTATGCGCGGCGGTCGCGATGTCGAGGTGCTTGCCGAACACGCCGATCGCCATCCCGGCCACGAGGTTGACGCCGACGATCACGACGGCCGCAATCGCGTCGCCACGAACGAATTTCCCCGCGCCATCCATCGCTCCGTAAAAATCAGCTTCGGCTTGAACGCTTCTTCTACGTTGCCGTGCCTGCGCCGCGTCGATCAACCCCGTATGAAGGTCGGCGTCGATCGCCATCTGTTTTCCGGGCATGGCGTCGAGCGTGAAGCGCGCGGCGACCTCAGCCACTCGCTGGGCGCCGTTCGTAACCACGACGAGCTGAACGACGATGAGGATGATGATCATGAGCATGCCGACGGCAAGGTTGCCTCGCATGACGAACTCGCCGAAGGCTGGGATGACGTTCCCGGCGCCGCCAGGTAGGTCACCCTGTGTAAGGATGAGGCGCGTGGCAGAGACATCGAGGCTGAGACGGAACAGGGTGGTGATGAGAAGCAAAGCCGGAAACGCCGCAAGCTCGAGCGGATCGCGTATCGAGAGCGCGATGACCAAAATCGCGGTCGCGAACATGATGTCGAACGCCAAGAGGACGTCGAGCAGCACCGGCGGCAGAGGCACAATCAGCACGGCGATGATGGCGAGCACTGCACTCGTGAGCGCGCCGCCGACGAAATCGCGCGATGCGGTCATACGCTGTTGGAAAAACCAGTGCGCAGCGATCCGCGGGTACGCACGATCCACGCAAAGACGGCCGCGACCGCCGCGTAACACTCTTCTGGGATCGGCTCGTCCACGTCGACCCGCGCGTACAGTGTCCTGGCCAGTTCCGCCGATTCGATGATGGGCACGTCATGCTCTCGCGCGGCTTGACGCACGATGATTGCCGACAAATCTGCGCCGCGAGCGACCACCACGGGAACGTCGATTTCGGGCGGCGCGTATCGCAGCGCGATCGCGAGATGCTGAGGGTTTGTCACGATCGCCGTGGCTGTCTTGATCGCCTCGATACGCAAGCTGCGTGAGCGGCGCAGGCCGATCATCTTGCGCCGCTGCTTCGCCTCCGGCCGCGCTTCGGTTTGCATCCGTTCCTCTTTGATCTCCCGCGGCGTCATGCGAAGGGAGGCCGAGAACCGCTTGCGAGCCAGCAGCGTGTCTGCAAGAGCGAACGCGGCAATGATCCCCAGCACTCGTAGCCAGAGCGCCTTCGTAGTGGCCATCATCGTGGCAAGTGCAGCTGTCAAATCTTGACTTGTCGCAGCCGCTGCGATCCCTTGCGCGAGCGGCCGCCACGTCGCCGCCCCGAGCGCCGTTATGACCAGCGCGCTCATCCCTGCCCCCGTAAGTGCGGTGACGTTGAGGAGCCGCTTCACGCCGATGGTCAAACTCAGCCGAGCCAGACGAGGGCCGACCGCCCCAGGCGCAAAGGTCAACGAACCCTGGACGATTGCGGTGACGATCGCTACCGCCAGGCTCACTAGCCACGCTGCGGCAATGAAAAGCTCGCTCGGTCCCTTTGCAGTCGCCCAAATCGCGCAGCCTGCCAAGGAAGTCGGGTCGAGCGATCCGGCCGTGACCGCACACAAGCTCGATGCGAAGAGCGCATTTCGCGACACCTGGTAGGAACCAAGGACAAGGGCGAGCAGGGGACCGCAGCTGAGAACCGACAGCGCGAGCACGACAAATTGCGTGCGGGGCGTCTCCCCCGTGGTCAATGCTCTTGCTCGGCGCCGTGGAGTTGCTTCCTCAGTCCTGTCCTGCTCTCGCCCCACGTTCTAATGAAGGGCGAAGAGCGTTAGCCCATCTCGTGCGATGGCGGCGAAGTTTTCGAAGAGGGTACCGGCTGCAACGAAAAGCGAGACGCCCACAGCGAGCGTTACGAGAGGACCGGTCGTTAGCAGCCCGCTCGCCTGCGGCGCAGCTCGTGCGGCGAAGC
Organism: Candidatus Acidiferrales bacterium; assembly: GCA_035622315.1. Classification (GTDB taxonomy): domain Bacteria; phylum Vulcanimicrobiota; class Vulcanimicrobiia; order Eremiobacterales; family Eremiobacteraceae; genus JAJPHJ01. The sequence continues at coordinate 8,713 of DASPVP010000039.1, read as the reverse complement.
CGGCAGCCAACGTTGCGAGCGCCTGGGCGAACAGCGCCGGAGCTGCCAGGGTGATGCTTGCCCGTGCCGAGAGTGCCGCAAGCTGGGCGGTGCCGGCGACGCTGAAAACAGCCGAGGGCAGCGTCGAACTCGCCTCAGCCAGCGCTACCAGCATGCGATCGACACCTCCGGTCGCAAGGAGCGTGGCCAAGAATCCAATCTGATAGAGGAGCGCTATGGGTCCGCCTTCGAGCGACGGGCCAGCCAGTGGCGACCAGGCAAGTGCGTTGCTCACGATCGCTCCCGCAGCGCCTGCAGCGGCGAAGACGACTGTCGCCGCCAGGCCAAGCGATACCCCGATGATAGCCCCGCGCAGCGCTGCTTCGACCGCTGATGACGTCGGGTACGGTGAGACGCTCAAGAGCAACGGCACCGCGACGAGCGCAAGGGCAGCCCGAGCTGCTCGGAATGCCGCCCCGTTCACTCCTAGCGGAACTGATGCGGCGAAGGCGCAGCTAGCCGCGACGGCGCCGGCGAAGGAGCTGACCTGCATCTCGGCTCACCGGCCCAGCTGAGGCAGCGCCTGCATCGCTGCGCGGAACAACGCCGAAAGCATGGAGAACGCGAGCGGTCCGCCCCAAGCGCACGCGGCGATGACCAGCGCGATTTTTGGCCCGAAGGACACGTTTTGGTCGGAGATCCCAAGCACGGTTTGCGCGATTCCCACAAGCACGCCGACCAGCGCCACCAGCGCGACGACGGGGAGCGCGAGGAGCGCAGCGGTCGCGAGCGCCATCGTGTAGAGGTCGATCAAAGTAGCGCTAAGGGTCATCGGTATGATGCCGCAAGCGCTCCGGCGACGAGCGTCCAGCCATCCACGGCGACGAACAGCAACAGTTTGAGCGGCATGGAGATGGACGAGGGTGAGACCATGAACATGCCTAGCGACATGAGGATCACTCCAACCACGACATCGATGATCGCAAACGGAAGCGCGAGGGCGAAACCCATCGCAAAAGCGGTGCGCAATTCGCTCACGAGAAAGGCCGGGGCGAGCACCATGAAGGGCACGTCGTCTCGTCGCACAGGGCCAACCCGCGCAGCCTTGGCGAGGACGGCGAGATCGGAGTTGCGCACCTGCCGCAGCATGAACGACTGTAGCGGCACTGCCCCGCGCTGTATCGCTTGTGCTGCGGTCAATTGGTGGGATTCGTAGGGGGCGACTGCGTCGCGCTCGATCGTGGAGAGAGTCGGCGCCATGATCGCTCCGGTGAGCATGATCGCGAGAGCGACCAAGACGCTGTTCGGCGGAAGCGCAGCCGATCCGAGCGCAGCGCGCAACAACCCAAGGACAACGACAATGCGCGTGAATGATGTGACGCAGATGGCCAAGACCGGAACAAGAGCAAGCGCAAAGAAGGCGAGGAGCAGCTCCACCGGCGACCCCAGGTGAGTGGAGCCGACCACACGTCCCATGATCTCGCTCATGTTGGCCTACGCTCGTCGATCAACTCGGTGATTTGCACTGCCAAGAACCCGTCTTCAGTCGCGACCAAGTCGCCCATTGCGATTGCGACGCCGTTGACTAAAATCGGAGCGGCCGCATCAGCGGCGACCTCAAGCGGCACAATTGTTCCAGGCGCGTAGCGCAATACGTCACCGATCAGCGCCGTGGCCCGCCCCAGCATAACCGTAAGCGAAACGCGGACCTCCGCAAGCGTGTCGAGGTCGAGATCGCCCATCAGCCTGCCGGCAGAAGCTCGGTGAGCATCAGGGCTCGCTCACCGTGCAGCGCTCCAAGCCGCGCGCGTGCGATGCGTCGACCGGCCGCGAACAGGAAAACGTCTGCGTCGAGACCGCGCGACAGTCGCACGAGTCCGCCACTCTGCCATCGCAAGATCGATGCGAGGTCGCAACTTCCGGTCGCAAGAGTGGCACGGAGAGGAAGAGCGATGCGCTCTACTCGGGGTCGACCGTTGCTCTGCTCTCGCTGCGGCGAACGGCTTGTGAATAGGTTGAGCACAGCGCTTTGGTCAAGCGCTCCGATGCGCACGGAGCAGTGCCAGCTCGGAGGAGCCGGGCGCTCCAGCCGGATTTCAGAGACTTCACAACAGTGCTGCCCCTCAAGAAGGCGCGCAATCGCCTCACCCGTGATCCGGCGCTCTATTTCGCTTAAGCGCCGGCGCGGCGCGCCGCCGACGATGTAACGCAAGAGCGCGCGCTCGGCGTCTTCATCGACGATGCAGAACGCTCGGATCGACCCGCATCGGAGACTCCAGGCGCGATCCGCTGCGGCATGCCCCTCCTCATATGCGAGCGCTGCCACCGGCTCTTGTGTTGCCGCGGTTACCTCAAGCAGTACGTTGGGCACTTGGTCGAGTATCGCGCGGGCAAGGCGCGAGAGATCTCTCGCCTGCGGTTCGAGCTCGGGCTCGGTCTTTGGGAGATAGGGCGCGGGTCGCCACCGCCTTTTCTGCGACTCGCTCTTGCTCACTTGACGACATCCAACGCTACTCGCGTGAGGACATCTTCGGCGCCGTAGAGCGCCACCTGAATCTCTGCCTTCGCGCTCGCAAACCACATCGCGCGTGCGTTCTCCCTGATTCGAGCAAGCGGCGCGCTCGGCGGCTCCCCCTCAAGAATCTCGCCCCTATCGAGGGGAGACATGGGTCCGGCGGACGGGAACGCGTCGTTTGTCGCCGCTTGTTCCATTTGTGCGAGCCAAGCTTGCGTCCGGGCGCCGAGAACTTCCATGTCCGCGGACGAATCGCTAGATGCCGAAGCTGCCACTGGTCCTATCATCTGCATCCCTTACGTTCGCTGCGCCCTTGCCGTAGGAAAGCTCGGCCACGGATCACGAGGCACAGGAGATCCGCGCCGTCCACCGTGACGCGATAACTTTGGTAGGGATGGTGACCCCGTTGGACAACGGCGTGCCTGGCGATGCGGACGACTGCGGTCTTCGCCCCAATCGCCACGTCGCCGATACCGCCGTTCCGATGAAGGCGCGCTCGCGTTTTGGATATTGGGCGCCCGGCGGAACCGTCAAGCCGCGTTCGAAGAGTTTCCTCGAAGGTCTCTGTCACCGGCCGCGTCTTCACGAGATGCAGCCTCGTGCAGCCGGCTTGTGTTCTTGGCATGCTTGACAAGCGCAGGCCCCATGCGGAACGCTGTGCCAAGCTTAGACCGCCGGGCTGCACGTAGCAGCCTGAGTACAGAAACGATTCACCGCTCGGCAACACGATCAACAGCCCTTCCCTCGGCTTCGGGGCATCCTACCGACGAAGTTTGGCCGTGCTCTGTCCGAATGGCGTCCGCTTAGTGGACGCGCACCTCTCCGGCTTTGAAGTAGGCATAGACCGCGTCACCGGATTTGATGTCGAGGTCGACGGCGGATTTCTGGGAGATCCGAGCGACGATGGGCGGAGTGCTTACGATGGTCACACGGACGGCGTTGCCGTCGGGATACGCATGGGCCACTCGGCCGGATAAGCAGTTGCGGGCGGACGAATCTGGGCGCTCCTTCGACAAGACGACCGCGTCCGGCTCGACGACGAGCGCAACCCGGCCTTCCCACCTGCCGATCACCGTCAGCGTCGCTCCATCGACCGCAACATCGCTGACCCCGCCTGCCTGCGGCTGTGCGACGCCTTCATAAAGGTTCACACCCGCGAAGGCGGCCACGTAGCTCGACCTCGGCCGCTCTCGTAGCTCCGGTGCTTTACCCCGCTGTACCACGGTGCCGCCTTCCAGCACGATCAGGTCGCGGGCGAACAGCAGCGCTTCTATGGGATCGTGCGTCACGATCACGGTCGCTGTTTGTGAGTCAGCGATGTAGCGCAGCAACAAGGCGCGGATAGGCGCCCTACGCTCGACGTCAACCGCTGAAAATGGTTCGTCCAGCAAAAGGACGCGCGGTGACGGCGCAAGCGCTCTGGCGATCGCGACTCGTTGCATTTCACCGCTGGACAGCGAGCCAGCCCTGCGCCCTGCGAGCGCTGCTACCCCGAACGTCTCCATGAGCTCGAGCCCGCGAGCTCGCGCTCGTGCTCCGTCGGTCCCCAGCGCCCGCAAACCGAAACTGACATTCTCAAGCGCGCTCATGTGCTCGAAAAGCGCGTACTCAGCGAAGACCATGCCACAACTGCGCGCCTGCGGCGCTAAGAAGATGCGTCGCTCGCTGTCAAACCAGCAATCGCCGTCGCAGGTGATGCTTCCCTCGCGAGCTCGTACAAGGCCCGCGATCGCGCGCAGCAACGTCGTCTTCCCGGCACCGCTCGCTCCTACAAGCGCGACGGTCTTTCCGGACGCCACCTCGAGGTCGCATGCGATATCGAAGCGCCCTACACGGGCCCGCACGTTCGCCGCGAGCATCTACATCACGACCGAACGCTCGCCCGCGATGTGCCGCACGGCGAGCAGGGCGCCATACGAGAGGAGCATGAGCAGGACTGCGATGGCGATCGCGGCTTGCAGATCTGTCTGTGCGGCCATGTAGACCGCGATCGGCATGGTCTGAGTGACACCGGGGAGATTGCCGGCGAACGTGATCGTCGCGCCGAACTCGCCGAGCGCCCTCGCCCAGGCGAGAGTCAAGCCGCCTGCGAGCGCAGGGATGGATGGCGGCAAGATCACGCGGAGCGTCGTGTAGGCGCGCGAAGCGTGCAGCGTCGCAGCAGCGTCGACGAGCGCTGGATCGACGCGGGCGAAGACGCTCTTCGCGACCGAGATGTAGAGCGGCGCCGAGACGAACGTCTGCGCGATCACGACCGCCGCGGTCGTGAACGGAAGATGCAGTCCGAGGAAGTTCAGTTCGCGCCCCAGCAGACCCGCGCGGCCGAACGCGAGCAGCAGCGCGAGCCCACCGACGACCGGCGGCAGCACGACCGGCAGCGTAACGAGCGTCTCGAGCGCTGCGCGCCCTCGAAACGGCGTGGCTAAGATCGCCGCGAGCGGCGTGCCGAACGCGACGATGAGCACGACTGAGATCAAACTCGTCCGGACCGAGAGCCACAGCGCCTGGTCGACGATCGGGTCGCGCAACGTCGCGCCTAGACCTGCTGGGCTGACGCGGAGTACAAGCGCGAGCAGCGCGGTTAGGGAGAACAGCGCGAAGGCCGCACCCATGACGAGTGCGGCGATCGTGAGGGTGTTGTCGCGAAGGCCTGCCGCGGACGAACGGCGCATCAGCTCGCGCCTACGCGGCGGTCAGGGTTTGGCTGAGGTGAAGCCGTAGCTCGCCAAGATCTTCTGGCCGGCCGGCGAGAGCACGAAGTTGACGAAATCTGCAGCATTTGACGGTGTCGAGCTCGTATTGACGGCGCCGATGTAGTACCCGATAGGCGTTCCCGGCAGCGCGGGCAGCGCGATCGTCCGCAGCGTGTTCTGACTCATCGCGTCCGTGTGGTAGACGATTCCGGCGTCGGCTTCACCGAGCGTCACCTTGCTCAGGACGGACTCGACGTCGAGCTCTTCCGAGACCACGTTGTTCAGGACGCTCGCCGAGTACCCCGCACCATACGCGGGATCAGCATCCATGCCCTGGAGCAGCTGTCGCGAATAGGCGCCGCACGGCACCGCTTGCGCGCACAACACCAGCTTCGTCCCAGGAGCGGTCAAATCGTGGGGCGTTTGTATCTTCGAGGTAGGGGTAGCGACAAGCACGAGTTCGTTGCTCGCAAACGGCGATGGGTTCGAGACCGCCTTGGCTTGCACGGCTTTGTCCATCCAACGCTTGTCTGCGCTTGCGAAGACGTCGGCCGGAGCGCCCTGCTCCAGCTGGGCTTCGAGAATTTGGCTTCCATTGAAACTGAAGTTCACGGTCACGTCCGGATGGGTCGCTTCGAACTGCTTCGCAATGGCCGGAAACGCGAGATGCAACGAAGCTGCTGCCAGCACGGTGAGCGTGCTCTGTGCGAGGAAAATCAAAAGCGTAATCATCTGCCCGCATTACGCTGTCTCTTCCTGAGAACCGGTGTGCGCGGCGCACAAGGTGGGGCGATTTGCAATCGCCCCCTACATCCAACGGCGGCGCGCAGAACGGTGTGGAGCGATTTTCAATCGCCCTCTACATTAAGAAGGGTGGGAAGGAGCTACTGGCGCTGTTCCGTGGGAGACGGCTGCGGCGCGACTTTGGGGCCGGCCATCGCCGGCAGCATGTCTTGCACCCGACGCAGGCCGTCATCAAAGGCTGCTTCGTCTCTGTCTACTTTGTAGATCGCCGAAAGCCCGTGAATCTGACTGGCCAGCGCACGGGCGATCGCCCGCGTGTTGACCGAAACGCCGCGCTCGAGCGCGTATTCCGAGACGACCGATTCCAAGCGATCGACGAATGCTGAGAGCGCCTTGCGCAACGGTTTGGAGAACGGCTCAACATCACCGAGCTCTGCGAGCAGGTTGCCGAGCGGGTCGCCGTGATTGTCGCGACGGCGTTGCGTCGCGATGTGCGCGAGGTAGTCGGCCAGCCGCAGCTCGGGCGATTTCGAGTGCGAGAAGATCTCGTCTGACGACGGGCTGGAAAACCACCGCTCGATCTCGCCGATGATGGCGACACCAAGCTCATCCTTGCTGCGGAAGTAGTGGTAGAAGTTGCCCTTGCCGACGCCCGCGATCTCGAGGACGTTCTCGACACTGGTCCCTTTGAAGCCCTGGCGATACACGACCTCGGCGGCCAGCTCGATGATGTGCTGCCGTCGATTAGCCATGCTTCACGCCCCCGGGCAGCATCGGATGGAGATGCTGCGACACATCAGGCTCGGGTTCGCATGTCCGGGGCGGGCGGCCTTCCAAGCGAGCGCACTTTAGTCCCTTTTGCTCACTGGGCGTCGTAGCCGATCTCGGCGGTCCGCAGTTTGTTCTCGACGTCTTCTGTTTGCTGCGTCACAGGCTCACAGCGATAGACGCTCTTCGCGACATCTATCGTCTCGCTCGAGGGCTGGGGCGAGATCGCGTCCACCACGGCCATGCCCCGCACGACTCTACCGAAAACGGTGAACCCGCGATCCAGATGCAACTGCGGCGACTGCGTGATGTAGTATTGACTGCCCGCGGAGTCCAAGAGCGGCACGTCCGCTTTGGGATCGTAGTTCAATCCGTACGAGATGATACCGGTCAGTTGCTCCACTGGGTTCAGCTCTGCGGGGATCGAGTAGCCCGGATCCCCATCGCCCGTGTTCTTTGGATCGCCGCCTTGCACGACGAAGTTCTGGATGACGCGGAAGTACGTGAGGCCGTTGTAGAAACCACGATCGACGAGCGTGAGGAAATTATCGACGCTGTACGGCGCCTCGTCGGGGAACAACTCAAGCACGATCGTGCCCTTGCCAGTGACGATCGCGACCTGCGGATGGGGGCCGAAGGGCGCCGAGCTTGCAACGGGCTGCGGCGCAGCGAGATCGTAGGCAGGTATCGCGGGCGGTTTGACGTCGACTTTTGTGGGATCGCGCAGAAGCGCGAGCGCATCCCGCACAGCGACCCGTACCCGCCAGGACGGATCGTTCGCGAGCAAGCGGACGGGCAACGCATACGAACGGTCGTGTAGCCGTCCAAGGCCAGCGACGCCGTACATGCGCTCGAGCTCGCCGTCATCCGTGAGCAGGCGGCGCAGCGCCGGCGCTTCGTTGGCGTAATAGCCGCGCGCGAGCGCCCAGGCCTCGCGCCAGCGCACTTCCGGATCGCGCTCGATGAAGACGTTCGCGGCAAGCGAGTCACCGGCGATCTTGCGGTGCGCGAAATCAATCGCAGGTGCGCCATTCAGCCCGGCTTCGCCGAGCGACACCGCCGCCTGACCCCGCACGTCAGCATCGGCGTTGTTCAATAAGGGCCAAAGCCCGTCGATCGCCGCCAGACCGCCGATCCGTCCCAAGGCGTTCGCGGCCATCGCGGCGATCGCGGGAGAATCCGTGCGCGCGGCACCGGTCAGCGCATCGACGGAGCTGGGCGATCCGATCAGTCCGAGCGCGAAGGCTGCCACTGCGCGCACGTCGTCGGTTCGTCGAGTATCGGCAAGGACGCTTAGAAGGATTTGATCGCCTGCGAGGTTGCGCAAGCGGCCGATGGCCAAGAGCGCCCGTGCTTGCACCGCGGGATCTTTGCTATTGACGTACTGCGTGAGCGCCGCGGGATCGGTGCTGCGGTTGCGTTCGAGTATTCCGATCGCACCGGCAGGGCTGTTCTGCGGCGCGCTTGCGGTCGGGACCGATTGCGGCGTGGTCGCGGCCAGAGCGCCGATCGCGACGAACAGCAACAGGATGCAGCGAACAGCTCTCATCGGTGCGCCCCCGCGCGTCAGTCGGCCGACCAGTAGTCCTTCAGGGCCTTGCCGCGGCTCGGATGCCGCAGCTTGCGCAACGCCTTCGCTTCGATCTGGCGAATGCGTTCGCGCGTCACGCCGAACTCTTGCCCCACTTCTTCGAGCGTGCGCTGGTGACCGTCCTCAAGTCCGAAACGTAAAACGAGCACCTTGCGTTCCCGTTCGGTGAGATTGCGTAGCACGTCGCCCATCTTCTGCTTGAGCATGGTGACGGACGCGGCCTCCGCCGGAGCGACCGCCTCAGGATCTTCGATGAAGTCGCCGAGGTGGCTGTCTTCCTCTTCGCCGATGGGTGTTTCGAGCGAGATCGGCTCCTGCGCGATCTTCATGACCTCGCGCACCTTGTCGGGCGAGAGCTCCATCTCTTTTGCGATCTCTTCCACCGACGGATCGCGGCCGAGCTCTTGCAGCAGCTGCCGCGAG
>DASPVP010000038.1:0-39595 GCA_035622315.1 Candidatus Acidiferrales bacterium | reverse complement strand
ATCTGCTGCTCGAACTGCCCCGAGTCCGTCAGCGCCGTTTTCGTCTGCAACACGTCGCTCGAGATCGAAGGCGGCTGGTCAGGCCAGAACCACTGCCTCCCGAAGGTGTAGTCCTCGAGACCTTTGGGCGTGAAGTACGCCTGCTGGCGCGTCACGTAGTAGCTCGCCTGACCGGCGGTGACGGGAGAGCCGAAGAGATAGGAGCTTGTCGCCTTGGCGAGCACGGTGTCGCCGGCGTACGCCACGTTCTTATCGAGCGAGAGATCGATTTTGAAGTTCGGCGGTTTGAATTCGGCCACGCGGAAATCGCCCGACACCACGTCGCCGTTCGGGCCCTTCGCGCTCAAGGTGTAATAGCCGAGCGGCTGATTCGCGCGCAGCGGGAGCGCCAAGGAGAACATGCCGTAGGCGTCCGTCATCTGCACGCCGAGGTCGCTTTTGCCCCCGTCCGGCGCGTCGAGCGTCAGATGATACGCTGCGTTGCGGTCCTGATGCAAGACCCCGTCTTCCAGATAGTAAGCGGCGCCGGTGAACTCGGCCTTCTCCCCCGGTTGGTAGAGCGAGCGGTCGGAGAAGATCGTGCCGCGCGATTGCGGATCCCCACGATCCCATTGCGCGTCGATGCCGTAGCCGTAAGAACCGCTATAAGGATCGGTGCGCGCGTACGCCCAGTCATCACCGTCGCGCGCGACGGCGACCAGCGTCGGTCCCCCGTAGGTGCCGAGCCCTTGCGCAACGCAGCGCGCCATCGCGTCCGCGCTGACCACGAACGAGCCGCTCGTGTCCGTCGCGCCGGTCGCGCACGGTACGTTTGGCGAGCTATAAATCGCGATGTCCGCGCCCGAGACATTCGATCCGTCGGACAAGTGCGCGACGCGCACCAACCCTTGCGTCGGGAACCACTGCGCGAACACGCCCAGATTGGTGAGACCGATGAATCCGTAGAACTTCACGTCGGGCGGATCTTGCTGCGTCGTCGCCGCCGCGCCGTACGCGAGCATGCCGGTCTTGCCCCCGAGCTTCTGGCGCAGCGGCACCGCCACGTTCGTCACTTGGTTGGGGCCGGCGTTCACCCGCACTGCCGGCCACTGCGAGGGATCGGGCAGGAGCGTCGGACCGCTTGGATCAGGATACGGATACGAGTAAGCCACGACGTCGCGCGGCTGCATCACCTTGAAATACGCGAAGTACTCGCCCTTCGGCAGGTTGACGGTGGAGATGTTCAGTTGCAGATTATCGTCTGCGGGGAAGATGTTGATCCCGTCGGGCATCCAGAAATTCCCGGTGAGGTCGCCCGTGGACAGCGTTGCCTGTTTAGTGCTTCCGAGCGTCTGGCCGAACGAGTCTGCGATGCCTGGTCCGATCGTGATCGTGTAGGTCGTCCTCGGCACGAGCCATGCCGTGTTGACGGACACCGACGTGTCGCCGTCGGACACTTGCCAGAGGCCGGCGGTGCTCTGCGGCACCGGTTGGATGGTCAGGTTCTTCTGCACGGAGTCTGCGACGAGCGGGTTTGAGAACTCGAGTTGGGGGGTGCCGCCTAAGAAGCGGTCGACGACCTGCGTGTTCCGATCGAGCCCGCTGAACGCGAGCTGGCCGAAGGTCTTGATCTGACCGGTGAAGGTCTTTGTGCTCGGCAGATTCCCGCGCGCCGGCATGAGCCCCGCGGAAACCACCACGTTGTAGATCGTATCCTTGTCGAGCGGTTGCTTCGGCGTGACGAGGTATGGCCAGTCGCGAGCTGACGCGTCGAAGGCTGCTTGCGGCTGATCGGCATCGTCCGGCGACGGCGTGTTCGGCATGTCGGGCTTGACGTCGATCGGCACCGACGCTTTGGTCTTCGCGTTGACGAGCGTGACGTGATCGGCAAGTGATTGCGGATCCAGTTCGACGTTGCACACAAACCGGATGGTGGGCGTCAACCCGACGACCTGCGGCTGCCCGCTTTGATCGCCGTCTTCGTCGTCGCCGGCAAGCGTGGGCAGGTCTTTGATCGCGAGCGGCGCTGTGGCGAAAGTCCACGAGAGATCGCCTGTGAGTGTGTCGCCGGAAAGATCTGCGAGCCCCGTTCGCAACGTCACCCGGAACCGAGAGGAGAGCGGCAGCGCCTGGTCTTGCTGGAAGCCGACCATGCGGGGCGTCAAGAAACGGAAACGGCCTGGTATCGGCGGGTCGATCGTGAACTGAGCCAGCTTGTCTTGCTGTGACGGATCTTCGATCGCTTGGAGCGGGATCAGCGGTTGTTTGAAGATGACGCGGACCTGGGCCAGGGGCTGTACTTGGCCTTTCGGGCTGATCTGCTCGATCCACGTAGGCAAGGTCGGCGAGGGGACGGGTGATACGGCCGGGAGCGCACGGCTGAGGCCTCCGCCTCTCACGGTCGCGCACGCAGCCAGATAGGCAAGACAAAGCAGGGCGACGATGTAGCCCCACGATCGAAAGTGCCGAACCCGTCGCAAGTATGTCAAGAAGATCGCGCGCGTGGTAGCGTTGTTGTGTCGCGCCCTCTCGTGGCATGAAGGTACGTCATGGTCACGAACCTTACCCCCGTGTCGAAGCGTGCGCGCTTGTGGACGATCTTGGGCGTTGGACTCTGTCTCGCGTTGAGCGTGCGTCTCATTCCGTACGTCGCCCCGATCCGCGAGAGCGACGTCGCCCAGCACCAGCAAGCCGTGGAGTTCACCGATCGCAATGGGCTGCCGCTCGGCACGCTCTTGACCCGGGATCAAGAGCATACGGTCGCGGTGCCGTTGGATGCGGTCGCCCCAGACTTCGTCCACGCTATCATCGCGGCCGAGGACAGAAGGTTCGAGCGCCACGGTCCCGTCGATTATCTCGCTATGGCACGTGCGCTCGTCCAAGACGTCCGACATCATTATGCGGTGAGCGGCGCCTCTACGATCACCATGCAGCTCGCCCGGATGGTTCGCCCGTCGCAGAGCACTCTTGCGGGAAAAATCGAGCAGGTTTGGACGGCCTGGCGAATAGCTGCCGGGATGAGCCGCCCCCAGATATTGTCCGCGTATGTGAACCGCATCCCGATGGGGAGCAACATCTACGGCGTGGAGGCGGCGGCCCGCACCTATTTGGGTCTGCCGGCTTCCCAGCTCGACCTGGCGCAAGCGAGCCTGTTGGCCGCCATCCCAAACGATCCGCCGGGGCTTTACCCATACGAGCACTGGGCGGTCCTTAAGCAGCGGCAGCGCTACGTGCTCGACCGCATGGTCAAGGATGGTTACATCGGAGCGAGCCAAGCGGCCCGAGCCGTAGCCGAGCAAATCCCCCTGCAACCGCGCGGCGAGGGGATCGTCGCGGCGCCGCACTTCCTTTTCTTTCTCGCTGCACAGTTGCCGGAGGGCTCCGCGCGCGTGCGAACCACCATCGACCGCGATCTGCAGCTTTTCGTCGAGACCCAAGTCCGCCAGGTGATCGGGGATCTCGCCTCGCGAAACGTGCACCATGCGGCGGTGCTCGTCATCGACAACCACACACGGCAAGTATTGGCGTACGTCGGTTCACCGGATTATTTCTCCGAAGCAAACCTAGGGCGCAACGACGGTGTCCAAGCGTTGCGCCAGCCTGGGTCCGCGCTCAAACCCTTCTTGTATGAGTTAGCGCTCGAGACCCAAGCGATCCAGCCGAATACGATCCTCGCGGATGTGCCGGCGCACTATGCGATTCCCGGTGATTTGCTCTACAGCCCGGAGGACTACAGCGGAGCCTATCAGGGACCGGTGCGCGTGCGCATCGCGCTCGCCGACTCGCTCAACATCCCCGCCGTCAGGGTGCTGTCCGCGGTAGGCGTACCGCAGTTCCTCGATCGATTGCACGAGCTTGGGTTCAGCCATCTCGACCGCTCACCCGACTACTATGGACTAGGACTCACCTTGGGTGGCGGGGAGGTGAGCTTATGGGAGCTGACCCGAGCCTATGTGACGCTTGCACACCAAGGTGTGGCGGGCGATCTCGTGACCGTGCTACCGCCGTCGAACGAGGCTGCCGATGCTTCGACGCAGCGCGTCGGCGATGCGACCGCGTGGGAGCTGGTTACGGACATCCTTGCGGACGCGCACGCGCGAGCCAAGGCGTTCGGTGTCAACTCGGTACTCGACATGCCGTTCCCAGCCGCGGTGAAGACCGGAACGTCATCCGACTTTCGCGACACCTGGACGGTCGGTTTCACGACCGACTACACTGTCGGCGTGTGGGTCGGGAACTTCAACGGCGACCCGATGCAGCACGTCTCGGGCGTGACGGGCGCAGCGCCCCTCTGGAACCGTATTCTGCTCCATCTGCACGAGAACGGCGATCCGGAAGCCTTCGCGCCGCCGTTCGGTCTGCGGCTCGAACCGATCTGCGCGACGACGGGTCTGCGCCCGACGCCCGCGTGCAAGGCCGTCGTATTCGAGTATCTCTACCCGCAAGACATGCAAGCATACCGAGCTGCGCTGCGCGTCGCGGAACTTTCTCCTGAGTACGACTCCTGGGTGGCAGCCCAAGGTAGGCTCGAGTCGCAACGTCTGCGGATCCTCTTCCCGCATCAAGGCGACTTGTTCGTGCTGCGCGAGCACGAGCCGGCGTTCGCCTCGGCCGCCCAGGCACTGCAATTCCACGTGGGCTCCCGAACAGGTCAGCACGTACGCCTCTGGTTGAATGGCAGGCCGCTGCAGACGGACGGTGTCACAGCCTGGTGGCCGCTGCGCGTGGGGACGTGGACGCTCGCCGCAGCTGCGGGCACGGAGCGCGATCGCGTGACGTTCACCGTCGTCGCGGACAGCACGCCCGCACTACGGCGCGGCTTTTCGCTCGTGTCTCGTTGAGCCCCGGTCACCGATGTCTCTTGTGAAGTGCGGACTCGCCGGTGTGCTCGTCGCCCTGTGCGTCCTTGCGTGGGGCGAACGCGTCGCTTCCGATGTTGCTTCTTCGGTGCTGACGATCGCGGGCGTCGTCACGGCGCCGCCAGGCGCGCAGTTGCCGCGGACGGCGACGGTCACGGTGACGCTCGTCGAACCGTCGCTCGACGATGATGACCCGGGGCGCATCGTCGGCCGCACGGATGTCCGCGATCCTCTTCGATTTCCGGTGCGCTTCGCGTTGGACCTGGACGCTTCGAAGATCGATCGCACAACCGCATATGTCTTGTTCGCGGCGGTCCTGACGAAGCGTTCGGCTTCAAGCGACGCGGTTTTTGTCTTCTCGTCGGAAGAGGGGACGCGCATCCGGCCCGGTCGCGACATCGGCCCCCACGTGGTGAAAGTGTTCCCGTGGTCTGCGTACGAGCGCTGGTACGACACCGCGCACCCTCCCGATTAGCCGCTCGGCCTAGCTGCGCAGGACGCGCTTCTCGTAGTCGTTCACCTCTTCACGCAACGAACCGGCGCTCAAACCCACCTCTGCCACCAAGAAAAGCGTCGCGATCATCAAGACCAACCCACCGAACAACACGAGCACGGGCCCGACCCAGGCGAAGTGCGAGTGCGTCGCCTGGCCCAGGGCGAGCACCACCGAGGAGAGCAAGAAGAGCGCGATCGCGATGTAATAGCCCCACAGCGCGTTTCGCGCGAGCTCGGCCCTGTGCAACTGGCGGCTCATGCGTTGCTCGATCAGTGCGGCATCCAGCACCTTACCCTCGGCGCGCAGCTGTTCGCCGCGTGCGATATACGCGCGGGTCTGGTCCACCACTCGCCCCAACCGGACGAGCGTGCTGGCCACGAGCGAACCCGCGGCGAGGATCAAGATCGCCGGCGTGATCATGGCCGAAACCATCGACATGTCAGGGTCGATGAGAGGATTGCTCCCCATATCTGGGACACATACGGTGCGTCGCAAACGCATCCATTCAGGCGGCCGTTACGTAAGAGGAAGTGTCATGCACCTGATCTTCGCTTTGCTCACCGCCGTCCAACTCGCGACCACCGCAGGCGCCGCGCCGAGCGCATCGTCCGAGCAGATCGTCCTTTCGGGCGGCTGCTTTTGGGGCATGGAAGCTGTCTTCGATCAACTGAAAGGCGTGACGAACGTCGTGTCCGGATACGCCGGTGGCAAAGAGGCGACCGCGCACTACGACCTCGTGAGCACAGGGCTCACCGGTCACGCGGAATCCGTGCAGATCACCTTCGACCCGAGCAAGGTCTCGCTGCAGCAGCTGTTCGCCGTGTACTTCTTGGTCGCGCACGACCCGACGCAACTGGATCGTCAGGGCCCCGACGTCGGTTCGCAGTACCGCTCGGTGATCTGGTACGAGGATGATGCGCAGCAACAGGCGGCGCGCGACTACATCAAACTGCTCACCGCACGGAAGGTATACGGCGCGCCGATCGTCACGCAAGTGCAGCCGCTCGTCGCCTTCTATCCGGCCGAGGCGTATCACCAGCACTTCGTCGCGCGCAACCCTGACAACCCGTATGTCGTCTACGAGGACCTGCCGAAGCTCGCGCGCTTGCGCCAGCAATTCCCAGACCTCGTGAAATAGAAGCACGTCGCAGTGTGCTTTCGGGCACACAGGGTTTGACGGCGTTTTGAAAGGGCTCGAACGCGCGTTCTGGGAACAATTTCCCCATGCGCACGAGCTTTGCTTTGGTCCTCGCGTTTTTGCTGCTTGCGCTTTGCGCGAGCGATGCCTGGTCCGCCTCAACGACTAGCCCCAGCGCCAAGCCCACGGCGAAACCCGCGGCAAAACCAACGGCCATGTCGAAGGCCGCCGCGGCCAAGCTCGCTGCCATGAAAGCTTCCGCGCCGGCAGACGAGTACTTCGGGCGGATGAAGCTCAGCTTCTTGGGCATCAACAACACGTTTCGCGACCAGGCGATCCGCGCGGGCGACCACACCACGAATCAGACAGTGACGGGACCCGTCGGCTGGGCTGAAGACGCGCTGCGCGCTTGGCAAGCCAAGTACTCGCACGACCCGCAACTAGCGCGCACTTACTATCTGGCGTTCTTGGTGGATCAGAAGATCTGGTTACCCGATTTCCAGCAGCGTGCGACGGGCTATCTGCTCGCGCTCAGTCAGAAGTTCCCGAGCACCTTCTTCGGCAAGCAGGCCAAAGCCGATCTGTCAAAAGGCATGACCATGAACTTCTACCTGCAGCCGTTGCCCTGCGACAGCGCAGCCGCGGCGCTCGTGACGCCGGCTCCTGCTCCGACGGCTGACCCGAAGCACAACATCAAGGTGAACGCGATCCCCGCGCCGTGTTACACGCCGACGCCGCCGCCTGCCCCCTCCATGATGCCGCTGCCGGCGGCCTCGTCCGCGCCCTCTATGACTGCGGCACCGGCTGCATCGCCTGTGGCTTCTATGGTCCCCGCGCCTGCGGCGTCCCCTGTTTCTGGCGCTTCACCGATCCATACGTAGAGCGCGATCAGTCGTTATCCGGTGACTCGTCCTCCGGCCCGAGATGGACCGGCGGCAACCCTGCGGTTGAAATCGGGCGATAGACGATCGGCGGTTGCGAGAAATTGAAACAGTCGCTCAAGTCGTCCGCGCGTACGTCCGTGTATCCGAGCGACCCAAGCCCGTACGTCTCCTCGATGAAATGTAGGATGCTGCCGAACTCGTGCTGCACGTGCGAGACGTAGCCCGGCCGCGCATACGGCGAGACCACGATGAGCGGCACGCGAAAGCCCAACTCGTAGGAGTTGTAGAGCGGAGGGCGCACGTGGTCGTACCAGCCACCCCAATCATCCCAGCTGATGAAGATCGCCGTGTTGTTCCAATACGAGCTTTCGCCGATCGCGTTGACGATCGTCGCCACCCAGGTCGGTCCGGACCCATTATTGACGCGCGCGTGATCTGAAGCGGACGCGGGTGGGATCACCCAGGACACGCTCGGCAGCTGATGACGAGCGATGTCCGACAAGACGTTGGACGACGGGAAGCTCACATCGCTCCAGTCCGGTCCGTAGCGGATATGTGCGATCGCGTCCGGTGCCGACCACGCTCGGCCGATGTACGACTCGTAGTAGCGCCACGACACCTTCTTCGCATCGAGCAGATCGAACATCGTCAGATGGTCGAAGCAGGGGTGCATCACGCGCGTCTCGAGCCCGAGCGGATCGATCATGCGCACCCACGTGAGCGCCGAACCGCCGCAGTTCAGATAATCGTTGCCGTAGTAGACAGGGTTCTCCGCCGCGAGGAGGACGCTTGTGGGGCTGTCCGCAGACGTACCCGCGATGATGAACTGATGCGCGGGGAAGCTCGGCCCCTGATTCGACTGGAACATCCGGTCCGCGAAGGTATATGTCGCTGCGAGCGTGAGATACGGGCCGATCTGCGACGCGGGCACATATCCGAACGGCGTCGCGCCCGGGCATTGCCGTGTCGGGCAATCGATCGGCTCGCGCTGCCAGCCGTTCATCTTGCCTTCATTGAACGCGGCGAGAAACTGCGGGTGCCCGTGATCGATGTCGTAGCTCGAGGCAAGTGCCACCGGCACGAGCGGCACCTTGCGCTGGCGTGCGTCGTAGCCGAAGGACTGGATGTCGGCGCCGGGCAGGCCCTGGAAGAGATTGTCGGGCGTGCGGTTTTCTTGGAAGATGATGACGACGTGCTGGATCCTGTCCTGCGGCGACGTCGCCTGCGCGCGCGGCGGCAACTCCACGGTGGCCGCGACACTACGCGGAGGCGCTGAGCCCGCGCTGACGAGCAACGCGAGTCCGCAGGCCCATAGCGCTCCGCGCAAAAACCTAGCTGGTCTCGGGAGAAGTGTGGGGCTGGTGCCTCTGCTGGTCTTCAAAACCAGTCGGTCTTCGAACCTCGAGGACTGGTAGGTTCGATTCCTATCTTCTCCCGCCGCACTCCGCCCGCGGTCATCCCGCGGACGGTTCATCCCTTACCCCGGAATCGCGCTGCTGCGCGGCCGCGCGCACGAGCAGTTCGTGCTCGCACAGCGGGCAGTCGCACTCTTTGGGGTGGCCGGGTAGCTCGTATCGATCGCGGGCCGGCTTCGCCACACGTAGGGCCTTGCTCGGCGGGGACTTGAGGCCCCGGATCCGCTTCCGGATTCGGAGGCGCTTTTTATCTGACGATCGCATGTGGTTATTCTCCTCGCTCCATTTTTTGAAGATACTGGCAAGCGCGCGGGCGCCACGCACGAGGTGCGTGACGGCTTGTGCCCGCGCCCGCGGGGGTTAGGAGACGAGGAGCGGAGGAGCGCGCTCGCCTATGCAGCGCAGCGCGCGTATGGATTGGCCGAAGCTGGCCGTGCGGCGATAGGGGAGATATTGACTTTCGATGCCGCGTTCGCGCAAGGTCGCGAACGAGAGCACGAACTTGACGAACTGCACCGTGGCATCTGCCAGCGCGCGAACGGATTTCGCAGCGATCCACGTGACGACGACGCAGAACACGGCGTGGATCGCGACGCTGTAGATCACCGGCCCGTCGAGCCACACGGTGCCGCCGAAGAGGTGACCGTAGACGACGAACTGCTCGATGTTCTCCATGGCGAAGAGCGCGAGCAGCTGTACGGCGAAAATCACCGGTGTCCATGCGAGAACCTTGCGACCGAGCGCTTGGCGCGCCACCACCAACCAATTCTGCGAGGAATTGTGCGCTGGGAAGAGCGATGCTCGCACGCGCAGCACCAAGTGCAGCGCGATGAAGATGAGCCCGACGAGCAGCGCCGGACCGGTCACCCAGGAACTATGATCGCTGAAGTCGCCGGGGCCGAACCAGCCGCGATCCGATGCCGTTTCCACGATGAAGTCGGATACGGACGCGGCGATCGTCGCGACCGCGAGACAGAACCAGATCTTGATGGCGATTTTCATCTCGGTGATTCCGGGCTCGACCTTCGCGCACTGCCTGCGCAAACCTATGTACCCTCGTGCTTAAGAGCTCAAGCCTTCACCGGGTTCAACGAAAGTCGGAGCCCGCACGTTCCGGTGCATGGGAGCCTCCAAACGCTGGCGAACAAATATGCCGACCCTCTCGTCCACTCGTCATGAAGTGAGGAAACGATGCGTTTTCGACTAGCTATGATCGCCGCCGTCGTCGTGGCGCTCGCCAGTCTTTCCCCAGTCGTCGCTCAACCGATGGGCGGCATGATGATGGGGCCGCGCCCGATCAACGTCAACAAGTGTAACCCGCAGTTGAACACCAATGCCTATCCCGGCTACGTCGCCGGCTACTATCCGCGCGTCGGACCGTACGGATGGTACGACGTCTACGGCGTACGCTACGTGCAACCGGTGATGACCGGAAGCGCCCACCTCGGCATCGACTATGTGAACGCTACCAGCAAGGTCATGTCGGCGATCGAGTTCGGACTGCTCGCGCGTGGCTCGCTCGTCGCGGAAGTGAAGGATGTCGGCACGTTCTCGCCCGGCGTCGAGATCAAACACGAGTTTGGGATAAGCACGAACGTCTTTCCGCTCGGCACGGGCCTGCCGGTGTGCGTCCCCCTGCGCATCAAGTTCGCTGACGGTTCGATGTGGCGCAATCCGCATCTGCCGGCGATCCAGCGCAGCATCTACCAATAACCTCTACATCTCCAACCTGGCTTGTAGGGGGCGATTGAAAAATCGCCCCCTCTATTTCTTATCGCGACCGATCGCAGACCGCCCTTTCGCTTCGCTGCGCAGCAGCGACATCCACATGCCGTCTCTCCAGGCCCCATCTTGGTAGAGAAAGCGTCGCAACAGGGCTTCGTACTTGAAACCGCATTTCGCGTAACAAGCGATGGCGGCATGATGAGAGGGATAGACGCCTAGCTCGATGCGCGCCAGCCGCAGGACTGAAAAGCCATACTCGCAGAGCGTCGTCACAGCAAATGTGCCCACACCACGACCCCGCATGCCCGGATCGAAGATGGCGATCGTCAGCTCGCGGCCGCTGTAGCGAGGCGGGCGCAGGCTCGTGATACCAACGACACGACCTTCCACGAGGATCGCGAAAACGTCGTGCCCCTTCGCTCGCTCGATGTCATCGAACCATCCGAGCATCGAAGGCAACGACCGCGGGAACGTCCAGCGAGTTGTCTGCGCGGCCACTCCTGACGCAAAACCATCGCGCATAATCGGCACGTCCGCTCGGCGGAGCGGCCGAATGCGCATCGCGGCGGTAGGGATGCGCGCGGCGTCACGAGTCACGTCGCACGAGCCACTCATCGTGGAGGATGCTCATGACGAGCTGATCGCGGGGCGAGCCCATGTGGTAGGCGGCCTTTCGCAGCAGACCTTCGCGCGAGAAGCCGGCCTTTTCGTACGCCCTGATAGCGCGCTCGTTGTACGGCAGCACGCGCAGCTCGATCCGCTGGAGCGGCAGCACGCGAAAGGCGCCATCGACGAGCAACCGGACTGCCTCTTCGCCCAAGCCTTGGCCCCAAAACCTCGGCTCGTGGATCGCGATGCCGAGCTCGGCTTGCGCGTCTTTCACGAGTAGCAACGCGAGCCCGATGTCCGCCCCGCGAGCCGTCTGGATGATGAAGCTCGGCCTCCCCGGATCGGTGGAGATGCGCGCAGCCCAGCGCTCTACCTCCCGCTGCGACTGAGGCAGAAGAGCGCCGAGCCACTCTTGAGCTGTAGGCTCGTTGAGCCAACGCTGCAGCATCTTCACGTCCTGGGGCTCGATGGGGCGCAGCCGCACTTTCGTCCCGGCGAGCCAGGTCGCGGGCAGCCCGCCTCGCGCCGTCGAACTTCTTCCTATGACGCGGCGCTTCGCAGCTTTCATAGCCCTCATACTCCCCGCCGCATTCGTCGGGGCGGCAGCCCGTGCCGCTTTACCCACGCCAACGCCTCAGCCTGCGCTGCCGCTGCCTCCGGTCGCCGCCATCTTGGCCCTGCACCGAGAGGCCATGGGCCGCCTCCCGTCGCTTGTCGCACACTGGTCAGGGACGATCGACGACAACGGGCAGACCGCGATGTACGATATCACCGCCGCGCGCGACGGGCGCTATCGGCGCACGTACACGTTGCCTTTGACTCAGATCACGGACGGCAGCAATCTGACGCAAGATTGGGTGCAAGACGAGAACGGCAACGTGCAAACCGCGCCTGCTCAGCATCACGAATCGATGGACGCGCGCCTCGTGAAGCTCAACGATCTGCGTTTCGAGGAGCACGATTCAGAGGTCACGGGCACGGCCACGATCGACGGCCACCCAGCCTACACGGTCGACGTCGCCATGCAGGATCAAAGCGCGGTCGTCTACTTCGATCAGAGCACTGGGCTGCTCGACGGCGCCGATGTCGACGGAGAGACGATCCGGTATCTCGCTTATCGTCGGTTCGATGGGGTGGCGGTGCCGACGGACATCCAGATGAGCGGTCCTGATGATGCGTCGAGCATCACGGTGGACAGCGTCGCTTTCGTGGGCGAGAGCAAGAACGAATTCGATCCGCCGGCGCAGCGCCGGCCATCTTTTCCCGCTGGGAACACGCAGGTCGCGCTCTCGTTCGACTCGCCGCATGACCTGATCGTCTGCCAGGTGCTCGTCGACGGCCATCCTGCGCGCTTCATCATCGACACAGGGAGTACCACATCCATCCTCGATGAGGACGCGGCCAAGCGCTTTGGGCTTGCGACCGGCGGCATCTCACACGTGGAAGGAGCCGCGCTCATGACGGGTACGGTCGCGCGCATCGACACCTTGAACATCGGTGGCGTGGTCTACTCGCCCTTCTTCGTCCAAGCCATCCCGTTGCGGCTTCCAAGCAGATTGTCGCATGAGGGCATCGACGGCGTGCTGGGCTACGACCTCTTCTGCTCGCTCGTCGCGCGCATCTCGTTCCCACGCTACGAGTTGCGCCTGATCCAATCCAGTGCGTTTTCCTACACGGGCACGGGCGCGGTCCTGACCATCGACACCGCAAAGCGCGTGCCGCTCTTATCGACTGTGATCGGCGATGCAGACCAAGGGACGTTCACCGTGGACACTGGGAGCAGTGCCACGCTCGTGCTCTACCCCGAGTATGCGGATCTGCACCGCTCGGACTTCACCGAGCCCTACGAGGAGAGCGCGACGATCGCATCGGGGGCCGGTGGCGACATGCCGACGCGTCTCTACTCGATCGACCGTCTGAAGCTCGGCCAGTTCGACATCACGGACGTGCCGACCGAGGTCATCACGCGCGAAGCGGGAGCGTTCGGCGGCACCGCCTCGGATGGTTTGATCGGCAGCGGCGCGTTGAAACAGTTCAACGCCGTCTTCTTCGACTACGGCGGCAATCGCCTGATCCTCGAACGCTGATCAGAACTTGATGCCGGCTTTTTGGACTTCCTGATAGGGCAGCAGCCAGACGAGCGATTCGTCGTGCAGGTCCACGACCTGCACCCGGTTGCCGAACGGGTCATAGAAATCGCAGCGAAAGCCGCGGTTGACCTTGAGCTTGTACTTCTTTTGGACTTTCTCGCGCACAAGAGCCACCTGTCGCTCGTCGCGCACGATGAGCCCGAAGTGCCGCGTCGCATCCTTGCTCATCTCGTCGACTTCGAACATGGCCAAGAACTGATGCTCGCCGATCTTGAAGAAAGCGTCGCCTTCGCCTTCGTCGGTCCGCTCGAGGCCGAAGACATCCTCGTAGAAAGCCACCGCCTTGCGCAGGTCGGTCACCTCGATCGCGATGTGGTTGATGCCGTAGACGTGGACAGCCATCCGCTTGTGCTCCGTCAGTGCTGCTGCGTGGTGCGCTGATCCACCAACTCCGCCAATCGTGCCATCTCATCATCCCCGAGCGAGATGAAGGCCACCCCGACCTCGCCGAGGCTCGACGTGCGCACGATCGCCGCGTCGATGTTCACGGTCGCGTCGACTGCGATGGGGATGTGGATCACGATCCGCGCCTCTTGCTCGAGCGGTTCGTCGGTGAGCAGCAAGACGCCGCCCAAGCTGATGTTATCCACCATGCCCGCGCACAAGCGCCCCGAATCGACGACGGTGAACGTCACCGGCAAGGAGATATTGAAGCGGGGCGCCTGACGCCGCTCTGACGGGCGCGGGACCTTCGGGCCGGGCGCAGTCATTGTTGCTCGATCGAATCGACGACCCAGTCGGACGACGAGGTCTTCACGAACGCGCCGCAATACGTGCATCTGCCGTTCTGCAGGCTCAACGGGGCGCCACAGGACGGGCACGAACTTGCGAGCTGCGTCTGACCAACGGTGCTCGTGGCATCGGCGCGGCGGATGTAGGTCCATCGCTCGGTGAAGGTGCGCTGGAACTGGTTGCCGCTCACGACTTGCTTCGTGTTCTCATCCACCGTGTAGTCCGACATGCTCGCGCTGATGGCCACGACGATCGAATCGTATGGGTGCCCCGCATTCACCCCCACGATGGCGGCGTGTCCGATGACGATGTTGTCGAGCATGTTGATCTGGTGGTTGGCGATCAGCTGGTCGGTCTGGATTTTGTGGCGTTCGTAAAGCGCGTCCGTCTCGCAGTCGCGGGCGATGTCTTGGTTGCGCGCCTGCCAGGCCTGCTGCAGCTTGAAGAAGCAGGTCTGCGCCCGGCCCAAGAAGGCCGTCTCGTCGAAATTCCGATCGTGCGCCTTGATGGCCGCGATGCCTGCCGCGATCTCGTCGGGACTCGCCGTTTGCATGCGGGGCGCGACCGCGATCGGACCGCGTGCATCGTCGTTCGTGAGGCCGCCCGAGAGCGTCGGCGACCACGCCTCGCGCATCGGACCCATCGTCGAGCCCTGACTGCGCATGTAGCGGCGATACATCGAATAGAGGATGAAGATGATGAGGACGGTTCCAAAACCGGTGCCGTGACCTAAGAACAAGAGCGGCCAGAGCGAGAAAAGGCCGCTGCCGAAGTCGTCGCCGCCGCTGTCGAATCCGCCGCTGCCGGAGCCACCGTAGTTCTGACCGCCCCCCGCGCGTGCGAGCGCCGCGAGCGGCAGCATTGCGAGCAGCACCAGCCACGGTAGCAACGCGACGGCCGTCATCATCCATTTGCGATTCATGCTCTGCCCCTTGCCGCCATGACTACCGCCGCCAGCCCCGAAAAGTTACGTTTTCTTGCTCTTCTTGGCGGCGCGGCCGCCGGACCTGCGGCCACCCGCCAGGCGCCGCGCGGCGCTCACGTTTTCGCGGTCGCGCTCGTGGTCCGGCGTCTCGCAGATCCCTGCCGCGTGCGCGAACTCCGGCCGCGTGAGGATCGCGCGAAAACCCGCTTCGCCGATGCGACCCTTGCCGATGTGCCAGTGCAGATCGTGTTTGGCGCCGAGCGCCACCTGCGTGTCGTTGAGATGCAGGACGCGAACGCGGTCAAAACCGATGTGCTTGTCGACCAGCTGCAAGAACGCCGCGAATCCTGGCTTGCTCACGATATCATAACCGCTCGCCCACAAGTGCGCCGTGTCCAAGCACACGCCGACGCGTTTGCTGCCCACGCCCCGTAGGATCTGCCCGAGCTCTTCGAGCGTGCCGCCGCATTTATTGCCGCCACCAGCCGAGTTCTCGAGCAGCAGCATCGGACCAGGAGGCGTTGCCTTCACGAGCGCGGCGAGCAACGTGCAGATGTGGTCGAAGCCCGCTTGCCGGGGTTGCGCGCCGTAGCTCCCCAAATGCGTGTTGACGTACTCGATCTTGCCGCGCGCCGCGACGTCGAGGTCGTGAGCGACGAGACCTGCGCTCTTCGTCCGCAGCTGCTTGTCGGCAGCCGCGAGGTTGATGAGATACGAGGTGTGGATGACGGTCGGCGCGATGTCGTGCGCCTTGCGCTCTTTCGCGAAGTTCGCCCACGCCGCGGGGTCGTAGGGCGTCGTACGCCAGCCCCGCGGGTTGCCGGCAAAGATCTGGATGCACTCGCAACCGTCGGCGAGCGCCTCGGCGATGGTCTTAGCGAAGCCTCCGCCGATGCCGACGTGGATGCCGAATCTCACGACGATCCATTCATCGCTCGCTTGAGCTCGTCGGCCACGCTGTCGTCGAGCTTGGCATCGGCTTTGGCGTGGATCTCATCCTCGTGCCCCTCGATCGACTCGTGGATCTGCTCGATCGCCGCCGCCTTGGCTTGCGATTGCGGGAACGCGATCACCTGTCCGTTGACGCGACGTGGCGCGTCCTCGGGCAACGGCGGCAGCTCGTCGACGGAGCGCAATCCGAACGCTTCGAGGAACTGGCTCGTGGTTCCGTACAGGATCGGCCGGCCGACGACATCTTTGCGCCCGAGCTCGCGGACGAGTTGGCGCTCCTCGAGCGTCCCCATCACGCCGTCGACGTTCACGCCACGGATGCTCTCGATCTCCGCCCGCGTGACCGGCTGCAGGTAGGCGACGATCGCGAGCGTCTCGAGCGAGGCGGGCGACATGTACGTCTTAGGCGGCAGCAGATAGCGCTCCACATCCTCGCGGGCATCCGGGTGCGAATGCAAGCGATATCCCCCACCGATCTCGCGCAAGGCGATGCCGCGATCCTCGAGCGACTCGCGCAGCTCGCGCAAGGCGGCGAGCACCCGCCGGGATGGTTCGCCTGTGGCCTCGCAGAGCTGATCGAGGCTGACCGGTTCGGTCGCCACGAAGAGCACCGCCTCGACGCGGTTACGCAGACTCGGCAAGCTGTGCGACGCTTTCTTTCGGAGCGGCCCGCAAGACGATGTCGCCAAAAGGCGCCGACTGCTCGTAGAGCGCTTTATGCGCGCGGACAAGCTCGAGCGCGGCCAGGAAGGTCACGACGATCTCGAGCCGCTCGCAGCGCTCGACGAGCGCGAAGAAGCTCAGACTCGAGCCGCGGCGCAGCTCGCGCAGCAGGTAGTTCATCTTGACGACCACGGAGAAGGTTTCGCGCTTGACGACCATGGGGCGCTGGGCAGCCGCATCCAGAGCGTGCGCGAACGCGGCCGCAAGCATTTGCGGCTTGAGGTTGTAGCGCTGGACGAGTCCGTCTTCGTGGCTGGAAGCGCGGGTATAGTACGAGCGGTTGAGTTCGAAGCGCTCCTTCAGGTCCGCGCCGAGGGTTTTGAAATGCTGGTATGCGAGGAGCCGTTCGCGCAAAGCCTGCTCGGCCGCCGCGGCTTCCTCGGCCAGCTCGTCCACGAAAGGCGGCGGAGGGGGCGGCAGCAGCTTCTTGGACTTGATGAAGGTCAGGGTGGCCGCGATGACCAGGTACTCGCTCGCCACTTCGATGTCGAGCGATTCCATGAGGTCGATGTAGGCCAGGTACTGCTCGCAGACCGACGCGAGAGAGACCTTGGTTATATCAAGGTCTTGCGCGAGGACCAACTGGAGCAAAAGGTCGAGCGGTCCGTCAAAAACGTCGAGTTTGACGAGTAACCCGGTTGGACCGTCCGCTATGTCGACTCCCCCTCCACGCTCAATACGACCATACGTTCTTCCCGCTCGCGAGCGTACCGCCCTGCGGCAACACCTCGATGTAGATCTGCCCGGGGGCGAGCGGCATAGCGTCGCCTTGCTGGTCGAGGAGCTCGGGCATCGTGTTGGGCCCGGGTGCGACCCACGATCCTTTGGTCGCGACACCGTTGCGCACGAGCACTGCGGGGAATTTGCCGTACACGTCCATCTGCAGATCGCCGAGGCTGTCCATCACCCTTGCCGGGATCCAGACGGCGATGATGTCGGAAACGATGTACGGTCGCTTGTCGCCGAGGTCGTGCTGCACGTTCGGGCCGATCATGCGGACGTAGCCCGTTCCCGCCGGGCGAAAACGGACCTGATAGCCGAGCCAAAAGGTGAAGAGCACGTCCGGCGATAGTGCCTGCTGCGGCGGATCGGGCGTGAAGGCAAATTCTTCGGCGTCGAGGGGAGTATCCTTATAATCGTAGAGCGGCGCGGTCGTGCGCATCTTTGCGACCGAGGTGTAAAGGTTGTGCGGCATGTCGCGCGTGGGATCGCGCCAGAACGCTTCCGGCGTGCCCACGATCTGGTCCATGTCGGCGAAGCCGTCCTCACGCAGATCCTTGAGTGGTCCCCACACGTCGTCGTTTTCTCCGGCGTGAGCGTAGAGCGGATCGTACGGCCTGGCCAGGTCGACGAAGTACAGCCGCGCGCTGCGGACCGGTCCTATCTTTTTCGGCGTCTTCTCTAAGAAGAGCGCCATGTATCGGGTGATGCCGCCCTCGGCTTCGACCTCGTACACGATGTCCGCGTCGTGCAGACCGCTCTGCGGGCGCGCGTCGTAGGGATAGTTGTCGATCATCACGGCCGCGATGCGATGGCGATCCGAGCCGGGCGCGATCTGCATGCCGTTCAGCAAGCTGTACACAGGTGGCGCGGTGGGTGATGGCGTCGGCGTCGGAACCTGCGGAACCGCGTGCTTCGCGCAGGCGGCAAGTCCGAAACACAAACTCACCGCGATACAACAAGCGATCCGATGCGTCTTGATGTGCGTGGGGCTACCTCCATGTTGTCTGAGTATCTATCAGCGGCTTGTCGCAATCCTTGAGTGTCATGCGTTTAACGGAAGCCGAGGGCGGCGGGAAGCTTCTCCCGGACGATGTTCTGCGCGATCTCGATGAGCCGCCGTTCGTTGACGTGCGTGAGCGCGTCCGGCAACTCGTCGAGCGGCACCCACTTGGCCTCGTCCACCTCGCTCAACAACGGAGTGGGCGTTCCTCCCACATATCGCATCAAGAAGAAGTGCACGATCTTGGCGTGCTTCGTGCGGTTCGCGTAAAACCAGTAACGTATGTCCGACAGCTTGACCACGATCGTGCCTGTGATACCGGTCTCTTCAGCGACCTCGCGGACGGCGGCGGCCTCGATGGTTTCGTTCTGCTCGACGTGGCCCTTGGGCAAGGACCAGATGCGCGGCGTCGAGCGTCCGATGATGAGCCCCAAGTAAGCACCCCGCTCGCGCTTGAGCACGAGCCCGCCCGCAGAGCGCTCGTACAGGACTCGAGCGCGCGGTTTTTGGGCCGGCGCACCGTTGAAGAGCGCGCCCTGTGGCGGCGAACCTTTTTGTCCGCTTGCCCCCGAGGCACGCTTGCGCCGGCGTTTCATCGCTCGGCGGAGGTTGCGGAGGGTTCCCAGCGCAAACCGATGCCCTTGTTCGCTTGACGCCCCACCTGTGCTTCATCCACGCGGCGCACTGGCGTGTGCAGCGGCAATTCCGCCATCGATGCAGGGTTCTCGTGCGCCTGCTCGACCAAGTCGTGCAGCGACTGGGCGAATGCATCGAGCGTCTCTTTGGTCTCGGTCTCCGTCGGTTCGATCATGAGACATTCGGGCACCACGTGCGGCCAATACATGGTAGGCGCGTGCACGCCGGCGTCAAGCAAGCCTTTGGCGAGATCGAGGGCCCGCACGCCGGTCTCTTTCTTCAGCGTCTCCGCCGAACACACGAACTCGTGGCGGCAGAAATCCTCGTACGGCACGGTGAGCACGTCTTTGATCTTCGCACGCACGTAATTGGCGTTGAGCACCGCGAGCAGGCTGTTGCGCCGCAGGCCTTCCTCACCGTGCACGATGATATACGCATAGGCGCGCACGATCGCCAAGAAGTGCGACCAGAACTCGCGCACCGGACCGATGCTCTGGGGACGGTTCCAGTCGAGTTTGAAACTGCCATCGTTCGCGCGGCCGACCAGCGGTTTGGGCAAGTACTTGGCGAGCGCGGCGCTCGCGCCCACGGGACCCGAACCCGGTCCACCTCCGCCATGCGGAACCGAGAAGGTCTTGTGCAAGTTGAGGTGCAGCAGATCGAAGCCCATGTCGCCCGGCCTCGTGAGGCCGACGATCGCGTTCGCGTTCGCGCCATCGTAATACATCAATCCGCCTGCGTCATGCACGGCTTTGGTGATCTCGATGATGTCGTCTTCGAACAGGCCGAGCGTGTTCGGGTTCGTCATCATGCACACCGCGGTCGAACCGTCGAGCTTGCTCCGCAACGCGGCGACGTCCGTCCTTCCGCGGCTGGTCGAGGGGATTGCGATGACGCGGTAGCCCACCATCGCTGCGCTTGCGGGATTCGTGCCATGCGCGGTGTCCGGCACGAGACAGACGTCACGATCGCCCTGGCCGATTGCAGCGAAATGCTTCTTGGCCATGAGCATCGCCGTGATCTCGCCATGCGCGCCCGCGGCCGGCATCAGCGAGAACTCGGCCATTCCGAAGAGCATGGCGAGCGTGCGCTCCATATCCCAGAGGAGCTCGAGCGCGCCTTGCGCGCCGTCGTCCGGGGCGAACGGATGCAGGTCCGTGAAACCGGGAAAACTCGACACCGCTTCGTTGAGCTTCGGATTGTACTTCATCGTGCACGAGCCGAGCGGATAGAAATTGCGGTCGACCGAGAAGTTGCGGCTGGACAACTCCATGAAGTGCCGCGCGACTTGGATCTCGGCAAGATCGGGGATGGGTAGATCCTTGCGCACGAGCGCCGGATCGAGATAGCGCTTGGCCTCGCCGGCATCTGCGACGAAGCGGTTGCCGCGACCGGGCGCACCTTGTTCAAACAGCAGCGACGGCACGTTCGGTCTCCTTCGCGAGCGCGAGGCTGAGGCGCTTGATATCCTCGGTCGTGGTCAGTTCGGTGGCGCAGACGAGCACGTGGTGCGTGAGCTCAGGGTAGAAACGAGAAAGCGGCAAGCCGGCGAGAATCCCGTGCGCCTCGAGTCTCTTCACCAGCGGCTCTGCCACGACGGGCGTGCGCAGGCAGAACTCATTGAAGGTCGGGGCGTCATACGCGGCTGCGAATCCCGGCAACCGGCAGAGCGCTTCTCTGAGCTCGCGCGCGCGCTTGAGATTTGCGGCGGCGATCGCCTGCAGCCCGGTGCTCCCGACGGTAGCCAAATAGACGGTGGCGATGAGCGCGCACAAGGCTTGGTTCGTGCAGATATTCGAGGTGGCGAGCTCACGGCGGATGTGTTGCTCGCGGCCTTGCAGCGTCAGCACGAAGGCGCGCTTGCCATCCACGTCCTTCGTCTCGCCGACGAGGCGGCCGGGAAGCCGGCGTACGTGCTCCTTCGTCGATGCGATGAAGCCGGCATACGGGCCGCCATAGCCAAGCGGCAATCCGAACGACTGCGCTTCTCCGAGCGCGATATCGGCGCCACATTCGCGCGGCGTCTTAAGCACCGCGAGCGACATCGCCTCAGCGGTCACGCTGAGGCACAATGCCCCCGCATCGTGCGCGATCTTCGCGAACGCAGCGATATCTTCGATGCATCCGAAGAAGTTGGGCGATTGGACGGCTACGCAGGTGGCACCCAACACGTCCACCGCGCTCGCATCCGTGAGACCGTTCGCGCCGAGCGGGATCTCCACGATCTCGAGGCCCATCCCAGCCGCATAGGTATCCAAAACCGCGCGATACATCGGATGGACGGCGCGGCTGACCGCCACTTTCTTGCGCCCGTTGGCGTGCATCGCCATGATGACGCCTTCCACAAGCGCCGTGGCCCCGTCGTAGAGCGATGCGTTGCTCACGTCCATGCCGGTGAGCAGACTGATGTAGGTCTGCCACTCGAAGATGGCCTGCAGACTGCCTTGACTGGCCTCGGCCTGATACGGCGTGTAGGCGGTCAGAAATTCCGATCGTGTGGCGAACCATGGTACGGCAGGCGGCTGGTAGTGGCGATATGCGCCGGCGCCGAGGAACGAGATCATGCGTGCCGCCGTGTTCGCCTCGGCCAGCGCCTTGATGTGCGCGTACGCCTCGGCTTCTGGCAATGCGGGTGCGATGTCGAGCGGTTTTTCGATCTTCAGCCCGGGTGGCAGCGACGAGAGGGCTTCGAGGCTTTTCGCTCCAATGACCTCGAGCATCGCTTGGATGTCTTTGTCCGTGTGGGGTGCGTACACGATCTGCTTCGTTTAGAGCGACTTGACCAGTTCGTCGTAGGCAGCCGCGTCCATGAGTCCGCTCCTGTCCGCGCTGTCGACGCCGGAAAGCTTCACGAGCCAGCCGTCTCCGAATGGGTCGCCGTTCACCTTCGCGGGATCATCCTCAACCGCCGCGTTGACCTCGCTGACGGTGCCACCGATGGGCGCGTAGATGTCGGAGACGGCCTTGACGGATTCCACGACGCCGATCGGCTTGCTGCGCTCGAGCGATGCACCCGGTTTCGGCAGCTCGACATACACGATGTCGCCCAGCGAGGACTGCGCGTAATCGGTGATCCCGACGACCGCGTTCTTGCCGTCGAACTTCACCCACTCGTGTTCTTTCGTGTAAAAGCGATCGCTCGGCTGCGCCACCTTCGTCCTCCATCGGGGCGACGTGACGGCCGCCCCCTACATCACTTTTTGCGTTTGTAAAACGGCATCTCGACTGTCACTGCCGGATGCGCCGTGCCGCGGATCTGCACCGCAAGCGGCGTGCCCGCAGCCGCGGCGTCTTTGCGCACGAGGGCGGTCGCGATGTTCTTGCCGCCGAGCGCCGGTGCAGGAGAACCCGAACGGATCTCTCCGACCGGCGTGCCGTCTCTCAACACCGGGTAGCCGGCACGCGCTGGAGCCTTACCCTCCATCACCAGACCTGCGATCCGATCGTAAGTATCTTCCGCACGCTGCGCTTGCAGGGCTGCCTTCCCCGTGAACTCCTTGTCGAATTTGACGACCCAATTCAGGCTCGCCTGCAGCGGGGAGATGTTCTCGTCGAGCTCGTGGCCGTACAGCGGCATGCCGGCCTCCAAACGCAGCACGTCGCGCGCCCCAAGACCCGCCGGCCGCAGTCCGAACTGGCGCCCGTCAGTGAGGAAGCGGTCCCAGAGTTCCGTTGCTTTCTCAGCCGGGATGAAAACCTCGAAGCCGTCTTCTCCGGTGTAACCCGTGCGCGCGATTTCCGCCGCCACTCCGCTGACCTTCGCGTCAGCCGCGTAATAATAACGCACAGTAGACAGATCGAGGTCAGACATCGTCTGGAGCAGCGCCACTGCTTTGGGGCCTTGCAGCGCGATGAGCGCCGAGCGCGGCGTACGGTCGTCGAGCTTGACGTCGACCGGCTTGGACCCGCTCAGCAGCTCCCAGATCTTGGCCGTGTTTGCGGCGTTGACCACGACGAGCCAGCGGCCGTCCAGACGGTAGATGATGACGTCGTCATGCGCTCCCCCCGCCGGATTCGTGAAGATGTTGTAGCGGGCTTGATTGGGGCGCATGGTCGCGACGTCGTTCGCCGTGAGACGGTCGAGCCACGCCGCAACGCCGTCGCCCGTCGCGATGAACTGACCCATGTGCGAGAGATCGAACATCCCCACCGCAGTGCGCACCGCGTCGTGCTCGTCGAGGATGCTTGAATAGACGATGGGCATAAGAAATCCCCCGAAGGGGGACATCTTGGCGCCGAGGCCGACGTGCGTCTTGTATAGCGCCGTCTCGCGGGGCTGCGTGAGCATCTGTAAGGTTTCGGCGACACGCCAAAACCGTCCTAGCCTACGCCGTTCTTAGCCTGCGGCTTCTTCCTTGTCGCGGATGCCGAGGATCTTGGACGAGAGCGCGGAGCGCGAACGGACGCCGACTTTCGCAAAGATGCGCTTGAGGTGGTCCTCCACCGTATACTCGGCGAGCACGAGATGGTCTGCGATGCGGCGATTTGAGTAGCCGCGCAAGACCAGGCCCGCGACCTCTGCCTCGCGTGGCGTGAGCGGGTAGCTCGCAAGGGCGCTGCGCACGACGTCCTCGCGGCTCGCGCGCTCGATCAAGAGCATGACGCTCGCCTCGTAGCTGCCACCCACGCTGCATGCGCGCACGCAGATGTCGCACGAGGGGACCATCACGGTGCAGGTGTCTTGCCCGATCGCGAGCCGGTCTTCGATTTCATCCAGAAGCGCCTGAAGCGTGGTCGGCAGCTCGCCCCCCGAGGAGAGCTCGAGTTCGCCTCCCGCGAGCGGGCGAAGCATGGCGACACTTGCATGGTTCGCAAGCCGTATGCGACGTGCTCCGTCGATGACGACGACGCCCGGCATCTGGCGACTGTGCACACCTTTGGGGGGCGCGACGATAAGCGTCGTGGCAAACGTCCGAAGCTTTGCCTTCATGGCGGGCGAAAACGTCCTTTGCTCCAAGATTCGCAAGCCGCGGGACCAAAGACCTAGAACACTCTCGTCCGATCCGATGGACTTCTCGGTCTGTGGACAGCGCGCGATACTGTGGATAATGTTCGCGCTGCTCGGCCCTGCAAGTGTTACATTCCCAAATAACCAGCTTCTAGGCCTGCAGGCCTTAATAAGATTGCAATGAGAGTTTTATGGCCAGTTAATTCGGGAACGGTATTATACACAGCAGCACTGATACATATGTTCGCTTTGGTTCGTTGTTCCCTAATTCATATGGGCCTTTCCCCAGATTTCAGGGATACAACCAAAAAAGTCACTGTGCTATAAGTACTTTACTGTACTGTAAGGTCGAGGCTGAATTACTCATTCACCTTTATGCGCAATAACTAGGGATGGAGGTACTCATGGCTACGGAATCGGTGCGCATCGCGGTGCTGGAAGAGCAGGCGCTCTTCCGTAAAGCACTCTGCCAGGTACTCGCGAAGGACGATCGCTTCAAGGTCCTCACCGAGTGCATCGATACCTGCGACGTTAATCGGATCGCCGCGGCGAGACCTGATATGACGCTCTTCGATGTCGATTTTCAAAAAGGCGACCCTGTGGACACGGTCAAGGCGCTGCGCGAAGCGCACCCAACGGGCAAGATCTGCTTGCTCTCGATGAACGCGCAGCAGGCGCTGCTCGAGCGCAGCCTCGTGTACGGCTTGGAAGGCTACGTCATCAAAGATATCGGTCTCATGGATCTCTCGCGCGCACTGCTCGCCATCAACGCCGGCGACTTCTACGTGGATCCTCGCCTTGCCGGCAGCATGCTGCGCCGGATGAGCGAGCGCCGCCATAAGGGCGACCCCAGCGAGTTGTCGGAACGCGAGACAGATGTCATCCAGCTGATCGCCATCGGGCTTTCGAACAAGCAGATCTCCGAGCGCTTGTTCCTGTCCGAGAAGACGGTGAAGAACCACATCAGCCGCATCTTCAGCAAGCTCAACGTCACGGCTCGCACGCAGGCCGCGATCTACGCGATCAAGTCAGGCCTCGCGTAAGTCCGAAACTGTCCTCTATCCCTCACCCGAGCGGCCGTCCGAAACCCGGACGGCCGCTTACGTTTCACGGGTGCAGAGGCAATATGCGGAAGGCGTCGTTTTCAGCGGGCATTCCATCGGTGCTGTAGATCTTGTCCAGTCCGAACGCTGCAACGATCCGCGTCCCCGCCGCGAGATCCTCACCACTGACGTAGGAACGCCATCCGGAAGCGGCGCCATGTGACGACGCGGCGTTCCTTCGCTCCTTCTCTATCGTCGACAGCGAGGGCTGACGCAAGTGGCTTCGCAGAGCGTCGGTCAGTGGAAGGTTCAGTTTATCTATGAGCGATCGAACCTGGCTCTCATCGTTTGCCAAGTGCTCGTAGAACACGAGTGTGACGTCCGGGGGCGCGAGCTGGCGCAGCGGTACATAGTTCTCCACGCACCAGTCCATGACGTGGCACGCAAAGGGCGACTTTGGCTCCGTCAGCAGTTCCGAAAATGGTCCGAGGTGGTCTTCCATCAGCGCAGGCTGGCTAGGATACATCGACCACATGTCCGTGCGGTAGCCGAGCCGGACGCGGGATGCCGCGACCGCGAAAGGGTGGCGTAAGATATAGACGATGGGTAGCCTCGGAAAATGCATGCGGAACCACTTGAGCAACATCGTCGTGCCGACGTCTTTGACGAAGCGACCGCGCGGAAGCGAACAGCGATTTGGGTTGTCGGTCCACGCGTTGCGGATCTTGCCGGCGAAGATCGCCCGGGCGGGCTTGAGGAAACGTGGATCGTCGTCTTCCGGGCGCAGGTACTGGCGTATGGCGAAGCTTCTCGACATCGGCACTTGGGCCGCGATGAACGGCTCCCCGATGAACCGATAGGTGTTCGCGTGGTTGAGCACTTCCACAAGCCAGGTCGTGCCGCTGCGGGGCGATCCGCACACGAAGATGGTCGCATCGGCCGGAGCTCGGTCGATGTAAAACGCGTGGACGAGGGTGCTCCAGAGCCGCTGGAGCTGCGCCTTGGGAGTGTTTTGCCAGAAGATGCTCATCGGGGCCGCCGCTTAGCGGCTTTCGTAGGCTTCCCGCAGGTACCTCGGCACGTTGAAAAGCCCACGATGCGACTCGGCGTCGTAAAAGCTCAGACCGCCGAAGTCAGTGGCATATACCTGCGCCGCCTGCGCCCCGGCTTCCGAGCGCATATCCACCGTTCCGGCGCAGAGCGCAAATCCCCACGCGGTGTCAAATGCAGGCACGTACGCCGCGTACGGATACACGGTGTCGAACACGTCCTTGAGGTTCCTCACCATCCGCGCGTGCAGCGCGAAATTGTGCGGGCCAGCCATCGATGCTTGGAGGGCGTACGCGCCACGAGCGCTCAAACGCGCGCGGATCGCGGTGTACATCTGCGGCGTGTGCAATTCCGCGGAGGGCGAGTCGTCGAGGGGCTCGGTGAGATCGCCGACGATCACGTCGAATTGCTCGCGCGAGCCGAACACGTACTGTTTGGCGTCCCCGATGACGACCTCAGTCCGCGGGTCGTCGAAGGCTCCTGCGCTCCACTCCGGCAAATGCCGCTTGCATGCTTCCACGACTTCGCCGTCGATGTCCACCATGGTCACCTTGCGCATGGAGGGCACGCGCAGGAGCTCGCGCAGCGTGGCGCCCTCGCCGCCACCCAAGATCAGCGCTCGCTCAGGCGCGCCTCCACAAGCGACGCACGCCGGGTGCACGAGCGCCTCGTGGTAGATGTGTTCGTCGAGCGCTGAACTTTGGGTGTCGCCGTCCAGCACCAGCATCTTGCCGAAAAGCGGGCTGACGACGACGGCATAGCTTTGAAACTGGGAACGGCCGGAGACGAGTTGCTCGGTGAGCGCGTGCCCGTGGATCTCTCCCGGGCCTACTTGCTCAACGTACCACTGAAAGTTTTCGGTTTTTGGCACCGGGCGTCACTCCGTTCGAGCGCTTGCCGACGACGTGGCTATAGATGCCATCTTCATCCGGCATGCCCCGGCGCACTTCCGTGGTGAGCATCTGCTTGGCCTGGAACTCGGATGCGGCGAGCCGGCAGGCCTTCCAGGGATCGGTCTTGTCGCCGCACGTGTAGATGTCCATCGCCGCGTAGCCGTATTCGGGCCATGTGTGGATAGACAGATGGGATTCGGCGATGACGACAACACCGCTCACGCCTTGTGGTGAAAAGCGGTGAAAGGCGGTCTGTAAGACCTCGGCGTGGGCCGCTTTTGCGGCGGCCACCAAAACGCTCGCTACTTGGTCGACGTCACTGAGGATTTGCGAGTTGCAATCCGAGAGTTCGACAATGATGTGAGTACCAAGTGCTTTCAACCATCCAGCCCCCTGCGACGTAGTGGGGAGATCCGACCTCCAATTCCGCGGAAACGGCGCTTTGGAAAGCGTACCGATGCTAAATATTAGGCCATTTGCCCGTGTTTGTAAATACTTTGCGCATACGAAGGTAAGGTTTCCGAGCCGGGACAGCCAAATTTTGGGCTTGGAAAGGCACGTTGCGGCCAACCTTTAGGTCGGTCGGGGCCTTCGTCGCCCGGGAGAAGTGTGGCATGTTCGCCGTGATCGAAGCTAATGGTCGGCAGCTCAAGGTTAAGGAAGGCGACGTGGTGCGCCTCGACCGCATAGGCGGCGAGGCGGGAAACGAGGTCGTTTTCGAACGGGTCCTCTTCGCGCACAACGGCTCTGACTTTCTCGTCGGCTCGCCGCTCGTCGCCAGCGCCAAAGTGACCGCCCGGGTCATCAAGCAAGCCAAAGGCCCGAAAATCCTCGCCTTTCGCTACAAGCCGAAGAAGCGGGTCCGTCGCCGTCACGGCCACCGGCAACCGCTGACCGAATTGCGCATTGAAAGCATCGCGCTCCCGTAAGATCGGCCTCGAGGTCACGTACGAGCGCCGCAAGGGCTCGCTCGTCGGCTTCCAGGTGCTCGGGCACGCCGGCTTTGCCCGTGCCGGCCGAGACATCGTGTGCGCGGCTATAAGCGCGCTCGTGCTCTCGACCGCCTACGGCCTACGGGTGCATTGCCGGGCGGCGCCGGTGATCGCCGACACTCCTGCACGGTACGCTCTTTCGCTCTCGCGGCCGGGCAACGCTCGGGCGCAGGCCGTTCTCGAGACCATGGTCTCGGGGCTTGGGGCAATCGCCAAATCGTATCCCGCTTACCTGCGCGTCAAGCAGGGCCGTGTCTCGCCCTCTTAGGAATTACAAACATGGCACAGATAACCGACTTGAACCCTGCCTATGCCGACGAGGCGGGCCACCGCGACGGAAGCGGCGGTGAACTCCGTAAGACCCTACTCGCCGGATTGATCGGCGGGGTGGTCGCCGCTGCCGGTTACTTCATCTACTCCCGGCTCGAGGAAGACCAGAAAACCGCCCTTCGTCAGACCGTGGGCAAGTTCGTCGAAGACAAGATCGCGGACGTCCGGGCGCAGTTCAAGATATAGCACCCGCGCACCGATGTGTATAGCATGCACCGATTCGTCCGTGCTCTCTTGGTTGTTACCCTCGCGGGTACGCTTGTAGCGCTCCTCTACCAGGCGCCCGCCGACGCCTACACCGCCTACCAGAAGGTCTCAAACGAAGAGGCGATGCGCGCCTATGTCGACGCCATCCGCTATTTCAACCCGGGGATCGACGAGGGAGAGGCTCGCCACATCGTCTCGGCGATCGTCACCGACTCCATGAAGGCCGGCATCGACCCGCGCCTCGTCGTGGCGATCGTCGCAACTGAAAGCGCTTTCGATCGCACTGCGCGCAGTTACGCGGGTGCCCGCGGCCTCGGTCAGCTCATGCCGGAGACGGCGGCTGACGACAATGTGACCGACGTCGAGGACATCGACCAGAACATCCGCGGCACCGTCATGACGTTGAAGGGCA
This sequence comes from Candidatus Acidiferrales bacterium, assembly GCA_035622315.1. Lineage (GTDB taxonomy): Bacteria > Vulcanimicrobiota > Vulcanimicrobiia > Eremiobacterales > Eremiobacteraceae > JAJPHJ01. The sequence continues at coordinate 10,775 of DASPVP010000038.1, read as the reverse complement.
ACCTCGAGCATTACGCCCGCTACGACATGCAGCACCAATACGAGTATGCGATCGCGGCATACAACGCGGGTTCAGGGGCCGTCGACGAATATCACGGCGTGCCGCCCTACGACGAGACGATCCGCTACGTGTACAAGGTGATCGGTTTGTGGCGGCGCTTTTACGGGCTTTCGTCGAGCTGAGCAGCCGAAGGTTCCACCTCGGGTTCGCGTGGCGGCGCGGGCGCTTGCTGCGCGTCGGCCGCACGTTCCATCTCGTGCATGAACGAGTGGGTCGTGCTTTGGATGTGGCGCATCGCTTCGCCCAGCTGGCGCGCGAGCTTAGGCAGCTGTTCGGGTCCGAACAGCAACAGCGCGAGCAGAAAGACGATGGCGGTGTCGGACGGACTGAGCATACGCTGCGACCGTATTTCCCCGTGCTGGTAGGGGTAATCTTTTTCGGCTCCCCGAAAATCGTGCGCTCTTGAAGATCTACTACACGAAGACCCAGCGCGAAGAGCCTGTGGGGACGCTCGCAACCCTCAAGAAAGTGCTCTCGCGCTTCGTCCATCACCGCGTCTTCTACGAGATGTCGGCCCGGCAGAGGGCGAGCCAGCAGCTCTATTCCGTCAAGAACACCTTCACCGTCTCACGCTTCGAAATCGAGGGCCAAAACGAGCTCCTGATCACGTTGTACGATGCCCACAATCCGGCGCATTCGGTCGAGATCGTCAATCCCCACGCGCTGCGGATCTATGACGAGAATCCCGCTAAGGGCTTTGCGATCGTCTTCTACGCCGATGAAGCCGGCGATTTCGAGGTCCGCTACTATCTGCGGGATGAAGGCGAAGATGAGACCTCACCAAAACGCACGGCGCTCGAGCACATCACCTTACCGCAGCTCATGGAGTACCTGCACGAGAGTCTGAACGCCGACGTGGTCGAAGTCGGCGAACCAAAGCGCTAGGGCTCGCACGCGCTTGAGCCCGCCGAACCGGTGGCGCAGCCTCGAAAAAGCTGTCCACGCCTGGCAGCTCTGCGTCGACTCCTCGACGTCCCACGTGCTGCGATCGCGATACCTCCACTGGCTTTCAGAGGAGGAGCGCACGCGCCTTGGCCAGCTACGAACGCGTGCCTCGCAAGCAGTATTTCTCGGCGCGCACGTCTTGCTGCGAGGTGCGCTGTCCTACTACGTCGATGTCGCGCCCGGAGCTTGGACGTTCAGCACTGGGATTCACGGGAAGCCGCGCATCGCGCGGCCGACTGCGTTCAAAGCGCTACACTTCAACCTCTCCCACACGGACCGCTGGGCAGTGGTTGTGGTCTCTCGCGTCGGCCCGGTCGGCGTGGACGTCGAGCGCACGTCGCGGAATGTCGCTATCATGCGAGTGGCTCGGCACTTTCTTTCTAAAGAAGAGCAAGTGCGGCTCGGCAAGTTGAGCCAGGACGAGCGGGCGCAGCGCTTTTTCCGCCAGTGGGTCGCGCGCGAGGCATACCTCAAAGGTACCGGCAAGGGGCTTGGGATCGCAGACGAGCGTTTGACGCTGCGCTTCGACAGCCTCAAGCGGCCCACGCCCATCGGAGCGTGGCGTTTTTCTCTGCACAATCCTGATCAAGAACATCTCGCCGCCGCTGCGGTGCGTCACCACGAGCGCACGCCTATCACCATGCGCTGGCTGGAAGGTCACAAGCTCTTTCGATGAGTGCGCCCGACGCCGAGCTACGACCGCTCGCCCTCGACGATTACGAACGGATACGGCAGCTCGGACGCTCGTTTGCGCTCGATCTGCCTCGCGAGGAAGATTGGCGGCGGCTCTGGCTCGACAATCCGCTCCGCGAACGTTTTGGCGATGCCTTACCGCTGGGTTGGGCGCTCGAGACGGGATCCGGCGAGCTCGTTGGAACGATGGGGACTGTCTGGGTGCCGTACTCGTTCCGGGGCGACGCAGTGATATCCGCGGTATCGCGGGCATGGTTCGTCAAGGCTGAGTTCCGAGCGCTAGGCCTGCAGTTGATGGATGAATACCTGCACCAAAAAAACGTCGATCTGTGCATCAATACGGCCGTGAGCGTTCCAGCTCATGAGGCATTTCGCCGATTTTGCGAGCCTGTGCCCGCCGGACAATGGGACCGCGGCTCGTACTGGGACATCCGCAACGATGACATCTCGGCCTCCGCGCTCCGTCAGCCCTCGACAGCAGTCCAGGTGGAATTCGTCGGCCGATTCGATGCCCGTTTCGACGACTTTTGGCGTGATATGGTCCGCCTGAACCCGGAGAAACTGCTCGCCGATCGCTCCCTGAGGACCTTGACGTGGCATTTCGGATCGCCTCTTCGCCGAGGGCGGCTCTGGATTCTCACGGCTTCGGTCGACGGAAGGCTCGTGGCCTACTGCACCCTTACCCGCCAGGACGACGCCTTTGCGTTGCCCGCGCTCGCGTATGCCGGCCCGCCCGGAACGAGCTCGATGCGGGTGGTCGACTACCAGTATCTCGAGCCGGAAAATGGCATCCTAGCAGCCTTTCTCACGGCTGCGCTGAACCGCTGCTCGGTCGAGAATATCGGATTCCTAGAAAATCTAGGTTGTGGCGTGCCCAAGATGCATGCTCTAGATAACGCGGCGCCGCACGTGAAAGCTCTACCCAATTGGAAGTTCTATTATACCGCCACCGATCAAAGATTTGTCGCGGAGCTGAAGGCGCCAGAAGTCTGGGATCCATCTGCATATGACGGTGACGCGAGCTTCGAGTGAAGCATCCTGAAAACTGAAAAAGAGCAGCAATCCGCTCGGCCACAAGCGATTAGGCCCTAAGGCTCCGGGGCACTCGCTCTTCATCAAATAAAAGGAAAGCAACCCGCGAAGCAGTTTATGCTTCGGAGAGCCTATAGTGATCGCAAACCGTCTCGATTCCGTCGCCTCGCGCATCACCCGTCATGCGATGAAAGCCCCGCATCATACTGCGGTCGCAGACGGCGTGCGCACCCTGACATATGGTGAACTCGAACAACGGTCGGATGCGTTAGCGGCGCGCCTCCAAGCCAATGGCGTCGAACGGGGAGAGCCCGTCGGGGTTTACCTCGAGCGCTCGACCCACAGCGTCGCCGCGATGCTTAGCATCATGAAGGCTGGAGCCGCTTACGTGCCCATCGACATCGCCACGCCACAAGCCCGCATCCGCACCATTCTCGCAGATGCTGGTGCCCAAGCGGCGGTCAGCCTCGCCGAACGTTTTCAAGATCTGCCCGCCGGCCTACGGTTCTTGATCGATGTCGAAGACGAGGGCAGCGCTGCCGATTCGGTGGCGAAGCCTGAAATCGCAACAGATGACATAGCGTATATCATCTACACCTCTGGCTCGACAGGGCAGCCCAAGGGTGTGGAGATCACGCACGGCGGTTTGGCCAATCTGATCGATTGGCACGCGGCTGCGTTCCACGTGACCGCCGACGATCGCGCAAGCCAAGTGGCCAACCTGGGCTTCGACGCTTCGGTCTGGGAGGTGTGGCCGAACCTCGCGAGCGGCGCGACCATCGTCATCGCAGACGAACTCACTCGTCGCTCTGCGCAGGCATTGCACGATTGGATCGTGAGCGAAGGCATCACGCTCTGCTTCGCGCCGACCGCCATCGCCGAACAACTCATCCGCGGGAGTTGGCCGGCGGAAACCGCGCTTCGCGTGCTGTTGACCGGCGGTGATGTGCTCCGCCATCGACCGTTGCCGGAGACGCCTTTTGCCGTCGTCAATAATTATGGACCGACCGAATGCACCGTGGTCGCGACGTCGGGCGTCGTGACGCCGGACGCGAATCCCACGCGTCGACCATCCATCGGCCGGCCAATCACGAACGCCTACATCCTCGTTCTTGACGAGGACCTCCAGCCGGTCCCGACCGGCGAGGCGGGTGAGCTGTGTATCGCCGGAGTCTTGGTCGGACGCGGCTACCACAACTTGCCGGAACTGACGGCAAGCCAGTTCGTCGTCTACGCGTCAGTCACAGGCGAACTCGTGCGCATCTATCGCACGCGCGATCAGGCGAGAGTGCTGCCGAACGGGGACGTCGAGTTTCTCGGGCGTTTGGACGAGCAAGTCAAGATCCGGGGACATCGCATCGAGCTAGGCGAGGTCAGTTCTGCGCTCCGTCGCGTCAACGGTGTCGCGGCAGGCGTGGTAGCTGTGCGCGACATGGGAGAGGTCGGACCGGCGCTGGTCGGATACATCGTACCCTCGGGTGAAGTGCCCCTCGACGTCAGCGCGCTTCGGGAAGCGCTCGCCGTGGACTTACCTGACTATATGATCCCAGGTTTTTTCGTGGCTGTCCCCGGTATCCCGACAGGCTCGAGGGGCGAGCCCGATCTTGCAAGTCTTCCCGCGCCGGATGCGCAGAATCTGCTTGCGGGCAAACAGCCGATGTTGAATGGGCACGCCAATGGCGTGCAGCAGCGCGTCGGTGCATTGGTCGCATCCATGCTTGGTCGACCTTCCGTCGGCACGGATGAAAACTTCTTCATGATCGGTGGACATTCGATGTTGGGTGTCGAGCTCGTCGCACGGCTGCGCGAAACATTTGGGGTGCGCTTGACGCTTCGGCAGCTCTTCAAGGCGCCTACTGTGGCAGCGCTCGCTGCCGAGGTCTCGCAGCAGACCGAACAATCCTAGTGGCTCGGCAACCGGGCGAGGTACCGCTCAGCCTCATCAACCTTCTCGATCCGGACGTGCTGGCGAACCCATACCCATTATACCGCCGGCTCCGCGAAGAAGCTCCCGTGCACTGGGATCCCTACCTGCACGCCTGGATCGTGACGAGGTACGCGGACGTCGTCACGGTGCTCACGCGCTTTTCTGCCGATCGCGCGCCCTCGCCCGAGTTCTTTTTGGGTTTGGGGGCAAGCGAGCTTGGCCCGATCGCCAAGGTCATGGTCAAGCAGATGCTGTTCATGGATCCGCCTGCGCACGCGCGACTCCGCAAGCTCGCCGCACCCGCGTTCATGCCCGCACGCGTCAGCGCTCTGCGGGAACATATCCAAGGGATTGCGACGCAACTGATCGATACGATCGTATCGCGCGGCGACGGCCGAATGGATCTTCTCGCGGAGTTCGCGGCGCCGCTTCCGGCCATCGTGACCGCAGAGATGCTCGGCGTTCCGGTCGAGGACCACGCAAGGCTGAAAGAGTGGTCGGCGACGTTCGCCGAGATGTTGGGCAATTTTCAACACAACCCCGACCGGATCGGTGGCGTGTCTGCAGCGGTCGAAAACCTCACGGACTATTTTTACGAAGCGATTCGCGCGCAGAGGCGCCACCCGCGCGCAGGCCTGATCAACGACCTCATGTCGAGCGAGGTAGACGGCGACCGCCTGAGCGACGAAGAAGTCGTCGCAAACGCGATCGTCACCATGGTCGGGGGACAGGAAACCACCACCAATCTCATCGCGAACGGCATGCTAACGCTGTTGCGGAACCCCGATCAGTTAGAGCGCCTTCGAGCAGAGCCACAGCTCATGCCGGCCGCGGTTGAGGAATTGTTACGCTATGAGAGCCCGAGCCAACACACGGCGCGCTTGGCCCCCGATGATGTGGTGCTCGGCGGCAGGCATATCGGTGCACGCCAGGCGGTGATCGCGGTGATGGCCGCAGGAAATCGCGATCCGGACCGGTTCCCGGACCCAGATCGTCTCGATTTCGACCGTCCGGACAATCGTCATCTCGCGTTCGGCTGGGCAGCGCACTTCTGCTTTGGTGCACCGCTCGCGCGGCTCGAGGCACAGATCGCCTTCGACGCGATCCTGAGCCGAGTCTCCGATCTCCGACTCGCGGACGAGCGCTTGATCTGGAGGGAAAACCTCGGCTTGCGGGGTTTGCAATCTTTGCCGCTCGGCTATACGGCCAGATGATAAACCGTGTTGAACCTTCGGGTTGTACGAACGACTCGTTGCGTCCACCTACTTTGCGCGAAGCTCGTCTCGAGGACTATCAGGAAATAGCGCGACTCGGAACCGCCAACTCGCTGAGGACGCAACCGTACGACGAATGGGCGAAGATGTGGCTCGGCGGCCCCTTGTGGCCGCGTCTCGGCCGAGCTTGGCCGATCGGCTGGGTGCTTGAAGACCCGCAAGGAAAAATCGTCGGCACCTTGATGAGCATCCCGGCGATGTACGCGTTCCGTGGCGACGAGGTGATCGCGTCTGCATCGCGGGCTTGGGCTGTCGACGTCGAGTACAGGGGCTATTCCGCTTGGCTGCTTGATGAGTATCTCAATCACGGCGCGAGTCTCTGCGTGATGACGACTGCCGGCCCGATGGCTGCTCCTCTGGTGAGCAAGCTTGCGCGTCAGATTCCGGTGGGCGATTGGGCGACGTGTTCGCGTTGGAGGATGGGCTATGGGACCATCGTGGAACGAAAGCTCGCGCGCCTAAGGGTGCCGATGAGCGCTCACCTCGGCAATGCAGCAGGCGTCGCCCTCTCGCTCAAGGACCGCCTCGGTAGAAGACAACTCGCGAAGCTGCCACGGCGGTATGTGCTCGAGCAGCTGGACACCTTCGACGAGCGATTCGACCTTTTTTGGAAGGCGCTTGTCGACTGCAATCCCGCGGCACTGCTCGCGAACCGTAGCAGTGACACGCTGCGCTGGCACTTCGACGGCGCGGCTCGAGCGAATGGTCTGTGGGTATTTGCCGCGTCGCAGGGTTCGAGCTTGCGAGCCTACTGTATTTTTGTCGTGAAAGGCGAGGGCTACGACAGATATGCGAGGCTCGTGGACTATCAAACTGTCGAACCAGAATATGATGCCCTTTCGGGTTTCCTACGAGCAGCCATAGCACGATGCGCCATGCAAGGCATCGGCGTCCTCGAGAACATCGGGCGCGGCGTTCCGAAAATGCGGGCCGCTGATGAGGCAGCTCCGATCCGTTGCAGCCTGCCGAGTTGGCGCTTTTACTATCATACCTCGGATGCCGCGCTCCAGACCGCTCTCACGTCTCGGACTTCGTGGGACCCGAGCACCTATGACGGCGACGCGAGCATAGGTTAGCTCGGCCGGCTTCCTTTGAGCCACCGCTTGAGCCTTGTCAGCGCCGGTTCGGAAACTCCCGCCTTTCGAGCGGCCCCCTGCGCCATCGCCCACGTCGCGCTGATCAAACTGCGCGGCTCGAAGACGGTGCGTTGCACGTCGACGATCGTCAGGCCGTTGCTCGATGAAACCGTGTGGATCCCCTTGTCGTAATCTCCGGTTGGAGGCCGAATGGTCCCGACGACGGTCTCGTGGAACTCGCGCTCGTCGAGCTGGTCGATCCGGTTGATCTTGATCGCACCGCCGTAGCGGCGAGAACAATCCTGGGCCGGTCGATACCATGCGCCCTCATGGTAGAAACATTGTCCGGCGGGTCGAGCCGAGCGCACGTCGATCTTCACCGGATTGCGCGCGTGCGGGCTCCACGGCCCGAACAAACTATCTGCGTGCCAGAGATACAAGTGGGAGTTGAAGGCACGGAACCCGCGCTCTCCGCTCGAGCAGAACAGCCACCATTTGTTCTCCGATCGCAGCAAGGTGCTATCCACCGCAGCGAATCCATCGATGAGCGTCCGGTCGAGCACCCACTGATGAGGAAATCTCTGCGCTTTGTAGAGGACGACTTTGTCCGCGCTGCCCGACTCGGGCAAGCAATAGAGCGCCCCGTCATGCTCGAAGACTTGCGGGTATGAGAGATGCCCCTCGCTCTGTATCGCGCGGGCGAGGTTCGAGCCGTGGCGATTTTGGATTTCGAAGCACGCGATGAAGCCTTGGCCCGTGTCGTATGGGTACTCTTCGCAAAACACGTACTGCTGATCGCGAACCGTGACGACGCACGGGTCAGCGACATAACGCCTCTTGCGGCTCGGAAGGAGGAGCTTGACGATCGCCCGCTCGTCTCGACCGATGAAGGCGCTCGCAGGCGCATCCATGATCCCTATGTTCCACTCGATCAGATAGTGTTTGCGCTCGCGTTGAAGCGCGCGCCGCGCGCGCGCTTCGATCGAATGCAACTTCTGGATTTCGGTTTTGCTCGGAAGACCGAGCACGCGGGCCGGCGTCGGTAGGTTAGGTTGTAGGAAGGCATCTGGTCCGTTCTCGAGGACTCTCTTGCAAGCATCGACCGGCCACTCCGGGAGAAACGTGAAGACGGCCTCGATGCTTTGACGCAGTGAATCGTGAGCGACGGGAAAGAAACCGCGTTGCAGGGGCAGACCAAGAGCGCTCGGATCGGTGAGGCGCAGGAGCGCCGCGCCGGTGACTGGCTCGTCGTGGTAGATCTCCCAAAAGCAGGGCATGGGCGACGAAAAGCTCGACGGATCGCTCGAGACGAAGGCCCACGCACCCGCTCGCGTCGCACGACCGGCTTCGAAGCGCGCCTCCGGAGTTCCAAAGACCAGAAGGAAGTCGAGTGCAAGCTCCTGAGTTTTTGCCGCAATGCCGCGCGCGTCGAGGCGCAGGACCTCCCGATCGGCAAGTTCGTCGAGCGCGACGAGTGGAAAGTGCGTTGCGACCTCACCCGCGAGCTCGGAGATGATGTCATTGACAGCGGGCTCTGCACCCGAAGCTGGATCTTCGCACGCCACGAAGTCGAGAGCGGCGAGTCCCGACTCCTGCAGTCTGCGAACGCAGCGGCTCTCCCAAGCGAAAACGCGATCGCGGTCCGCGATCACACCATATCGCAGCGGTGACGAGATCACGAGGCCGACCGGAACGAACGTCGCAGCGTGCGATACGCGCGGTAGAGCGGTCTGCGGCGTCCGACGATCTCGTACGGAATCAGAGTTGCTCCGAGCGCTTTCTTGAATCTGAGGACGCCCTCAAGCCCCGAGCTCGAGTTGAGATTGTACCATTCGATGCCGCGTGCGCCGGCACGCTCCATGATGCTCGCGTGCAAGAGATTGTGGGGACGCAATATCTCAAGTCCCGGCCTTGTTGCAGTCGTCCAGAGCGAGACTTCCCTGCTGCCGTAGAGCGCCACACCGCCGGACACTGGCTCTCCCTCGTAACGTACGAGCCAGATCTCAACCGCATCGGCCCCGAACTCGACAACGGACGCGAGGAAGCGCTCCTCTATCGTCGGCGCAGAGCGCCCCCAACGCTCTGTCGCGGCCTCTGTGAGGAGCCGGTGGTAGGCGGTCGCTGAACCGGGACCGCTTTCGATCGCGCAGACCGCGCCCTTGCGCTGCGCTTGGCCTGCCATGCGGCGGCTTTTTGGCGATATCGCGGCAAGCGCTCCCTCGAGGGTGCCGCCAAGAGACAAGGCGGAGGTCTCTGCTGCGATCCGCACGTTGGCTCCCCCGACGGCGAACTTCTGTAAAGGCCAGAGGTTCAAGAGCACCTCGTCACCCGCTCCAAGCACTTCGCGCGCGACCTGAGCGGCGCGTTCGGAGGGCAGCAGGCCATCCGCGGTGAGAACGGCGGTGTACCCGTCGAAGGGCATGCCTTGATAGAGGCTCCACCGGGCTCGGCCCTGCGCGAGCGTGAGCGGTACGACCGCCTCGATCCCATCGGGCAATCTGCATGCGAGCGGCGCTGGGTGGAAGTTCGGAAAGCATCGCTCGATCGCCAAGGCCCAAGCGGGCCGCGCAAAAAACGTCGGCGCGGGCGATCGTCTATCGAGTGCCAGCCAATCGGCGACAGGAAATGGCCGAAAGCGTAACTTTCCCATCTCAGTCGTTATCGGCGCTTCCAAAAGGAGAGCCGATTGCGCGCCGCAGCTGGCCGCGCTTCGTACTTGGCTGCAAGACGCAGCTCGTGAACGCTCCCGGCGATATCGCCCTCGCGGCGCAGGAGCACACCGAAGTTGTAATGCGCGACGGCGTACGTCTCGTCGATGCGAAGCGCTTGCGCGTAGTAGAGTCGCGCTTCTTTTAGATCGCCGCGCTCGAGCATGAGGTTGCCCAAGTTCACGATCGCCGAGAGGCAACGCTCGTCTGCCGTCAGAGCAGCGCGAAAGTCCCGTTCGGCCTCTTGCGGATCTCCCTGACGCACGCGGCAAACGCCACGCTTGGAGTAGGCATTCGCGATGTCGTCCCCAGCGGCGATCGCAGCGCTGAACAACGCGAGCGCTCGATCGAGCTTGCCCTGTTCGAACGCGCGTAGCCCGTCAGCGTAGTCGCTCATCGATCGTGCTCGAGCGCAGGGCGGCCTCGAGCGCCATCCGAAAAACGCTGCACCATGCGGATCGACGTGGTGACGTTATTCCCTGACTTTGTGGAACCAGCCATCAATGGGAGCATTCTTGGCCGCGCGCAGGCGAAAGACTTGGTGCGCATCGCAACGCACGACCTATGGAAGTTCGTGCCTGAAGGAGAGCGTGCGGACGATGCGCCCTACGGGGGCGGCCCAGGCATGGTCATGCGGCTCGGTCCGCTGATCGCCTGCATGGAATCGCTCCTCGGTCCAGATCTGCTCGTCCCACCGGGGTGCGCGGTCGTCGTGCCCTCACCAGCCGGCGAGCGCTTCGATCATGCATCGGCCGAGGAGCTTAGCGCGCTCGAGAGACTCATCGTCGTGTGCGGGCACTACGAAGGGATCGACGAGCGCTTCTTCGGCTTGGTTCGCGCGCGCGAGCTCTCGCTCGGTGATTTCGTCCTCACGGGCGGAGAGATCGCCGCGCTGGCTTTTGTCGACGCCGCCGTCCGATTGATCCCCGGTGTCATCAACCACGCGAGCCTCGATGATGAATCGTTCGCATCGGGCACGCTCGACTGGCCCCACTTCACGCGGCCGGCCGTCTTCAGGGGTTTAGAGGTTCCAGAGGTTTTGCTCAGCGGCAATCACGAG
>DASPVP010000037.1:0-11986 GCA_035622315.1 Candidatus Acidiferrales bacterium | reverse complement strand
GTCAGCTGCATGCTGCCGTCATCCCGTGTGATGCTCGAGAATTGTCCGGAAAGCACGCCAGCCGGGGGAGCTACGTGCGGCCAGTTCTGCGCGCAGCCGTTACCCGCGTTGCACAGCGAGTGACCCGGGTCTGTGAGATCGAGGTCAAAAACGTAGACCGTGAACCCGGCGGGATTCACAAAACCTTCAGAGCCTTTGAGCGTGCGCGTCGATAGCACGCTCGAGCCCGAGCCTGTCGGGCTCGTCGCCTGGGTCATCGCCGGCCCAACCGAACTGCCCCCGCCGCCGCAAGCGGACAGGAGCGACGCCGCGACCGCAACGAGGACGAAATTCCTCACGCATCTCAGTACGATGTCTTCTGTCATGATTCTCCTCCGTGAGCCCTGTCTTGCATCAGCCTAGATGGGCGGCCTGAAAGGGCCGTGAGTGGCGCGGATCCTGCTTTCAGGAGAAATTCCGCTTACGTCCCGCGCGAGTACTTTTGCCGACCTCGCTTCTCCAGAAGAAGCGACAGCATAATGGCATATGCACCGGCGAACTCCCGCTCGCGAAGTGGTGTGGACGCGAAGGGCGCTAGGGCCGCCGCAAGAAAAGCGCCCAGGTGAAAATCTTTGCTTCTTGTTGGGGCGCGGTCGTGTTTGGCGCGGCGGCGCTCGCGACAACAGTGGCGCCGGCCGCCGCAGCGGTGGGTCGGACGCAGTCGTTTCCTGCAGCTCGCGTCACGCAGAGTCCAAAGTTCGATGCGAACCTTTCTGACCCAGAGTGGGCTAAGGCCGTCAAAGCGACGGGGTTTTTCAACCTCACGACGCGGCGGCCGGCTAAGCTCGAAACGACAGCCTACCTGTTGTACGACGACCAAAATCTCTACGTCGCGTTCCGCGCGCAGCAGTCCGGTGTCGCGATCCACGCCTCGCAGACGACGAACCAGATCGGCTTCGGCCAAGATGACGCGGTCGGTATCGGCATCGACACGAGCGCAGGGGCTCAGGTCTACTTCTTCGAGGCGACCCCGCGCGGCGTTCGCTACCAGCAGGCGACCGAATCGTCGCGATACGACCCGCCATGGCACGCGCAGGCAGCAGTCGACGGCTCCGATTGGGTCGCCATGTTCACGATACCGCTCAAAGATCTGCGGGCGCAAGGCGGCAAGAACAGGAGCTGGCGCATCAACTTCATCCGCATCGTGGCGGGCGATGGCGACCACTACACCTGGGCCTACGACGGTCTGATGCAAGACGGCCAGCCGCCGAACTGGCCGCCGCTTACCGACGCGCGATACTGGCCCACCCTCGCGGGCTTGGACATCGCCTCCACGCAGACGCGCCCGAAACCCAGAGCCGCGATCTACGGCCTCGAGAGCATCGGCCAAGATCGCGATATCTTCCAACAGGCCAACAACACGTTTGCCAAAGAGTCGATCCGCAACTACGGCCTCGATCTCGTCTTCCCGCTCACGAGCACCATCGCCGCCGTCGGCACGTTGAACCCGGATTTCTCGAACGTCGAGGTCGACCAGCAGACGATCGTCCCCCAAGAGTTCCCGCGCAACCTTACGGAGTACCGGCCGTTCTTCGCGCAAGGAGCGTCGTATTTCACCAACTTGTCCGTGCCGCTCGGCAATGACATCGCGAATCCGGACCAGGTGTTCTACTCGCCGAGCATCGGCCCGTTCGACCGTGGCCTCAAGGTCGAAGGGACGTACGGCTACCAATCATTCGGCTTGCTCTCGTTCCGTAGCACCGACGAGTCCGATATCCTCGATGACCAAGCGTTCGGCTTCAAGCACGCCACTCCAGACCGCACCTTCCTCTATTGGGTGGACGGCGTTTTCGCGCACCACGACATCGGCAACGACAGCACGGTCGAAAGCGGCATCGCCGGGCGCAACCTCGCGACCGGCTTCGTCTGGGGATACGATCAATCGCTCGAGCAGATGAACCTCTCGACCAATCCGGGCGATGGGTTCGCCTTCGCGCGCAGCGGCTTCGTCGACGTGCACAAGCCCAACTACGAATTCAACGTCGACTATCTGGACATAGGCCCGGGTTACAACCCGATCGACGGATACACCGCGGTGAACGACATCCGCGGCCTTCAGGGGTTCACGGATTGGACCGCCTCCTACCCCGGCATCAAAACCTGGACCGGTTTCATCACCGCCGACCGCTTTCTCAACCATCTGGGCGACGTGAAGGAGGCGGATATCTTCGGCACGACCGACATCTTCACGGACAACCTGTTCCACTTGAACCTGACGCAACAGTCGAGCTCGTTGGACGATCCCGTGCTCACCGACGGCATCATGCAGCCCTTCAACCAATCGTCGTTCACGTTGGGCTACCGTGACGGAACACCATCGCCGATCGATTTCTTCTACGGCGAAGGTCCCTTCTCAACGTTCTACCTGCAACAGTTCAACGCGTCGACCACGCGCCCGATCGGCACGCACCTCAACCTGGCGCTCGTGTACGCCGGCACCGAGGAACGTTCGAAAGTTCTCGGGGTCGATGGGCAGACATTGCGCAGCGTGGCGCTCGGCGAGTCGCTCGGCTCGGATACCAACGTGACCCTCGCGCTGCGTTCGATCAACGGGAACGGTGGCTTCGCGTCGCCCGGCGTGAACTTCGCGGCCGGATTCCACGAGAAGTTCCAAAGCGGCAGCGAGCTCTACGTGAACTACGGCACGCCAGCAGCCACCGTCTCGCTCAACCGCCTCATCGTGAAGTACGTCTTACGCTTCGGTGGCGGAGAGGGGACTTAGGCGACGGGCATCGGCGGATTGGCCGCGGCGAAGGTCGCGTACTTTTCGCCGTCCGCGAGCATCGCTTCGATCGTCGCCTGGAGCGGCTCGAGTCTCCAGATTCCCGAGAAGATCACTTTGTCGCCGATGTCGCTCTGCACGACGAAGCCCGGCCGCTGGTCGATCTGATATGCGGTGAACTCGGCGGAAGTCGCGCGGATGCGTGCTTCGATCTTCGGGTCGTCCATCGTCTTGAAAAGCCGCTCGTCGTCGAGGCCGCCCGCCTCCGCCGCGACCGACACCGCCTCGCTCTTGTGATAGATCGGAATGCCGTCGATCAAAGCGGCCTTTGCGAGCGCCCGCCGGACGCGATCGTCCGTGCATCCAAGTTCGCGCGCTGCCTCGGCGGCGAGGTTCGGCTGCAGCGTGTTGTGCGGACCCTGATTCCACGCGCCGTTGAGGTGGACGCCCGATATCGACCCCGAGCGCTTGTAGAACCACTCCATCTGATCGTGCGTCCAGCCTTTCGGGCCGCCTTCTGTGACCATCGCGATGCGCCACTCGTAGGCCAGCCGGTCCCCGCAATGCTTGCGCAGTCGGTCGAGGTTCGGTTCGCAGTAGAAGCACCACGACGACATGACGTCGAGGTAGTAAGTGAGATGGATCATCGAGCCTCCTTTTCGTGCGGTCACATCGGAAGGGTACCGGACAGGACGAACACGGCGCTGCCGCCGATCTCAATCTTCTCGATCGCGCCATCGCGCCGCGTCACCGCCGCGTGCAAGAACGACTGTCTGCCCATCTGCGTGCCCTGTTCGATGACGAACCGGAGCGCTGCTGCCTCTTCGACGAGACCGTAACGCACGAGATACGCGGCGAGCGGACAGGCCGCAGATCCCGTCGCCGGATCTTCGGACGTACCGGCGCTGCCGAACACGAGGAAGCGCGAATAGACGCGCGGCTCTTGCGGACGGAGCGCGAAGACATATACGCCGTCTACCTTCGGGTCGCCGATCGCATCGAAGAACGCGCGCGGGTTCACCTGCACGGCGTCAACCGATTGGGTGGAAGCAAGACCCACGTACGCATACTTGACCGGGCAGCCGGCTTCTTGCACCGGCGCGTTTGGCAACAGGTCTGCAACGCGCACGCCGAGCGCGCTTGCGACGGCCGCTCGGTCGTCGCAGCGCGGACCGAACTCGACCGGTGGCGAGGTGAAGAAGAGGGCCTTAGGATTGTCGTGCGGGCCTTCGAAGCGGATCGGCACGGGACCGACCGCCGCCTCGAGCGAGAACTGCGATGCGCCGCGAGGGATCAAGCCTTTGCGCGCGAGGACGTACGCGGTGCCTACGGTCGGATGACCGGCGAACGGCATCTCACGGTCCGGCGTGAAGATATGGTAGCGCGCGACGCATCCCGGCACGCGCGACGGCGTGACGAACGTCGTCTCCGAGAGATTCATCTCGCGTGCGATCCGCTGCATGTCGGCGGACGAGAGACCCTGCGCCTCGGTGAAGACCGCGAGCGGATTACCGGCGAAACGCTCGCGCGTGAAGACGTCGACCTGCTCGAAGCAATACTCCATGACGCATATTTGTGCAGGAAGAAAAACTTTCTTTCCTGTAGCGTCGCGACATGCGAAACATATGTGCCATCGCGCTGCTCTGCGCGGCGTGTGCCGTGCTGCTGCCACGTCACGCCGACGCGCGCCCCATCCAGATCTCCGACGTCCGCACGATCGTGGACGTCTCCAATCCCCTCATCTCGCCGGACGGCAAACAGATCGTCTTCTTGGTGACGCGGCCCAACTACGCGACGAATGACGATGACTCGCAGGTCGTCTTGATCGACATCGCGAGCGGGTCGCAGCGCACGCTGACGTCCAGCCGGCCGGGCGTGCGCTCGCCGGAGTGGGATCCTGACGGCACCGCGATCGCCTACATCGCGCCCGACACGACGACCGACGAGGAGAACGATCAGATCTACGTCCTCTCGTTGCGTGGGGGCGAGCCGCACCGGCTCACCGACGTGCCCAACGGCATAGACGTCTTCGCATGGCGGCCGGACGGCAGCGGGATCGCCTTCACCACGGAAGACGATGCGCCCAACCAGGCAGCGATAGATGCCGGACATGATTATTTCGAAGTGGGCGACGATCCGTACCTCACGACCGAAGCGCCCACACCCTTGCATCTCTGGTACGTGTCCGCGAAAGGCGGCGCGCCGCAGCGCATCACGCAAGGGTCGTGGAGCCTCGCCACGCCGGACACCAGCGTGCCGCTTTCCTGGTCGCCGGATGGGCGTGAGATCGCTCTCACGCGCGTGCCGAACGCACATCTTGGGGACGGCGACCGCTCGACGATCATCGTGGTCAACGTGTCGACCAAGCAGATCCGCAAATTGACGAGCCACGACAAGTTCGAAGACTACTCGATGTTCTCGCCCGACGGCACCAAAATCGCGTACTGGTTCTCCCTCGACGACAACGACATGCATGAGGGCAACGTCTTCGTCGCCCCGGCGCAAGGCGGCGACGGCGTGAACGCCATGGCGCACCTCGATCGCGACGTGAACGGCGCGTTCTGGATGCCGGACAGCAAGTCGCTCTTGATCGGCGCGCCAGACGGCACGCGCACCTCGTTGTGGGTCCAGCCGCTCGACGGGCCGCCGCGCAAGCTCGATCTCGGCGACATCGATCCCGCAAATGACAACAATATCGATGCGACGGTCGGCGCCGACGGAGCGATCGCGTTCGCAGGGTACGAACCGACGCGGCCCACCGAGCTGTACTATATGAGCTCGCAGGACGCGACGCCGCAGCGCTTGACGGACTTCAACCATGCCATCGCGGCGCTCGACTACGGGCGCAACGAAGGCATCACGTGGGTAGGACCCAATGGCTTTGAAGAGGACGGCGTGCTCACGTTTCCGCCCGACTACGTCGAGGGCAAGAAATACCCGCTCGTGCTGCGCGTCCACGGCGGTCCCAATGAAGGCTCGAACACCGACTTCTACGACTACATACGGCTGGTCGCAGCTCACGGGTACCTCGTCTTCCAACCGAACTACCGCGGCAGCGACAACCTGGGCGACGCCTACATGTACGCGACCTGGAACGACGGCGGTGACGGTCCGGGCAAGGACATCATGGCCGGGCTCGCCGCGGTCGAGAAGCTGGGGATCGTCGATACCTCGCGCGTCGCCGTGGGCGGCTGGTCCAACGGCGGGTACATGACCTCGTGGCTCATCGGCCACTACCAGGTGTGGAAGGCTGCCGTGTTAGGGGCTGCCTACACCGATTGCCTTGAGGACTACGACCTTTCAGATTCCGGCGTGTCGGACATCTGGTACTGGCGCGGCTCGCCCTGGGTCGGCGACAACATGGCGGCCTGCCGCGAGCAATCTTCGATCACGTACTGGAAGAACATCAAGACGCCGACCTTGATCTTCTCGAACACAGGCGACGTCCGCGTGCCCATCACGCAGTCGTATGCGATGTACCACGCGCTCAAGGACAACCACGTGCCGGTGAAGTTCATCGCGTGGCCTGAATCGGGCCACGAAATCAGCGGCCCCGTGCGGATCGAGGATCTCTACCGGCTCTGGCTCGACTGGCTGGATCACTACCTGAAATAATTCGCCGCCAGGCCTGTAAGGGGCGATTGCAAATCGCCCTGCGTAGCGATGTAGGGGGCGCTTGCAAATCGCCCCGCTCTATGGCGTGGGGACGTACCGCGCGATCTTGTTCGACTGCGACTCCACGATCCACAGCGCGTTATCGGGCCCAAGTGCGATGCCGACGGGCCCAGCATTCGGATCCGGCAGCGGCAGCTCGCGGATATTCCCCGTCGTCAGGTCGATAGTGCCGAGCTGTCCTGCATTGGTCTCGGTGAACCAGATATTGCCGTCGGGACCCACGGCGATGCCGCCAGGTCCGCTATGCCGCGTGGGTATGAGGTAGAACTTCGCGACACCGGCAGGCGTGATCTGTCCGATTTGACCGCTGCCGACTTCGGTGAACCAGATGTTGCCGTCGGGACCTGCCACGAGGCTCGTTGGATAATTATTATCGCCGGGCAGTTGGAATTCGGTCAGCGTGCCGCTCGGCGTGAGGCGGCCGATCTTGTTCCCGTTCTGCTCGGCGATCCACAGGTTGCCGTCCGCGCCGACCGCGATCTCGGTTGCACGGCTCTGCTCGCTCAAGGGGAACTCCACGACCTTACCGGCCGGCGTCAGTTGTGCGACTTTATCGCCGATGTACTCGGTGACCCACAGGTTCCCGTCAGGTCCTGCGGCGATCCCGAGCGGCGCGCTAAAAGGTGTCGGCAACTTGAACTCTTTGAAGGCGCCTTTCACGGTGACCCTGCCGACGAGGTTCGCAACCCGCTCGGTGAACCAGAGCGCACCGTCCGGACCCGCGGTGATCACGCTCGGCGCAGCCGAGGCGATCGGCACCGCGTAGCTCGTGATGACGCCCTTGGGGCTGACGCGGCCGATCGCGTTTGCGTCGCTTTCGGTGAACCACATCGCGCCGTCGGGGCCGCGCGTGATAAAGCGCGCGTTGGCTGCGGGCGACTTGATGGCGAATTCTTCGAACGGCACGACGCTCGCAGACGCGGTCGGCGTAGCGGCAGCAGCCGATGGCGTTGGGACGGGTGAGGCGAGCATGATAGGCGATGCGCTCGCCAACGGCGTCGGCGAGCCGGTAGGCGCAGGCGTCGCGGCGCTATCGGCGCGGGCGATCGCAGCACAGAGCGCGAGCTCGAGCAGGAGTGAAGCGCAGAACGCGCGCGCCAAAACTAAGAGCGAGGCCTTCCTCATCTTTTCCAAGTTATCGGAATCCGGCGTGTCCCGATGAAGCCCGCGGCGCGGGTCGCGCGCATGGCCTTAGAAAAGGGGCGCTTGTCACGAGCCAACAAATGGGTGCCCCCATGGCCGACCGACCGCTCGTCTTCGCGGGCTATGCTGGGAGTCTGCGCGCAGGCTCCTACAACCAATTGCTGCTCCGCGCGCTCGCCAAGGCCACGCCTCCGAACGTCCGGGTCGAGGTGATGGACATCGCGCAGCTACCGCTATTCAACGTGGACCACGAGAGCGCGCCGCCCGAAGCGGTGACGCGGGTGCGCGAGAGCATCCGCAAGGCAGACGGCCTCATCATCGTCACCCCCGAGCACAACGGCACGATCCCGGCCGTCACCAAGAACGTCATCGAGTGGGCGTCGCGGCCGTCAGATGACTCCGTGCTGGAGCGCAAGCCGGCGGCGATTTTGGGGGCATCGACCGGCTATTACGGGACCATGCGCGCCCAGGCTGCGCTGCGGCAGATCGCCACGATCGAGGAGATCTACTTCATGGTCAATCCCGAGATCCGGGTATCGCGCGCGGCTGGCAAATTCGACGAGCGCGGCGAGCTCACAGACGACGAGCTGCGCAATGAGCTGACGGAGTTCTTAGCCGCCTTCGCGGTGTGGGTGCGCCGCTTTCAGGTATAGGCCTCGCGCATCTGCGCCTCGAGACGGCTCGTGTCGCCTTCGATGCGATGGTTCTCAGCGGTCAGCTGCGAGCGCTGGACGGCATAGGGCAGATAGTTGAACTCGGGAGCCTGCACGAAATACGCGGTTGGCGACATGCCGATCATCGGGTAGTCGCCGAGAAGCGTCGGCTCGCCCGCTTCGGAGCCAATGATCCAGAAGTTTGACGCCCCGCCGGCGACGCAGCGCGCGCGCACGTTTTTGAGGTGCAAGATCGGAGCGTCCGCTGGAGGACGAGGCTGCTCGACCGTGAGCAGGCGCTTGGCCGTCTCCTGCGAGGTGCGGCCCATGTGCGCGTCTACCCAATCGCGCCGCTGGCGTTCGGTCTCGTCGGAACCAGGCATGCGCTTACCGTTCGCGCCGGCCGGCCGATTCCACTCGCTTGAGCTCAACCATCAACCACGAAATCGAGGGCGACGTCAGCGCCCGGAGCGCTGTGCGTGAGCGCGCCGACGGAGATGATGTCGACACCCGTCAGCGCCACCTCGCGCACGTTTGCGAGCGTCACCCCGCCCGAGGCTTCGAGCAGCGCTTTGCCGTGAGCGAGCGCCACGGCGCGCGCGAGCTGCGTCATGTCCATGTTGTCGAGCAGGATCGCATCCGCTTGGGCGGCCACGGCCTCCTCCACTTGCGCCATATTCTCGCACTCGACCTCGACGATCGTGCCGGGGTACGTACTGCGCGCGCGTGCGATCGCTTGGGTTACCGAACCAGCAGCAGCGAGGTGGTTGTCCTTGATGAGGATCGCGTCGGACAATCCGAAACGGTGGTTGAATCCGCCGCCGGCCCGCACCGCGTAGCGCTCGAGCGCGCGCAAGCCGGGCGTCGTCTTGCGCGTGTCGCTGATGCGCACGGGCAGTCCGGCGACGCGCTCGACGTAGCGGTGCGTCAAGGTCGCGATGCCGCTCAGGTGACCCAGGAAGTTGAGCGCCACCCGCTCGGCCGAAAGCAGGCTGCGTGCCAGCCCTCGAACCCGCGCGATGGTCTTGCCACGGACGAGCTCGCCATCTTCGCACACAGCCGAGAAATCCGTCGCAGGGTCGACCGTCCGAAAGGCCAGGGCTGCGATCTGCAGGCCCGCGACCACTGCCTCGGAGCGGACGACCAGTTGGGCTTGCGCGGTGGTCGCAACGTCGATCGTAGCGAGTGAGGTGATATCAGCCCCTGCGGCGTCCTCGGAGAGCGCCGCGCCCACGAGGTCCGCAAACGCGAGCGCGCCTTGCGCGGTCAGCGGCGCGAAGCGGTCGTGCTCCAAAGCAGGGTGGCGCGCCACGTCGTTCGCCCTAGCTGACGGCCGGCGCGGTTAGAGGTTCGAGTTCGTATTGTTCGCGCAACCACACGATACGCCCGAGCCAATGGACGTCGTCGCGATCGGGGAAGTCCGTGCGGTCGTGCGCGCCGCGGCTCTCCTCGCGCACGAGCGCCGCACCTGCGATGTAGCGGGCCGCGCACAAGAGCGCTCGCGACTCTAGCGACGACCGGGAAAGCGGTACGGTTGCAAGGCGCCACTCCGCGAGCTTCTCGCGCAGTGCGACCAATCGTTTGCCGTCGCGCTCCACGCTCGCATCTTTCCACATGAGCTTGCGCAAGGGTTCGACCGTCATCATCGCCTCCAAGCGGTTGGCGATGGGAGAAAGATCGCGAGGTTCCTCGACGCGTGTCGCCGCGCCGATGTCGTCCGCCGCGCGCGCGCCGAACACCAAGCACTCGGCGAGCGAGTTGCCGGCGAGCCGGTTCGCCCCATGCAAGCCCGTGCACGCGCACTCACCAACCGCATAGAGCGCGCGCAGCGTCGTACGCCCGAAGAGATCCGTGAGCACGCCGCCCATGTGGTAGTGCGCCGCGGGTCCCACCGGGATCGGTTGCGTCGTGATGTCCACGCCGAACCGTGCGCAGGCGGCCGCGATGTTGGGGAATCGCTTGCGCAGGAAATCAGGCGAGCCGATCGGCCGCAGATCGAGCCACACGCCGCCGTGCGTGCGCTGCATCTCGCGGAAGATGGCCCGCGCCACGACGTCGCGCGGCGCAAGCTCGCCGCGCGGGTCCGCGTCGAAGCAGAAACGCCGGCCCTCCTTGTTCACCAGAATGCCGCCTTCGCCGCGCGCCGCCTCCGAGACCAAGAGCGCCGGTGCTCCCGCGACGGCGAGCGCGGTCGGATGGAACTGGACGAACTCGACGTCGGCAAGCGCCGCGCCGGCATCGCTCGCAAGCGCCAAGCCGTCACCCGTCGCCCCGGGCGGATTCGTGGTGCGCTCGTAGACCTGGCCCACACCCCCGGTTGCGAGCGCGGTGGCGGCAGCGGCGAGGATCGGCACGAGTTCGCCTTTGGCGAAGATCCACGCGCCGGCGCAGCGCTCGCCGTCCATGATGAGCGACACTGCGCTCGCGCGCTCGACCACGGTGACGTTCGAGTGGTTGAGCGCCTTTTGCGCGAGCGTCGTCGAGATCGCTCGTCCCGTCGCATCCTGCGAAAAGACGGTCCGCGCGTGGCTGTGCGCGGCCTCGCGGGTGAGCGCGAGCTCGCCCGTCACCGAGAGATTGAAAGCCACGCCGAGATCGCGCAACTCTTCGATGCGCTTGGGGGCCTCTTCCGCGACGATCTCCGCAGCGGCCACGTTGCACAAACCGGCGCCGGCGGCAAGCGTGTCGGCTACGTGCGCGGCGGGGGAGTCTTCCTCGAGATCGAGCGTGGCGGCGACGCCGCCTTGCGCCCACGCGGTGTTGGATTCTTCGATCGTGCCCTTGGTGACGACCGTGACGCGCATGCCTTTCTCGGCGCAGTGCAGCGCGAGCAGCAGGCCCGCGGCTCCCGATCCGATGACGAGCGCGTCGGTGCGCAACATGCGTTCTGTCCGGTCAGTCCGCCGGTCTGACAGCGCCGGAGACATCCATCATGCGCTGGATGCTCGTCCGGGCTCGCAGCATGATGTCGGTCGGGATCTCGATCGCGTGCTGATCGTTCTCGAGCGCGTGCGCGACCTTTTCGAGCTCGACGAACTTCATGTAGGGGCAATGCGGGCATGGCGCGATCGAGAAGAAGCGCTTGTGCGGGTGCAGGGCTTTGAGGCGCAGCAACAGCCCAGCTTCGGTGAGGATGATGAATTCTTTGGCTTGACTGCCGCCGGCATAGTCCATGATGCCTTGCGTGCTGCCGACGTAGTCGGCCAGTTCGAGCACCTCCGGACTGCACTCGGGGTGCGCGAGGACGAGCGCCTCGGGGTGCTGCTCCTTGCGCGCGAGCACCATCGACGGCTGGATCACGAAATGCGTCGGGCAATAGCCCTTCCACGTGATGATCTTCTTGTCGGGCAAGCGCTTTTGCACCCAGCCGCCGAGATACATATCCGGTGCGAAGAGGACTTCGGTGTCAGGCAAGGAGCGGACGACCGTCGCGGCGTTGGTCGACGTGCAGCAGATATCCGATTCGGCCTTGACCTCTGCGTAGGTGTTGACGTAGCTGACGAGCGGGCGCCCAGGATGTTCCGCCTTGAACGCGCGGGCTTGGTCTGCCGTGATCATATCCGCCATGCCGCAGCCGGCCTTCATATCCGGCAGCAGCACGAGTTTGTTCGGGCTGAGCAGCTTGGCCGTCTCGGCCATGAAATGCACGCCGCAGAAGACGATGATGTCGGCTTTGGTCCGCGCCGCCTCGCGACTCAGGTTGAGGCTGTCGCCGATGAAGTCCGCGACTTCTTGGATCTCGAGCCGCTGATAG
>DASPVP010000036.1:0-47876 GCA_035622315.1 Candidatus Acidiferrales bacterium | reverse complement strand
AGATGCGAAAGCGACGAGAAGGCGACGAGCGTCTTCATGTCCTGCTCGCCCATCGCCGCGATAGCGCCATAGATGATGCTTGCAACTGCCAGGACCAGCAACAACGGCGCCCACGCGTGGGCCGCTGCGCCGAACAACGGCAGCGCAAAGGCAAGCATGGCGAAGAGTCCAGCTTTGCTCTGCACTCCTGAGACCATGGCGACAACCGGCGGCGGCGCGCTCGTGTACGTCGGGGGCATCCAGCTATGGAATGGGAAGGCAGGCGTTTTTATCAAGAACGCGATCGCGAAGGCGGCGAAGATCCACCACTCGGCGGCCCCGCCAAGGTGCAGCGTGCCCGCGCTCAGCTCGAAGGAGTGCGTCTGCGTCACGAGCGCCACGATCCCGAGCAAGAGCACGAGTCCGCCTGCTCCGTTGTAGATCAAGTAGCTCCATGCCGCGCGTCGCGCGTTCGGATGGTCCGCGAACCCCGTCAGGAGCAGGAACACCGGGATGAGCATGAGGTCCCAGTAGAGATAGAAGAGCAGCAGGTCTGCGGCTGTGAACAAGCCGAGCAGCGTCGTTTCGAACGCGAGCAGTAGGCAAAGATAGCCGCGCAACCGCTCGGCGTGCGCGTACGAGAACGCCGCCCAGGTGCAGGCCGCACCGACGAGCGTCGTCAGCAGGACGAAGAAGAGCCGCAGAGCGTCGACGCGCACGTGATAGTCCGCCGTCCACGTGCCTTGGATCCACGGCACGGACTGATCCGCGGCGACGTTAGGTCCAAGCCCTAAGAAGGCTAGCGACAAAGCGAAGGTAGCGAGCGCGCCCGCGAGCGCGATGCCCTTGAGCGCTGCTGTGGCGCTGCGCGGCACGAGCAGCAAGACGAGCGCGGTGGCGAGCGGCAAGAAGATGACGGTGTCGATCAGCACGTCACTTCATCCCCAGGGCGACGCCGCCGTGCGCGAGATAGAGGTAGAGCGCAAGCACCAGCACCATGCCGATGACCATCGTGAGGCCGTAGCGTCGCAGATATCCGGTCTCCCAGGCGCGCATAACGTCGCCTACTCCCGTGGCGGCGCGCGCGACGCCCTGGGTCACGCCACCCACGCCGTCGGGATCAACGTAACGGGCGACGTCGCTTGCCACGGTGAGCGCGGGCACCTCGAACAACATATGATAGATCGTGTCGAAGTAGTACGCGTTCATCAGGAGCGCACGCAACGGTGCGAATGCAGATGCGAGCTTCTCGCGTACTACGGGCGCGCGCTGGTAGAGCGCCCACGCCGCGATGAGGCCCACGAGGACCACCGCAAGCGCGATCGCGGTGACCATTGGATTGAGCGAGCCCATCTCCGGCAGTCCGGTTGCGAAGACTGGGGCGAGCGCCGGCGATATCAGATCGTGGCCGGGCAGGACAATCCAACCGCCCACGATCGAGAGCACCGCCAAGATCACCAGCGGCACGAGCATGCTGCTCGAAGCACCTGCGTGCGGTTCGCGGTCGCCGCGGTACGCGCCGGAGAAAAACGTCAAAAAGAGCAGGCGGAACATGTAGTAGGCGGTGAGCAAGGCGGTGGCCACCGCGAAAACCCATAGCACGGGGTGGTGCAGCGTCAACAGTTGATCGAAAATCGCATCTTTCGAGAAGAAGCCCGCAAGCGGCGGGATGCCGGTGATGGCGAGCGTGCCTACGAGGAACGTCCAAAACGCGAGCGGCATCTTCGCGGCAAGGCCGCCCATCTTGCGGATATCTTGCTCGCCCTCGAGATTGTGGATGACGATGCCGGCAGCCATGAAGAGCAGCGCTTTGAAGAAAGCGTGCGTGATGAAGTGGAACGTGCCGGCCGCGTAGGCGCCGACGCCCACCGCCAAGATCATGTAGCCGATCTGGCTCATGGTGGAATACGCCAGGACGCGCTTGATGTCGTACTGCACCGTGCCGACGGTCGCGGCGAAAAACGCCGTCGCGCAGCCGATCACCGCGACGGTCATGGCGGCGAACGGCGCGTGATCGTAGATGGGATGCGCGCGCGCGATGAGGTACACGCCGGCCGTCACCATCGTGGCCGCGTGGATGAGCGCGCTGACGGGAGTCGGGCCTTCCATCGCGTCCGGCAGCCAGGTCTGCAGGGGCAGCTGAGCGGACTTCGCGATGGCGCCGACGAGCAGCCAAATGCCGATCCAATCAAGCGCCGACGTGCTTGCCGCGGTGACGTTCGCGAACACCTCTTTGTACGACAGACTGCCGTAGTGGGCGTACATGAGGAAGATGGCGATCATGATGCCCACGTCGCCGATCACGTTCATGATGAGCGCTTTGCGGGCAGCGAGCACCGCGGCCGGCCGCTCCGAGTCAAAGCCGATCAACAGGTAGGAGGCCAATCCGACGCCGCCCCAACCGACGAGCAGCCATAAAAAGTTGCCCGCCATGACGAGCAGCAGCATGGTGAAGACGAAGAGGTTCATGTAGGCGAAGAACGTGCGATAGCCGTGCGACTCCGCCATGTAGCCGACCGAATAGAGGTGGATAAGAAAGCCCACGCCCGTGATGATGAGCATCCACATGAGCGCGAGCGAATCGATGCGCATCTCGAACGAGATGGTGAGCGGCGGGATGTGCGCCCAAAAGATCGGATGCGTCGCCCACGCGGGCGGATACTTGACCGTCAAGACCTGCGCGTCTGGCGGCAGCTGCCACACCGTCCACGCGAGCATGGCCGTCACGACGAACGCGCTGAAGATCGAGAGGTTGCCGATGACCGCCGACACCGAGCGGTGCACGCGAGGACCTATGAGCGCGATGAAGATCGTGCCCAAAAGCGGCAAGCACAAGATCGTGAACGGGGCGGTGGTCAGGAAGCCTTCCATCAGCCCCTCAGCACCGAGATATCGTCGACATCGGCGTTGCGGCGCCGCCGGAACACCATCACGACGATAGCGAGCGCGATAGCGGCCTCAGCGGCGGCGACCGTGATGACGATGAAGACGAAGACCTGCCCGGACATGTCGACGAAGCGCCGCGCAAACGCGGCGAACACGAGGTTGCCCGCGTTCCACAAGAGCTCGACGGCCATGAGCATTGTGATGGGATTGCGTCGCAGCAGAAAACCGACGACGCCGATGACGAACATCGCCGCTGCCACGGTCAGGTAGTCGCCGAGCGGTATTTGCGGTGCTGGCATGGCTTAGAAGCGCAGCTCTTTGCGGCCGGCCATCAGCACCACGCCGACGACCGCGATCAACAGGACGAAGCCGGTCACTTCGAACGCGAAGAGATGCGTGGTCAGGAGTGCGTTGCCGAAGCCGGCGACGAGCCCGAAGTCCGGGGGCACGGGTGGATAGACGGCGCCCTGCGCGTAGCGGACGCCAAGGGCGAGCAGCGCAAGCGCCGCGAAGCCCGCGACGACCGATGGCGCCGTCTGGAACGCCAGCCGGCTGGGCGCGCGTTCGACATCTTGGTTGGCGATCGTCAAGAGCGCGATGACGAACAGGAAGAGCACCAAGATCGCGCCTGCGTAGATGATGATCTGGATCATCGCCAAGAACTCGGCCGAGAGCGTCAAGAACAACACCGCGAGCGCGCTGAAGTTGACGATGAGACCGATGACGGAGTGGACGGGCTGCCGGCTCGCGATGACCCAGACGGCGGTGATCACGAGCACGGCGGCGCAGATCCAAAAAAGCGCGATCACGGCACCACACCCGGGTCGGTCTCGGCGGCAGATTCCGTGTTAGCCATGTGCTGGGTGATGGGATCGCGCACGACGAGCTTGTCTTTGCCGTAGACGAGACGATCCCGCGTGAAATCGGCGATGTCGAAGCGCGGCGTGAGCACGATGGCGTCGGTCGGGCACGCTTCCTCGCACCAGCCGCAGAAGATGCACCGCAGCATGTCGATCTCGTAACGATACCCGTAGCGCTCCCCCGGCGAGACCGGATGTTGCGGATCGTTCTCAGCACCAATGACGGTGATGGCATTCGCCGGACAGGCGACGGCGCACAGCTCGCAGCCGATGCAGCGCTCCAAGCCGTCGTCGTACTTGCGCAGCTCGTGCACGCCGCGGAAGCGCTCGGCATGACGGAAGGGCTGGCGCGGATAGTCGATCGTGGCCTTCTTCTTGAAGAGATATTTCAAGGTCGTCGCCATCCCGATCACAAGGCCCGAAGCGGCGCGGAAAATATTCATGCCATGGACCTCAACGCATTCCGATCGAAGCGACGATCGCGGCGACCACGAGCAGATTTGCGACAGCGGTCGGGAGCAAGAACTTCCAGCCGAACGCCATCAAGCGGTCGTAGCGCAGGCGCGGCAGAGTGGCGCGCCACCAGATCATCATGAAGAGCAAGAAACCGACCTTCAGCAAGAACCACACGATCGAGAGGTACGGCAGCTCGCGCACCCACGGTCCGTCGCCGCCGCCCAAGAAGAGCAACGTCCGGATTGAGCACACCGTGATCATGTTCACGTACTCCGCCACGAAGAACGTGCCGAACCGCAAGCTCGAGTACTCCGTGTGGAAGCCGGCGACGAGCTCTGTCTCGGCCTCCGGCAGATCGAAGGGAGCGCGGTTGGTCTCCGCCATCGCCGTCACGCCGAAGATGAAAAACGGGATGATGAGCGGGATCGCGTACCACAGATGGTGCGCGGCTTGTGCGGCCACGATGCCGGCGAGGTTGGTCGTACCCGCGAGCATGACGACCGGGACGATCGCAAGACCCATGGCCAGCTCGTAAGAGATCATCTGGGCTGTCGAACGGATGCCGCCGAGCAAAGACCACTTCGATTGCGAGGCCCAGCCTCCGAGCGTGATGCCATACACCCCGACGGAGGCGACCGCGAGGATGTAGAGGATGCCGACGTTCGGCGACGCGATCGCGATCGGGTCGCCGTTCGGATACCAGCCGAACGGTATGACCGCGTAGGCGAGCAATGCGGTGAGCACGGCCAGCGCCGGCGCGACCTTATAGATGAAGCGGTCGGCGCCGCCCGGTGTCAGATCCTCTTTGAACACGAGCTTGACGGCGTCTGCAGCAGGTTGCATCAATCCCCAGGGACCGCACCATGTCGGTCCGAGGCGCAGCTGGAACCAGCCGAGCATCTTGCGCTCGGCGAGCATGAGATACGCGAACGCCGTGACCACGATGAAGATCAAGACTCCCGACTTGATCGCGATCGTGAGGACCCACTCGGGCACGTGCGTCATGCTCGCGCCTCCGCTCCCGCGTAGCGGCGGACCTCGGCTGTGGCCGTGCCAAAGCCCGATCCGTCGAGCAGGCGATTCACCGGCGCCTCCGGCATGTCGGCCAAAACGAGAGCGATGCCGGGGCTTGCCTGACGTGCGATCCGCGCTTCGACTTCGATCTCGCCGCCCACGCCCGACAAGCGTACGATTTCGCCGGCCCGCACGCCAATGCGATCCGCGTCGTCGGGATGGAAGACCGCGAACGGCTGTGGTCGCTGGAGGGCGATCCCGGGATCGTGCGCGCTCGCGCCGCCGCCGGCATATAGGCGCGGGATGGGGATGATGCGCAGCGCTTGGCCCAGGCTTGCGTTCCAGTCCTGGGCAGGCCGATCGGACGTCTTCTCGACCTTCGGTCGCGGCAGGGGCGCTTCTCCCGCGCGCGCTCGAACCGCTGATTGCAGCCGGTTGAGCTGGCCGTAGAGCGCGTCGACGTCGTCCGTGACGGCGCTGCCGCGCTCCATCGCACGCGCGAGCGCTGCCAGGATGCGAGCATCGCTCGCCACGTGTACCGGCGGTTCGACCGCCTGCGCGAACGCTTGTTGTCGCCCTTCGAGGTTCGTCACATGGCCGCGCTTCTCGGCGAACGAGGCGGCAGCGAAGACCACGTCGGCAAAACGCGCGGTCTCGGTCATGAACTGGTCGGAGACGGCGAGGAATTCGACGTTGTCCAGCGCGCGCCGCACGAGTGCGCCGTCGGGGTACGTCAGCGCCGGATTCGCGCCTACGACGAACAGCGCGTCGAGATCGCCGCGCGCAGCCGCCTCGAGCATCTCGGCGGTCGTCATGCCTTCGGGGAGTGCCACGTAACCGGGACCAAGATTCGGAACGCAGCCGGCCGCTTCAGCGCCGCGCGCGTTGCCGACCGAGCCGACCACGAGGATGCCGACCGGATGGTCGTACTCGTGCAAGCGCTCCATGAGCTTTTCGAGCGCCTCGATGGCTTCGGGATCGCGCCCGTTGTGGATGGCGACGATTTTCTCCGCAGCTGCGAGCTCTTGCGCGATGTCCGCCACGAGCCCCGAGCCGAGCTCTTCTTTGCCGTGGTGCACCGCATCGGCGAGCTGGCGCATGAGCCCGCCGATCTCACCGGGCGCGTACTCGGCGTAGCGGAACGGCACCGTGAGTTCGGGCTTGTACGGACCGACGAACATCAGCGTCGCGTGCCGCCGAGCGACAGCCCGCCGCAATCGCAGGTCCAAGATCGGCGCCTGCTCGGGCGTGATCGCGCCGAAGACCAGGATCAACGAGGCATCGTCCAAGTCGGCGAGGCGCGCGTCGAACCGTGCCGGCGACGCGAACTTCTGCAACGAGGCACGATAGTCGATGTTGTTGGTGCGCAGCACGTCCCGCGCGAACTGCTGCAACGCGTATGCCTCCTCGTCCGAGAGGCGGCCGCCGCCGATGACGCCGACCTTGCCGGCCTTAGCCGCGCGCGCGAGCCGCTCGGACGCGAAGGCGATCGCTTCGTCGAACGTCGTGGGCCGATGCTCGCCGTCACGCTTCACGAGCGGCTGACGCAGACGCGCCGGTTCGTACAAGTAATTGAAGGTGTAGCGTCCACGGTCGCAGATCCAGCCATCGTCGATCGAGGTGTTCTCGCGGGTGAAAGTGCGCATGATCCGACCGAAGCGGGAGTCGATGCGGTAGTTGCAGCCGACGGAGCACTGCGTGCACACGGAGTCCGCGTGGCTCAAATCCCAGGGGCGGGATCGAAAACGATAGGCTTT
Source organism: Candidatus Acidiferrales bacterium (assembly GCA_035622315.1). Taxonomy (GTDB): domain Bacteria; phylum Vulcanimicrobiota; class Vulcanimicrobiia; order Eremiobacterales; family Eremiobacteraceae; genus JAJPHJ01. The sequence continues at coordinate 40,924 of DASPVP010000036.1, read as the reverse complement.
GCTGGTCAGGGCCCCGACCGGGCAGATCTCGGTCGTGTTGCCCGAGAAGTACGAAGCGTAGTCGCCGCCGTCCGCCGTAGCGATGAGCGAGCTATGCCCGCGCTCGATCACGACCAGGTTGCGTTCCTGCGCGATCTCATCGTCGAACCGCGTGCAGCGCCGGCACAAGATGCAGCGCTCTTCGTCGAGCACGATCGTCGGCCCGAGGTCGACCGCCTTGGGCTTGTGCAGCTTCGGCTCGGTAAGCCGGCTGGCCCCGGGTCCGTAACTCATCGTGAAGTCTTGCAGATCGCACTCGCCGCCCTTGTCGCAGATGGGGCAGTCGAGCGGATGGTTGAGCAGCAAGAACTCCAAGACGCCGCGCCTTCCTTCCGCAACGCGCGGGCTCTGGGTGTGTACGACCATGCCTTCGCTGACCTGCGTGCTGCAGGCGATCTGCAGTTTGGGTATCTTCTCTATCTCGACCAGGCAGATGCGGCATAGCCCGACCGGGTCCATCTTCGGATGGTAGCAATACACGGGGATCTGCGTGCCGAGCAGCTTGGCCGCCTCGACGACAAGCGTCCCTTCGGGGACCGTCAGCGGGTTGCCGTCGATCACGAGGTTCACCATGCGGGGCGTGCGGGTCGAGCCTGCGCTCATCTAACTCGCAGCTCCCAGCGCGACCGCTCGCAGCGGGCAAGCGCCTAGGCGCACGTGCGCCTCGAACTCCTCGGGGAAGCGTCGCAACACGGATGATAAGAACGGCATGATCGAGTCGCCGAGCGGGCACAGGTTCGTGCCGGTGATGGTGTTGTTGATCGTCTGCAGCACGCGCAAGTCGGATTGCGATCCTTCGCCAGCTTCGAGGCGCGAGACCATGCGCGCGACCCACTGTCCGCCTTCGCGGCACGGTGTGCATTGCCCGCACGATTCGTGCTCGAAGAACCGGACGAGCGTTTGCGACGCGCGTACCATGCACGTCGTGTCGTCCATGACGACAAAGCCGCCTGAGCCCAGCATGGTCTTCTTCGCGGCCAGCGAGTCGAAGTCGATGCCGGTGTCGAGGTCCTCAGGGAAGATGGCGGCAGAGGACCCGCCGCCGGGCTGGATCGCTTTGAGCGTGCGTCCGGGCAAAAGCCCGCCCGCGTAGTCCTCGAGCAGTTCGCGCGCGCTGATGCCCATCGGCACCTCGTAGTTGCCGGGCTTGCGGACGTGACCGCTCACGCTGATGATCTTCGGCCCGGGGCACTTAGGTGGGCCGATGGAAGCGAACCACGCTGCTCCGCGGGTCAGGATGGGCGGCACGCAGCACACCGTCTCGACGTTGTTGACCACGGTCGGCATGCCGTACAACCCGGCGTTTGCGGGGAAGGGCGGCTTGAGGCGCGGTTCCCCGCGCTTGCCCTCGATGGATTCGAGCATGGCCGTCTCTTCGCCGCAGATGTACGCGCCCGCGCCGCGATGCATGACGATGTCCATGGAGAAATCGGTGCCCAATATGCGGCGGCCGACGTAACCTGCGAGCGTGGCTTGCTCGAGCGCCTGCTTGAAGATGCGATAGCCGGCCAAGAACTCGCCGCGGATGTACATGAAGATCTTCTCAGCGCGGATCGCATATGCGGAGATGATGAGCCCCTCGATGATGGAGAACGGCGTGGCCTCGAGGAGCATGTGGTCCTTGAACGTCCCTGGCTCCGCCTCGTCGCAATTGCAGACCAAATAGCGCGGACGCCCATCGTTCGGGAGGAAGCTCCACTTCTTGCCGGTGGGGAACCCTGCGCCGCCGCGGCCGCGCAGGTTCGATGCGCTCACCTCTGAGGCGACCGCCTCGGGCGTCATCTGGCGCAAGGCTTTTTCGAGCGCCGCAAAACCGCCGCTGTTGCGGTAGTTCTCGATGTCGGTGAGATCGATCTCGCCGATGCCGCGGGTCAAGACGGGTTCGAAAGCTGGCATCGCGCTACTCCGCCGGCATGCTCGTCTGCGGATCGCTCGCGCGCCACAGCTCGAGCAGCCGGTCGAACTCGGCCGGCGTCACGTCGTAATGGAATTCCAAATTGTGCTGCAGGCATGGCGCGCGGTCGCACGCCGCCAAACACTCGACTTCTTCATAGGTGAACTTGCCGTCGGCGCTCGTCTCGCCGTTGCGCAGTCCCAGACGCGCGCGTGCGTGTGATTGCAGCTCGTCGGCGCCCCGCAGCATGCACGAGAGCGTGCGGCAGACCTGGACGATGTGCTTGCCCGCGGGCTTCTGGAAGAGCAGCGAGTAGAATGACGCGATCGAGCGTGCCTCAGCAGGCGTGATGCCCGCCATCTCGGCTCCGTCGTCGAGCGCTTGATCGGTCACGTAACCATCTTGCCCTTGACAGAACTGCAAGAACGGGACCAGCGCAGACTGCGGCTGCGGGTAACGGGCGCACAGCTCCGCCGCGCGCTCGCGTCGCTCAGGTGTCATCGGTCGACGTCTCCGAAGACGGGGTCGAGGCTGCCTATGATCGCCACGACGTCCGCGATCAGGTTTCCAGGCGCGAGACGCTTGAGCGCTTGGGTGTGGTAGAAAGAAGGCGGCCGCCAGCGCACGCGCCACGGCTTGTTGCCGCCCGCGCTCGTGACGTACATGCCCATCTCGCCGCGTGGGCTCTCGACTGCTTGATAGACGTGCCCCTCGGGAACGTTGAAGCCCGACGAGACCAGTTTGAAATGATGGATGAGCGCCTCCATCGAGTGCTGGATCTCTGTTTTGGCCGGCGGCACGATCTTACGATCGTCGATCGTCACCGGGCCTCCCGGGAACCGATCGCGCGCCTGTTTGATGATGCGCCAGGACTGGTACAGCTCGGCCAGGCGCACGAGGAAACGCGCGTAGCAGTCGCCCGCGGTCTGCGTCGGCACGTCGAAGTCGTAGCTCTCGTAGTCGCTGTACGGATGGACGCGCCGGATATCGTACGGGATGCCGGTCGCGCGCAGCGGCGGGCCGGTCAGACCCCAAGCGATCGCCTCTTCCTGGCTCACTTTGCCAACACCCACGAGCCGGTCGACGATGATCACGTTGCGCTCGACGATCGCGCGCATGTCCGCAAGACGCTCCGGGAAGCGCTCGATAAAATCGTCCATCTTGTCGAGGAAGCCGACTGGGACGTCGATCGCCAGACCGCCGATGCGGAACCATGACTGGTGCATGCGCGCGCCCGTGACGAACTCCATGATCGACAAGATCCGCTCGCGCATCTCGAACGCGTAGAAGAAGATGGATTGCGCGCCGAGATCCAGGCAGTGCGTGCCGAGCCAGACCAGATGGCTCGCGATGCGCGTCAGCTCCGTGAACATGACGCGCAGCACGCGCGCGCGTGCCGGAATGTTTTCGATGCCGAGCAGTTGCTCCGCCGCCAGGACGTAGCACAAGCTGTTGGAGAGGGGGGCGAGATAGTCGGCGCGGTCGACGACCGTGACGGCTTGCTGCCAGAAAAGGTTCTCCGCCTGCTTCTCGATGCCGGTGTGCAAGTAGCCGATCTCGGGTTCGGCCGTCACCACCGTCTCGCCGTCCAGGCGCAGCATCACGCGAAGCACGCCGTGGGTGCTCGGATGCTGCGGACCCATGGAGAGGATCAGCGTGTCGCGCTCGTCACCTGGGAAGAGCTGCACGTCCGGGTTGTCGCGATACGCGCGCAGATCGACCGTGCTCACGACTCTTTGACCGGAGGTACCGCGCCCGCACGCCCACCGGGCACGAAGCGCCGCTCGAGCCCGCGCAGCGGGAAGTCCTTGCGCAAAGGGTAGCCCACAAAATCGTCCGGGTTGAGCAGCCGGCGCAGATCCGGGTGGCCCGCAAAGCGTATGCCGAACAGGTCGAAGATCTCTCGCTCGGGCCAGTCGGCGCTCGGCCACAGATGCGTGAGCGACGGCACCGTGGGATCCTCACCGTGGCAGAAGACCCGCAGCCGGATGCGAGGCGCTTCCAACTTGCCTACGGCGTTCCCGACCGGGATCATCGTGAGGTGATACGAGATCTCAAAGCGCGGTTGGAGCGGATGATGATCCGTGCCGCCGATATCGAGCAGAAGGTTGAAACCGCTGCGCCGCGCGACGTCGATGACGGCGAGCAACCCCTCTGGTCGCAAAGCGATCTCGTCCATGTCGTTCTCGGCCACCACCTCGAGCAAGGCTGCTCCCGCCGCGTTCGCGAGCGCCTCGACGACGGGGACAAGCGCCGCGCGCTCGGGATGTGGTTTGACGCTCTCAGGCATTCGTGGATAAGACCTTGGCTTTGCTCCCCGCTTGTATCTCGCGTCGCAGCTGCATGAGCGCGTAGATGAGCGCATCCGGGCTCGGCGGACAGCCGGGGACGTAGATGTCGATCGGCAAGAACGTATCGGCCGGCGTGATCGCGTAGTTGTCGAAGATGCCGCCGCTGGACGCGCACGCGCCCATCGAGATGACCCATTTCGGATCGGGCATCTGCTCGTACAGCTGCCGCAGGACCGGCGCCATCTTGTTTGAGACGCGACCCGACACGATCATGAGGTCCGCCTGCCGCGGCGACGAGCGGAACACTTCCGCGCCAAAGCGAGCGGTGTCGTACTTGGGCGAGACCATGCTCATCATCTCGATCGCGCAGCAGGCAAGCCCCATGGTCATGGGCCAGATTGCAGACGACTGCGCCCATTTCAAGAAATCATCGAGTTTGGTGACGACGAAGGGTTGGTTCTCGCCTAGCGCCACGAGAAGCCGCCCTTCTTCCACACATAAGCGTAACCGATGCCGAGGATGATGATGAACGTCAGCATCTCGGTGAACCCGAAGAGGCCGAGTTCCCGCAGCCGCACGGCCCATGGATAAAAGGAAGCCGTCTCCACGTCGAAGACGACGAACAGCATCGCCACGAGATAGAACCTGATCGGGAACCGGCCGGCCAGCTCCGAGGTTGGCGGCACGCCGCACTCGTAGGGCTCGAGCTTCTCGCGGGTGGGCCGCTTGCGGGTGAAAATCCCGGGGACGACGGAGATGATCCCGGCGACGACGAGCGCCACGACGAAATAGATGGCGATGACGGTCCAGGGTGAAGCTTGCACGACGGTCCTTTTGATGCGCTGCGAGCTTGTGAAATTTGTCCCAAGCGCCGAGTTTGGCGCGGGCGCCCGCAAAACCTACGTTTGCGTCAGCGCTGCTTTAGAGGAAAGTCAACCCTTCTTGCTTGGGAACGAGACCGTTCTCCGCAAGCCATACCGGGTTGTACAAGCGCGATAGATAACGGCCGCCGCCATCGCACAGCACGGTGACAACGGTGCTCTGCGCGGGTAACGTGCGCGCGATACGCGCGGCGGCGGCGACGTTGAGGGCGGCCGATCCGCCGAGCATGAGACCCTCGGCGCGGATCAAGTAGTACGCCATCTCGACCATGGTGGCGTCGTCGATGCGGATGGCGTCGTCCGCCACGGCAGTGCGGAAATTTTCGGTCACTCGCTTGATGCCGATCCCTTCGCTCACCGAATCGCCCTCGACGTCAAGCGTGCCGTGCTTGACGAACGAGAAAAGCGCGGAGCCCATCGGGTCTGCGAGGACGGTGCGCACGCGCGAGTCGCGCTCTTTGAGCGCGGCCGACACGCCGGCGAAGGTTCCGCCCGTGCCGGCGGAGGTCACGAAGGCGTCGATACGGCCGGCGCACGCCGACCAAATCTCTGGTCCGGTGGTCTCGTAGTGCCCTTTGGCGTTTGCCAGGTTGTTGAATTGATCCGACCAGATCGCGCCCGGTGTTTCGGCTGCGATTCGCGCGGCCACATGATAGTAATTGTCTGGGTTCTGGAACGCGACCGCCGGCACGAGGCGCACGTCGGCGCCCAAGATCGTGAGCAACTCGATCTTTTCGGCTGACTGGTCGTCCGGCGTCACGATGATCGTGCGATAGCCCCGGGCGTTGCCGAGCATGGTGAGCGCAATGCCGGTATTGCCGGCCGTACCCTCGACGACGGTCCCGCCGGGCGCCAAACGGCCCGTCTTTTCGGCGTCGAGGATGATGAACTTCGCGGCGCGGTCCTTGACGGATCCACCGGGATTCAAGAACTCCGCCTTGCCGAGGATCGTGCGATCGATAGCGGCAGACAGGTTGCGCAGCTTGATGAGCGGAGTGTTGCCGATCGCTTCGAAGAGATCGGGGTAGGGCTGAACGGTTTGCATGGAAGACTTCGGGGTTTCGAGGAACGGCGCAGCGTTCTTGCCGCGGCACAGGGGCTCGTGAGAAAAACGACAGAATATAGGAAGCGACATGAGCGAGAGCGTGCACAAACTTGTCATCATCGGCTCCGGGCCGGCGGGTCTCACCGCGGCTATCTACGCGGCGCGAGCCGATCTCGCCCCGATCGTGTTCGCGGGCGGACAGTACGGCGGCCAATTGATGCTGACGACGGATGTCGAGAACTATCCCGGGTTCGTCGATGGGATCCAAGGCCCCGAACTGATGGAGAAGTTTCGGGGGCAAGCCGAGCGATTCGGCGCCCAGATCCATAACGTCGACGTCACCCGCGTGGAGCTGTCGCATCCGATCCACCGCGTATGGGTGGAGGACGTTGAGTACCGGGCGCACTGCGTGATCGCCGCGACCGGGGCGTCGGCGCTTTGGCTCGGTCTTGACAGCGAGACGGCCTTGCGGGGAAGAGGGGTGTCGAGTTGCGCCACCTGCGACGGCGCCTTTTTCAAAGATAAGGACATCTACGTCATCGGGGGTGGTGACACGGCGCTCGAGGAGGCGCTCTTCTTGACGCGTTTCGGCCGTAGCGTCACGGTTGTCCATCGCCGAGACCAGCTCCGGGCTTCGAAGATTATGCAACAGCGAGCCATGGAGCACCCGAAGATATCCTTCATCTGGGATACCACGGTAGAGGACATCCTGGGAGATCGACGTGTGAGCGGCGTCCGCTTGCGCAATCAGAAGACGCAGAAAAGCGAGGAACGGCCCTGCGACGCGGTCTTCATCTCCATCGGCCACAAGCCGAACACGGAGCTGTTCTCGGGCCAGCTCGATCTGGATGCAAAGGGGTACATAACCTCGAGCGACGGCGTGCATACGACGGTGGAAGGCGTGTTCGTCGCGGGCGACGTCTTCGATTCGCGCTACCGGCAGGCGGTCACCGCGGCAGGTATGGGCTGCCGTGCCGCCATCGAGGCGGAGCGTTATCTCGAGTCGGAACGCGCCCGAGAGGCCGTCTTCACTCGTCCCTAGCCTGTTCGAACGGGCGTTCGGCCCCGCATAACCCTTAACGGGATAGGCGCAACCGGCCGATTCTATTATGAGAAAGACGGCGCGCTCGAAAAGGTGCGACGAGCTCCCATCCGGCTTGTTCGACCCAAAAGCGACCCGGTTCAGGGTACGACGCTATGGCAAACATTGCCAAAAATCAGCGCAATGCTACGGGCGCTCAAGCACTTGAGCCGACGAATCCTGGCGTCGTCAAGGCGCGTGAGCAGCTTTCGCGTGGCGACATGGATGGGGCGGCGGTCACACTCCGCCAGCTTCTGAAGCAACCTGATCTATCTTTAAATACGCGTCTCGATGCGGCCAAGGCGCTCGGCACGGCCGGGGCCACGGCCGACGCGATCGCCACGTTCTTGGACGCCGGCCGCAAAGCGCTCGATGCTGGCGACCTCGCCATCGCGCGGTCGAGCTTCGCCTCGGCGCACACGCTCGATCAGAAAAGCTACGACGCCCTCTTCGAGCTCGGACGCGTCGACTTGGCCGAGAACAAGCGCGAGCAAGCACTCGAGAAATTTGTCGAAGTATTGCGCAAATCGAATTTGCGCCACTTGCCCGCGCTGTACGAAGCTGCGGTGCTGTACGAAGGTGACGGGCAAACAGATCAGGCCATCGCTGCGTACAAGAAGATCGCAGAGCGCGATCGTCACCACGTTCCGACCCTGACCCGCTTGGCAAATCTGTATCGCAAGAAGAACCAGCTCGGCGATGCGCTTGGCTTCTATCTGCAAGGCGCGCGCGCCGCGATGGCCGCGATGCAATACAAGGAGGCGCGCGCACTTGTCGACAGCGCGCTGCAGATCGAGGACGACAACTGGGAAGCGCGCCGCTTGGAATCGGAGCTCGCCAAAGTCGAAACACCGCAACCGAAGGCGCCCGAAGCGAAGCAAGCGGCTGCAGCCCGACCTGCTGCGCCGGCTCGACCTGCTGCAGCTGCGCCGCCGCCACCGCCCGCCAAACCTGTCGCAGCACCTATGCCGAGCGCGCCGCGAACCCTCGCACCGACGCCCGCGCCCAAGCCGGTTGCCGCGCCAGCGCCGCCAGCCGCTTCGGCAAAGCCCGTGGCGCCCGCGCCCGTGCCTGCGCCGCAGAAGGCGCCGCCGCCGGCTGCTGCCGTTCAAGCACCCACACCTGTTGCTCAGGCGCCGAAACCGGTCGCACCGGCTCCGCCCGCTCCGAGCGCACAAAACGGAACGACCTCGACACCAACGACAACTCAATCCTCACCGGCTGAGCCGGCTGTTATAGGGAGCGATATGGATACTGATCTTCCGCCGGAAGTGATGCTGCTCGAAAAGCAGTCGGAAGTCACTTCGAAGCTGGCAGCAATCACAGCCGAGGTCGCTGAGGCATACAAGAAGCGCGTCGCGATCGAGCGAGACATCAAGGCCGCCCAAGCAGCGCTCGAAGGTCTCAACTCGCAACGCGGCGACGTGGAGTCGAGCATCGCCGCCCTCAAGGCCCAACTCGATCAGGTGACCGCCGCGAAGGCAGCCGAGGACAAGGCGCTCGACGACCTGCGTGCAAAGCTCGAAGACACGCGCGCCAATCTCGAGAAGCTCGCAGCCCTGCCGCAGTTCATCAGCGAGATCGAGGCCAAGTCGTCGGGCGTCGCGACGGTGATCGCCAACGCGACGAGCACCCTCGAAGCCGCGCAGAAGCGCGTCGCGGATGCCGCCGGCAGCGCGGGAGCAGTGGAGAAGACGGCGAGCGAGCTGATGGCGCGCATCACCGCCGCGCGCACGCAGGCAGACGAGGTGCAGACGCAGTTGCAAGCGGTGCTCGGCGAGTCGAAGTCGGCCAAGGCCGACGCCGTCGCCGCGGCCGGCAGTATCGCCGAGCTCAAGACGACGGTCGCGACGCTCGCGCAGCTGAAGACCCAAGTGGATGCGGCGCGTAAGGAATTGTCTGCGCTCTCGCCCGCCATCGAAGCGAAGAAGGCTCAGGCACAAGCGGCTATCGGTCAGATAGACCAAAAGCGCGTGGAACGAGACGCGCAGTTCGCGGCAGCTGCTTCACAGGTCGCGGGCACTCCGGCGCCAACCGCACCTGTTGCCGCTCCGAAGGCGCCTCCGGTAGCGGCGGCACCACCGCCGCCAGCCGCACCCGCAAAGCCTGCAGCTACGGCGCCCGCAGCCGCCGCGAAGAAACCAGAAGCAGGCAAGGTCGACGTCGACGGTCTTGTCGCGTCGGGCCGTCTCGACGACGCGTTGCGCGCGGCTCGCGCGTCTGCCAATGGCGCTCCGGATCAGGACGCGAAATTCGTGGAAGCTGCACAACGCCTACGTGAGAGCGGCAACGCTGCCGCCGCAGCCAAGGCGTGCGAGAAACTCGTCAGCAGCGGCAGCACGAGCGCCGCAGGACGCTATTGCCTTGCGCTCGCGTACGTGGACCTCAAGCGCTACAAAGAGGCGCAGACGATCTTCGAGGCCCTGCCCGAAGCCGAGTACGGCGTGTTGCGGGAGAACGGCGTCGGACTGTGCCTGCGTGGCCTCGGCCGCACGGACGAAGCGGCGCAGCACTTCTCGAAAGCGCTCGAGATCCCGGGTCAACCCGACGGACAGTACCGCGACGTGCTCTACAATCTGGCCGACTTGTACGAAAGCCGTGGCGATCAGGAATCGCTCAATCTGGCGCTTTGGTCGTTTGAGGAGATCCAAGCCGGCGCCCCGGACTACCGGGATGTGGGCGATCGGATCACCGCGCTCAAAGATCAGCTCTCAAAGATCGAGGTCCCAGAGCCAAGCCCCGTGTTGACTCGCGATGGGCGAGGCGGTCGTGACTCAAAGTTCTAGCAAAATCGCGCGCGCACAGGAGATCGCGGCCCTCAAGGGGTTGCGAGCTGCTGTGCCTGCGTATGTCGAGGCGACCGATGCGATGTCGTCGGAGCGGCGCTGGGATGCGGCGGTCGCGATCCTCGCGGAAGTGCTCAACACCCGCGAGCGCAAGCGTGGGTTGTTCGGGTCGAAAGAGATCAATCCGCTCGCGTCCGATCGCGCCGTCATCGGCAAGCAGTTCGCAAAGCTGAGCCGGCAAGCGGCTATCAACGACTCGATCCTCGAGCTGCTCGGCGCGCTCGCGACCGAGAATCCCGATGACCCCGTGATCCGTTTGGCCAACGCTGAAGGACTCTATCGCGGCGCGTACATGGCTGACGCGATCGACGAGTACCGGTATTGCGAAAAGCTCATCCCGGACGATGGTGCGATCCAAGCGCGCTTGGGCGAGCTGTACGCGGTGATGAGCCGCAACAGCGAGGCGCTGGACTACCTGCGCCGCGGCATCGGCGAGATGATGCAAGCACAACATTTCGACGACGTGCCCACGTTCGCGCAGAAACTGCTCGAAGCGTCGCCGCAGGCCGCGAGCGACGTGCTCCGCTGGCTCGAGTCGTTCCCTGATGACGCGTTCAGCGCGCAGCGCGATTCGATCGCTCGCCTGGCGGAAGCGGCTCGCGACGCGGGCTTGGAAGATGCGCGTTGGGCCGGCATCGAAAGACGGCTCGCGGCACTTCCCCCGCCCGAGGAGCCGGCCGCGGCGGAGACGGTCGAAGAGGCGCAAGCAACGCCGGCCCAGCCAGAGTATGCGGACGAGCAGGAAGCGCCGCAGGTCGAAGAGAGCGAGTCGCCCCCAGAACCCGCGTGGACGAGCCCTTCGAGCGGAACCTCTGCATGGGATGATGTGGCCAACGTCGAGCCTGCGAGCGATGACGAAATTCGGATCCTCTTCGGCAGCCCGGCGGCGACAGAAGAGCCTGATTCCGCGCAGCCCGCTGCCTCCAACGGCGTTCCGGCCAGTGCGAAAGAGGCTCCGCGCAGCGTCCCTTCCTACACGCCCTCCGTCAGCATCGGTAGCTCCCAGCCGACCGCAGCAGGCGGCTTACCCCCCGGACTTGCAGCGTTCACGCGACGCAAAGGCGACACTGCGTTTTCAGCCGGTGACTTCGCTGGAGCTGCGGCGAGTTACGAGCGCTTGATGAAGGCGTCGTTCGATCCAGACGTTGCGACGCCGCTCTTGGACTGCTATCTCGGTCTCGAGCGCTTCGATGAAGCGGCCACGCTTGGGTTGCAACTCGCGGACCATCAGGCAGATGCCGGCGCGCTCGACAAAGCCGTCGCGACGCTGGCGCTCGTCCTCGAGCACACGTCGGACCCGGCGGTCGAACAGCGCCACTCAGAACTCGTCGCCGCCTCAGCCTAGCTCAGACCCGTATGATATAGGGGGCGACTGCTAAGTCGCCCCAAAAAAAGGGGGCGATTTTCAATCGCCCCCTACATGTCATTGTGGGTTTGTGTCAGAGCGTGAACGTGTAGACGAGGCGATAGGTCTCGGTCGCCGGCTTTCCGTCGATGATCGGAGGTTCGAAGCCGCTCTCGCGCGCCGCTTCCAGCGCCGCATCGTCGAGCATCTTGTTGCCGCTCGACTGATCGATATGCGCAGAGAGCACCTTGCCGTCTGGGCCGATGGTCGCGAAGACGACAGCCGTTCCTTGAACGCCCTGATCCTTAGCGATGGCCGGATAGTCCGGTGGCACCTGATGGGTGAAGCGCGCGTCGACGACCACATCCGGAGCGTAGACCGGGGTGGCGTCTGCATCTGGGACTTGCGCGGCGGCGACCGTCTGAGGCGTCGGCGCGCTCGTGGCGGTCGTCTGGGTCGCGCCCGCAGGCTGCAGGGCGACGGTATCTGTCGATGTCTGCGCGGGCTGCGTCGTGGCGGTCGTGCTCGCCACGTCTGACGTGGTCTGTTCGGTCGAGGCAAGCTTCTTCGCGTGCGCCGCGGCCAGCTCGAGCGCGTGCAACCGCCTCAGGTGCGCGGCGTGCGCAGATGACGAAGCTGCCAACTGCTGAGAATGAGCGCTCGGCGTCGAGGTTGGCGCAGGTGTCGTCGTCGGGCTCGGCTTCGCTTCAGGCGTGGCGCGCGTCGCCACGATCGCGACGCGCAGATCCTTGACTTGAATAGGCATGTGATGCGCGAGTTGCTTGACCGTCGAACGGACTTCAGTCGGGTGCATGATCCCATACACCATGGCGGGCAAGATCACGGCTGCAGTCGCGACAGTCAGGATGACGCCGAAGCGGTTCTTCGGCTGCGCTTCTCCCGGCGTCGGAATCGCTCGGCGACGAAATCGAAGATGGTCCTGGTTGTTCTGCACGCTGCTCCCTACGCTTTCGAAATTCCAGATCGGGGTGTACTCTAGGTTATCGACGTAGGGAGAAGTTCGACTTAGAGAGGTCGATTTGCGCGTGTGAGCGCCGTCACAACTCTTGCGGTAGGCGCAGCGCGAGTTCGCAGAATATCTTCACTCCGCTGCGCAGCGCGCTCTCGTCGAGACGGAATTGCGGCGAGTGGAGCATGGCAGGCGCTTGCTCGCCGGGCGGCGCGACGCCAAGCCGTAGCATGCAGCCAGGTACCGCCTGCGCGAAGTACGCGAAATCTTCTGCGCCCATGCGTGGCGCCGGTAGTTCGACGCTCGTAAGCCCGGGAGTGCTTTGCGCGATCGCAGCGACGAGCCGCGTTAGCCGTTCGTCGTTGCGTACCGGCGGATAGCCCCAGGCGTAGTCGAGCTCGACCGTCGCACCGTGCGCGTTCGCGATACCGTCGGCGATGCGTCGCAAGCGGGCCGGCATGCTCTCGCGAAGCTCGTCGGAAAAACACCGGATCGTGCCGCCGATCTCCGTTCGGTCCGCGATAACGTTGCGCCGATAGCCGCCGTTAATCGTGCCGATGGAGACGACCACGCCGGCGAGCGGATCCACCTCGCGGCTGGCGATGCGCTGCAGCGAGGTCACGAGCTCCGCAGCTACGGGAATCGTGTCCACGCCGAGCTGCGGCGACGCCGCGTGCCCGCCACGCCCCAAGATCGCGATCGTGAAGTCATCCGCCGAAGCCTGCATGGGCCCGACGCGCCATCCGATCACGCCTGAAGGGATGATCGGCAGGACGTGGATCATGACAGCCGCATCGACCTTCGGCGATACGAGCACGCCCGCTTCGATCATCGGCTTCGCACCGCCCGGACCTTCCTCGGCCGGCTGGAAGACGAATTTGATCGTCCCCGCGATCTGGTCGCGCCGCGCTGCGAGCCAACGAGCGGCGCCGAGCAGCATAGCCGTATGCGCGTCGTGTCCGCACGCGTGCATCACGCCGGGAACGATCGATGCGAAGGGCTCGCCGCTGCGCTCCGGTATAGGCAGCGCGTCCATGTCCGCGCGCAGCAACAGGGTCTTGCCCGGACGCGAGCCTGCAAGCACCCCGACGACGCCCGTCTGCGCGATCCGCTGGCTCGGGATGCCCGCGTTCGCGAGTTCGCGCTCGACGAGCGCGCTCGTCTTATGCTCGGCAAAGCCAAGCTCGGGCTCGCGGTGTATCGCGCGCCGCCACTCGATCACGAGATCGTCGATCTGCGCCGCTTCGGGCGCGGTCATGCGATGAGGGCTTGCGCCGTCGCCCGGCCCTCCGCCATCGTCTGCTCGACCGCGTGGATCGTCTTCGGCACGGCTTTCGAGAGCACGTCCGGTTCGCCGTCCGTGATCAACACGTCGTCCTCGACGCGCACCGAGATATCGCGGAACCGCTGCGGGATGTCCTCATCATCGCCGATGTACAGCCCCGGCTCGATCGTCACGATCATCCCCGGCGCGAACGGCCGCCAGTCTCCGGCTTGTCTATAGGTCCCGACATCGTGCGTGTCGAGGCCGAGCCAATGCCCGATGCGATGCAATGTGAAGCGCTTGTGCGTGCCTTTCTCCATGTGCTCGTCTGCGCTGCCTTGCAAAAGCCCGAGATCGAGCAGGCCCGAGACGAGCACGCGCGCGGCGCCGTCATTCACCTCGGTGTTCAGGATACGCCCGGGCTTGCACAGCTCGATGGCACGCTGGTTTGCCGCGAGCACGATCTCGTACACCGCCTTTTGTTCGGCGCTGAACTTGCCCGAGATGGGCCACGTGCGCGTGAGGTCGCCGCAATAGTAGTCGACCTCAGCGCCGGCGTCGACGAGCACGAGGGAGCCGTCGGGGATCCGGTCGCGATTCGTGCGGTAATGGATGATCTTGAGATTCTTGCCGCTCGTGACGATGCTCGGGTAAGCCGGCGCTTGCGCGCCTTGACTCGCGAACACATACTCGACGATGGCCTCGACCTCGTATTCGTGCATCCCGGGTCGCGCGTGGCGCATCGCCGCGATATGGCCCAACCCCGAGATCTCGACCGCGCGACGCATCCGCTCGATGTCGAACGCCGACTTGATGAGACGCTGCTCGTGCAGGATGAGGCTCGGATCGACGATCTCGAGCGGGCCGCCATCGGTGCGCGGACGCGCGCGCCGAGTTTGGCGGACGCGGTCTTCGATCTGTTCGTTGAGCCAGCGTGGCCCTGCGAACGAATAGTAGAGCCGTCCGGACGTCTGCAAGAACTCGCCCAGTCTCGTCTGGAGTTCCGCGATGGGATACGCCGCATCGACACCGACGGCAGCTTGCGCGCCCTCGACGCCGGCGCGCAGGCCGTTCCAGGTCTCCTTTTCCTTGTCGTTCGGGCGCACGAAGAGCGCGGACTTGATCGTCGGATGCGCAGGCGCGAGGACGAGGACGCTCGAGGGCTCGTCGAAACCTGTCAGATAGAAAAAGTCGGAGTCTTGCCGGAAGTCAAACTCGGAGTCGGCGGTGCGGATGATCTCCTCGGCGCTCGGCAGGATGGCGACCGCGTCGCCGATGCTCTTTGTGAACCGCTCGCGGCGGCGTTGATACTCGTTCATCGTCACTGATTGCGCTCCTGACGCAGGTAGTGCACGGTGTTGCGGATGTGTTGGCTGTCGCCGGCATCCGGCGACCGCCGGAGATAGGCTTCGAGGTCCTCGATCGCCCGGTCGTAGCGTCGCAACCGAGCGAACAAGATGCCGCGATCGCGCAGCTCGGTGGCGTCGGATGGATCGAGCGTCATCCGCAAGTGGATCGCGGCGAGCGCTCCGGAATAGTCCTTGCTCTGGCTCAGCGCGTTCTTCAGATTGAGCAGCACGCGCTTGAGGATCGCACGATGGTCGAGCGGCGCGAGGAAGTCGTCGCGCCACGTCACGCGCCCGTGGTAGATGCGCTCGACGAGCGCGACGCACTGCGCGACGTCGAGCACGGCACCCCCGTGATACGGATCGATGTAGAGTCGGCTCGTTGGGTCTGGAAACCTCACCACAAAGTGCCCGGGAAGCCCTACGCCCTGAAGCGGAAGGCCTATCCGCCTGCTCACTTCCATAAGAAGAACGCAGAGCGTGATCGGAATGCCGGTGCGCCGCTCGAGGACGCTCGCGAGCAAGCTGTTCTGCGGTTCGTCGTAGGCATGCTCGTTGCCGCGGAATTTCCCCGAGCCGAACAGCGTGCGCACGGCCGCGCCGGCCATGGCATATGAATCGCTCGCGCCAGCGGTGGCGACGGCTTCGGCGGCGAACGCATCGAGCTGCGAGAGGCAGCTCTCGACGTCGACCGTCGGATCGAACACCGCAGAGATGAGCAGACACGATTTGTCTAATGGAAGCTCGTGCGTATTCTTGTCGCACTCGGCGACAAGTCCGCAGAACGACGCGATCGCGGCGCGACTATCCATGGACGCGCAGCTTCTGGGCTGCGCCACGCGACCCCTCGACCGTCGCGGCGTCGTGCGAGGTGTAACCCTGTGAGAGTGATCTCAGGCAGCGGTTCGGGCGACGAGCGTTCGGACGTCGATGCGCGCTTGCTGAGACTTGCCGCACAGTGCGCGCAAGCTGAAGCGAGCAGCGATCTGCTGCAGGTCTCAGTCGACGGGCTCGCCGCGATCCTCGACGTTGGCTGCGTCGCGGTCACGATTTCGCCGTCCGACGGTACGCTCGCCGTCGTGGCGCGGTCCGAGGCCGACGAAGCGTTCGCGAGCTTGGTCAACGAACGGCGCATCCCGCTTTCGACCGATGCGCTCGTATCGTCCGCCGTGATGAGCGGCGCGTGGGCCGTCCAGCATGACGGTCACGAAGAACTGCGCTCCGAAGTGCTCGCGCTGCATCCCGAAGCAGACTCGTTTTCCGCGAGCGCCGCCGTACCGATCATCGGCGATGAAGGCACCCTCGGTGCGTTCGTGATGTACGCGCTGCGTGACAAGGCGTTCTCGGCCCGTCTCATGGACGGCGTGCAGCACGTGGCCTCGATCGTAGGCACCGTGATGGAACGGCGCAGCGACGAGGTGCAGTTCGCTGCGGAGCAAGAACGCACAGATGAGCTGCTCGCACGGATCGCCGATCTCGAATCCGACTTGAGCGAACGCGCCGTCACCGAGAAGATCGCTGCGTATGCCATGGCGCTGACCGGTGCGTCGTCTGCAGTCATCTGGCGGCTCGAGGGAAACCGTTTCGTGCCACGCGCCATCTTCGGCGACCGGATGATCGAGTCGTTCGCGAAGCACGTCGTCGCCAATGCCGATGCCAATATGCCGGTCGGTCAAGGGCCCCTCGGTCGTGCAGCTCGCTCGGGCGAGATCGCTGCGGTCAAAGACACCCTAGCCGATCGCACGTTTGCGCCTTGGGCAGCGACCGCGCGCGACGCAGGCATCCGGACCGTGTTGACGCTCCCGTTGCTGGCAGACGCACGAGCGACGATCGCGATGGAGCTGTACGCTCGCGAGGTCGACGCCTTCGGTGACGAAGCGGTCGCCGCGCTGCTGGCTTTGGTGCCGCACGCGCAAGCCGCGTTGCGCAACGCCCTCGACGCCGACGCATTACGCATCCTCGCGCGCGACAGAGCCTTGGCGGTTTCGGCCGCGTCGTCCATCTCGCGATCGCTCGACGAAGCAGAAGTCGTCCGCAGCATCGCGCGTTCGGCCGTGGAAACGCTCGGCGCCCTCTTCGCGATCACTTATGTCGGCAACGCGAACTCGCTCGTGGTGGCGGGCGGCTGGAACAACCCCGCCGAGCTTTCGGCGAAGTTGGCCGTCAACGCCGCAGACCCGGCCTATGCGTCCTATCCTCCCGTACAAGCGGTTCGTGACGGGCGCTCGGTCGTGCGCGCGAACGTCACGAGTGACAGCGCATGGATCCGTCTGGGCTGGGAGCAGCTCGCGCGCGAACATGGGTTTAATGCGGTCAGCGGTTTTCCGCTGCTCGCCGACGGCAAGCCGGTGGGCGCAGTCGCGCTGTTCTTCGCGGAGCGCGCGCCCTTGCTCGACGCCGACGAACCGATCGTGCGGCAGCTGGGCAACGCCGGAGGCGCAGCTATCGAAGCGTCTCGCACGTACGAGCGCGCGCGGTCGGCCCGCAATTTCCTCGATCGCATTCTGGAAGAATCGAACGATGCGATCGTGCAGTTCGACATCCACGGATCCGTCGTCTCGTGGAACAAAGGCGCGGAGCGCATCTTCGGTCTGACGCGTGCACAGACGCTTGGACGGCTCTTCTACGAGTTGCCGATCATCCCACCGGAACGCCGCGAGGACATCCGCGAGCTGCTCTCGCGCGTGGGACGTGGGGAGCAGGTCCACGTCTTCGAGGTCGAGTGCCGCCAGTCGGATGGTAGCCGCATGGAGGTGCTGCTCTCCGCCGCGCCCGCGCGCGATCACGAAGGCAAAATCGTCGGCTTGGTCGCCTTCTCGAAAGACATCTCGGAGCAGAAGAAGCAGACCGAGCAGCTGCAGCGGCAGAACCGCAACCTGATGGCGATGCGCGACGTCATCCGCTCGCTGAGCCGCGAGGTCGGCTTCGGCGCGATCAGCAACAAGGGTCTGGAGAAACTTCTCGAGGTCCTCGGCGCCGACGTCGGCCGCCTCTACGTCTACGATCCCTCCGACGGCACATTGCAGAACGTCGCGCAGCGCGGCTTCTTGCCCGAAGGGACCGACCAGATCAGCGTGCGGACCGATGGCTCGGGCGTCGAGGGTCCGCTCGCGGCTGCCATCACGTATCGCCAGACGATGTTGACGAGCGACGAGAGCGATGTGACGGTCGAGCGCCCCTTCTTCAGCCACCACGCAAGCGACGACGTATCGACGGTCTTGACGAAACCACTGACGCTCGGCGATGATGTCATCGGCGCGGTGCAAGTGGTCGCATTCGACAACCGGCGCTTCTCAACGGACGATCAAAGCGTCTTCCATGCGGTCGCCGAGGAGCTGGCCGTCGCGTTGCGCCAGGCGCGCATGCTCGAAGAAAGCACGCGCATGGCGATCACCGATCCTCTGACCGGGCTCTACAACTATCGCTTCACCCAGGACGTTTTGCGCAAGCGGCTTTCCGAGGCGCGCCGTCGCAAGCGGCCGCTGTCGATCGTCATGGTCGACATCGACGGCCTGCAGGACGTCAACGAACGTCAAGGCCGCGAGTTCGGGGACATCGTGCTACGACAGTTCGGCAGCATTTTGCTCGCGTCGGTACGGATCTCCGACATCGTGGCGCGTTACGGCGGCGACGAGTTCGTCGTGCTGCTGCCCGAGACGCAATTGAGCGACGCGGTCATGCTCGCCGAACGCATGGCGGCGCGGATCGCCGAAGCGGATTGGCCGAGCAAGGACGGTGATCTCACGATCACCGCGAGTCTTGGGGTTGCGAGCTATCCAGAAGCCGGCACGCAGATGCAGATGCTGCTCAAAGCCGCCGACACTGCGCTCTACCGCGCGAAGCAGACCGGGCGCAACACCGTCTATCCCAAGCTCGACAGTCTTCCGCGGTTCGCCGGCTGACGCTCCACCTTAGGTCAAGATCGCGTATCGCTCGCTCTAGCCGTGCCAGCCACGATGGAAGAGCAACACCGCATACAAGACGAAACATACTATCACGATCAGGACCACAATGCCGCAGCCCCCGAGCCACGCGAGCAAGCCGCGCGCGAATACCGCACCCTCGCCGCGATTGATGGGTCGAAGCGGGTCGCGTTGAGTTGGTGGTGCCTCGGGCACCTCACGGTCCTTAGCGGCTACAACACTTCACCGCGGGGTTAGTGCGCGAGCAGCTTCGCGACCGTCGCGCCGGATTTGTCGAAAAGCACGAGCATGCGGCCCTCGACCGCGAACGACCTGACCGATGCGAGTGCCTGCGTGAACAATCCCTCCGCTTCCATCGCGTGCTGGTCGCACATCATCCGCGTCGTCACGAGTTGACTTAAGGTCAAACCGTTCGCGCCGCTGCGCTGGTAGGTTCCCCCCATGCGGTTGCAGCCGGCCGAGCCTGACAGGTGGCCGCCTTCGAAAGTGAGGGACGCTGCGCGCTCTCCCGGCTGCGCCGCATACGCGCGCGTTCTGATGGCGGTGAGACTCCACTCGGTTCCCTCGAGCGGCAGCGCTGTGACGACCTGCGCGAGCACGTTGCCAGGGCCGGGGATCGGCTTTCCATCGGCGCCCAGCATCGTCAGCGTGGACTTTGTGGCGACTGCGAAAAGCTCGGAGCTCGCGTTCTTCCCATTTGGGAGCAGCCGAAGGTGCGACGTGCCTGCATCGTAGGTCCACCTGCCGTTTTCGCTCGCGCTTGTGTCGCGCTCCAGGTACTCGCGTTTGAGCGAGTACGTGCCGTCCGCGGCAAGCGACACGGTCAACCGGATGCCAGGGCAATCGCCGCAAATAGTCACCCCGCTGAAGGTCGCTGGCAATGCGAAGGGCGGCGAGTGGCCGGCGGCGCCGGCCGCTCGGAGGCCAGCAAGCAAAGCACACATCACCGAGAAGAGCAACACCACACGTCGTCGCACGGCACACTCCCATCGAACGCAAGGGATTGGCGCATTGTCGTACGATCGCGCGTGCCCCTGCCACGGGAGCGGCGTAGAGCCGAGTGGAATCGGCACTCGATGCTGACCGAGACGGGCCCGCTTTCCAGCTGGCGGGCGCAGTTCCCGATCCTGTCGACATGCCGGTACCTCATCAGCAATTCGCTCGGCGCGATGCCGCTCGGCGCCCGCGCCGCGCTCCAGCAGTACGCAGATGATTGGGCCGACCTCGGGGTGCTCGCCTGGGACAAATGGCTGGCGCTCGTCGACCGGGCTGGGTCACTCGTCGCGAGCCTTATCGGCGCTGCGCCGGGCGAAGTCATCATGCAGCCCAACGTCTCGACCGCGCAATGGATCCTCATCTCGTGTCTCGATTTCTCCGGCAAGCGCAACAAGGTGGTGTACTCCGGCCTCGAGTTCCCGACCGTCCACTACGCTTGGCAGGCACAGTCAGCGGTGGGCGCTCGCATCGAGGTCGTGCCGAGCCCGGACGGTGTGACGCTCGATACACAAGCTATCGTTGACGCCATCGACGAGACGACCCTGGCCGTGCCCATCTCTCACGTCGTATTCCGCTCGAGCTACATCACGGACGTGCAGCCGATCGTCGAAAAGGCGCATCGTGTCGGCGCATTTGTTTTTCTCGACGTGTATCAATCGATCGGCACGGTACCTATCGACGTGCGCGCTCTTGAGGTGGATGCTGTCGTAGGCGGTTCGCTCAAGTGGCTCTGCGGCGGCCCTGGGGCCGCGTTCCTCTACGTGCGCCCCGATCTGTACGCTAAGCTGCAGCCACGCAGCGTCGGATGGTTTTCACACGAGCGGCCGTTCGATTTCTCTATGGGAGCGCTGGAATTCGCGCGCACGGTTTGGCGCTACGCCGGAGGCACGGCGAACCCCGCAGGTTTGTATGCCGCGTTGAGCGGTCTTGAGATCATCAACGCGGTGGGCGTCGCAGCGATCCGGCGGCGCAGCGTCGAGCTCACGGAGGCC
Source organism: Candidatus Acidiferrales bacterium (assembly GCA_035622315.1). GTDB lineage: Bacteria > Vulcanimicrobiota > Vulcanimicrobiia > Eremiobacterales > Eremiobacteraceae > JAJPHJ01. The sequence goes on along the minus strand of DASPVP010000036.1, from coordinate 20,011 downwards.
GTCATCAGGCATGCAAGTGCTCTCGGCGTGGGCATCAATTCGCCGCGCGATGCGACGCGACGTGGCGGTCACGTGACGATCGACTTTCCAGGATCCCGCGAGGCAAGCGACGAGTTGATCCGCCGCGGCGTGCTCGTCGACTACCGTCCGAACGCCGGCATCCGCATCGCTCCGCATTTCTACAACATCCACGACGAGATCGAGTCGGCGTTCGCCGATCTGCGTTCCATCATTGAGTAGTGCTGACGTCGTCATCGCAGGTGCCGGGCCTGCGGGCTCGGCCGCCGCGTACGCGCTCGCGCGCGCCGGCGTCGACGTCCTCGTCTTAGAACGCGCGCGTTTCCCACGCGACAAGAGCTGCGGTGACGGCGTCACCGCGCATGCGGTCGACATCCTCTTGGACATGGGCGTCACCTTCGAATCGCTTGGCACCACGGCAAAGCGTACGATCGGTGGACGGATCGGCGGCCCTTCTGGCGAGAGCTTCCAGGCCGCTCCGCCCTTGTACAACGGTGCAGCTGCCGACTGCTGGGTCGTGCCGCGCGTCGCGCTAGACCAGGCGATCGCTCGGCGCGCTGTCGACGCCGGCGCGAAGCTCGTGGAAAGCGCCTCGGCGACCGAGGTGATCCGCAACCGGAACGGATGCTGCGCCGGCGTGCGCTACGACGACGGATCCGGCGTGCGCGCCGTGGCGGCGAAGGTCGTCATCGGCGCCGACGGAGCGCACTCCAACGTCGCGCGCTCGCTCGGCGCGAGGTCTGCGCCCAAGCGCCACATCGGTTTCGCCTTGCGCGGGTATTACGACGGCGTCGCGGACCTCGGAGATTTTCTCGAGATCTACTACTATGACAAGCGCTTGCTGCCCGGCTATGCGTGGGTCTTTCCGGTGGGGAACGGAAGTGCAAACGTCGGCGTGGGGATCTACGCGGGCGAACTCGATCGCTCGTCGCGCAAACTCCGCGACATCCTTGACGACTTCATCGCGACCGAACCCAACGTCAAGGAACGCTTCCGAGGGGCCAAACAGGTCGGACGAGCCATCGGCTGGCCGCTGCCGGTTTCGACCTTGAACCGGCCCGTGGTCTTCGACGGCGCGATGCTCTGCGGCGACGCTGCGGCGCTCGTGGATCCGCTCACAGGCGAAGGGATATGGACAGCGCTCGTCTCCGGTCGTGCTGCGGCCCGGGCGGCCCTCGCCGCTCTGCGCAACGGCGACGCCTCGAAAGCTGCCCTCCATCCCTACCAGCGCGAGCTGCATGCGGAAGTCAGCGGATACCTTAACTCAGGCCGGCTGCTGAAAAATCTGGCGAAGAGCGCCACGCTGATGGATTTGATCGTGCGCCGCGGGCACGGCAGCCCGTACTACGCGAGCCGCGCCATCGGCTACGGCCTGGGCACGCTCGACCGGCGCCGGGCCTTGCTCTCGATCGTCCTCAAGGCGGTTTTCAACCCTTCCTTTTTCAAGAAGAACGCTTAAGAAAACGCTTCGCGCTCGGGCACAGGTCGCAGACGACGCAGCGGAGGCACGCGGGTTTACGCGCGTGGCAGATCTGCCGCCCATGGAAGATCAACCAATGCGAGACAAGCCCCCACTCCGGCTTGGGAACGACGCGTTGCAATTGCCGTTCGACTTTGTCCGGTGTCTTCGCGCGCACGAGCCCTAAGCGGTTCGCGACCCGCAAGACGTGCGTGTCGACCGCAATGGCTCCCTGATCGAACGCGGTGGCCAAGATGACGTTCGCTGTCTTGCGACCGACGCCGGGAAGCTCGACCAGCTCTTCCATCGTTTTCGGCACGTGTCCGGAGAAGCGCTCGACGAGCGCGCGGCTCGCCGCCTTGATGTTCTTCGCTTTGACCCGGAAGAAACCGCAACTGTGGATGAGCCGCTCGAGCGTTCGCAACGGCGCGCCGGCCATCGCCTGCGGGGTCGGGAAGGCCGCGAACAGCGCGGGCGTCGTGAGGTTGACACGCGCATCGGTGCACTGTGCCGACAAGATCACCGCGATGAGCAACTCGAACGTGTTCTTGTGGTGCAGCGCGGTGGTCGCATCTGGGTACGCGCGGGCGAGCCGCGCGAGTATCTCCGCTCGGCGCCGCGCGAGCGTCAGGCGAGTTGGATGCGCCGTCCGCCCCGAGCGAACGTGATGAGCCCGTCGCGTTCGAGCGCGCGGGCGATGCGCAAGAGCCACGACGCGTCTCTTGCGCCAAAGCCCTGCTTCACCTGCCGCCCCGCTTCGAGCAGTGCGACGCTGCGCCGCTCGCACAGCAGGCGGATGAGGCGACCTCGATAGTAGCGATCGGAGCCTGCGTACGGAGACGTAGCGATGCGCGCGCTGCGTTGTCGCGGTGTTCCGCGTCGCGCGAACGCGCATGCGGACCGCAAGGGACATGCCTCGCAGCGCGGCGACGATCGGCAAAAGCGAGCGCCGATGTCCATCAGACCTTGGGCCCATTGCGCGTTGCCTCGGCGCGGCAGTGCGGCCGTTGCGAGTCGCATCACCGCGGCGTCGTTCGCACGATCGGATCCAGTCAACGTCCGCACGAGCACGCGGCGCACGTTTGTGTCCACGACCGGCACGCTCTTCCCGAAAGCAAAACTTGCGACGGCTGCCGCGGTGTACGGGCCGATGCCGGGGAGCGTCTCGAGCACGTGCGGGTCGCGGGGCACGTCGCCGTCATGCTCGCGCACGATCGCCTGCGCGCAGCGCCACAATCGTAAGGCTCGGCTGTTGTAGCCGAGGCCGAGCCAGGCGTGCAGCACGTCCGCTAGCCGCGCTCGCGCGAGGTGCGCCGCGGTGGGAAAACGACTGAGAAACGAATCGTACTTCGAAATGACGCGATCGACTTGCGTCTGCTGGAGCATCGCCTCCGACACCAAGATGCGGTATGGATCCCGCGTGCGCCGCCACGGCAGATCGCGACGTCGTGACCGATAAAAAGCGCGCACCCGTTCGTGGAGCAGCTTAATCTTAGACCGGGCGGGACGCGCGGACGGCCTTTGCATGGCACTCGCGTTCGGGAAGGCGTATGGCCTGGCCCTTGCTTCCGCTATTTCTCAACTCGCGCATCGATTTTTTGAGGAGAGGGCTGTGGCAGGCGCGAATGCCTGGGGGTTATGTCGCTTTCAGGCCTTTCCGAGCAACATTATCCAGGGCGCTTGTTCTGCGTCGAAGGCATCGACGGATCCGGCAAGAGCACCCAGATCGCATTGCTCCACGAGTGGTTGAAGAGCGAAGGCTACGCGGTGAAGTTCTCCGAGTGGAACTCGTCGCCGCTCGTCAAGAACACGACCTCGCGCGGCAAGAAGAAGCATCTCTTGACGCCGACGACCTTCAGCCTCATCCACGCGACCGACTTCGCCGATCGCACGGAGCACGAGATCATCCCCTACCTCAAGGCGGGTGCGGTGGTGCTCTGCGACCGGTACGTCTACACGGCGTTCGCGCGTGACGTGGCGCGTGGCGTCTCGCCACGCTGGGTGCGTCAGTTGTACCGGTTCGCGGCGGTCCCGACGATCGCGTTCTACTTCCGCGTGCCGCTCGACGTTGCGCTCGATCGCATCATCATGGGGCGGCCCGACCTGAAGTACTACGAAGCCGGCCTCGACATCGGCCTCTCGCCCGACCCTATGGAGTCGTTCAAGCTTTTCCAAGCGCGCATCGTGGCCGAATACGAGAAGATGACCGACGAATTCAACTTCACCGTGATGGACGCGACCAAGACCATCGAAGATCAGCAGCGGCAGATGCGCAATATCGTCAAGAAGCACATGCCGCGGCGAAGCCGGCTCCACGCGACGGCAAAAGCCGAACCGAAGTCCGCATGAAACATCTGCGCTTTTACGGCGATGCGCCGGTCAATTTGGAGAACGTCGGCGAAATCCGCGGCAAGCTCATCGTCGTCGAAGGGACGGACGGCGTCGGGCGGTCGACGCAGATCGCCGAGCTCCGTCGCTGGCTCGAGAGCCGTGGCAGTGCTGTGATCGAGACGGGCTTCACCCGCTCCGAACTTGCGGGCAAGGGGATCAAGCAGGCCAAGCAGGGTCACACGCTCGGCTCGGTCACGCTCTACTTGTATTACGCGACGGATTTCGCCGACATCGTCGACGGGCAGATCATCCCGGGATTGCGATCCGGCTACATCATCCTCGCGGACCGTTACATCTATTCGGCGATCGCTCGCGCAGTCGTGCGTGGCGCAGACCCGCAGTGGATCCGCGAGGTGTACGGATTCGCGCCGATCCCCGACAAGGTGCTGTATCTAAAGGTCGGCGTGAACGAGCTCATCGAGCGCACGATCAACTCGAGCAAGGGTTTCAACTACTGGGAGTCGGGGATGGATCTGCGCTTGGGCGACGACATGTTCGACTCGTTCAAGGAGTATCAGTCGGGGGTGCTGCGGCAGTTCGACAGCATGACGACCGAATACGGCTTCCAGGTCATCGACGCGGACCGGCCGGCCGATGAGGTGGCGGACGACCTGCGGCTCGCGATCGACGGCGTGCTCAGCCTTGCGTGAGCGCCCGTCTGCATTTCGGGACCTCGAGCTGGAACTATAAGGACTGGATCGGTCCGTTCTACCCTCCCGGCACGAAGGCAGCGGATATGTTGGCGTTCTATTCGGGCGTTTTCGGCTCGGTCGAAGTGGATTCGTCGTACTACGGGATCCCGCGTGCGACCACGCTCGAGGGGTGGCGCAAGCGCAGCGCCGAGGGTTTCAGCTTCTCGTTCAAGACGCCGTCCGCGGTCACGCACGAGCGGCGTTTCGTCAACGCTGATGGCTATTTCGGCGCGTTCGTCGCACGGGTGAGGTCGATGGGCGACAAGGCCGGCACGATCCTCATCCAGTGCCCGCCCGATTTCGCACCGACGCGCGACTCGCGCGCAGCGCTCTTCGGGTTTCTCGAGACGGAGTTGCCGGGCGATCTCAAGGTGGCCCTCGAGTTGCGCGACGAGCGCTGGTACGACGCGGCGCTCTTCGACTTCGCGCGGTCCGCGCGGTTCACGCTCGCGCTGACCGATGGGACGCATGCCACGCCGCAGCTCGCCGCGCGCATCGTGGAGGAACTCGTACGGCAACCACCCGTAGCGCACGCGTATATCCGCTGGCTTGGCGACGAAGCATTCGCGCGCTACGATCGGGTCCAGGCCGACCGCGCCGCGTCGCTGGATGTGTGGGAGCGGCTGATCCGGCAACTCCGTGAGGTTTGTGACGACATCTACGCCTATGCGAGCAATGACTACGAAGGCTACGCTCCTGCGACCGTTCGCGCCATGCTGACGCGATTGGGAGAGCCGGCGCCGCCCGAAACCGGGGAGCTGCGACTGCTGTGAGCGAGGGCGAGCGCTTCGATGTCCTCATCGTCGGCGGCGGCGCGGCTGGGCTGTCGTGCGCCATTTTCCTTGCGCGTGCCAAGCTTCGCGTGGCGGTCTTCGACCGCGCGGAATCCAGCCTGCGCCGCGTGGAACGCGTCAACAACTACCTCGGGTTCGAAGAAGGGATCGGCGGCGCCGAGTTGCTCGATCGGGGAAAACGTCAAGCCGAGCGTTTCGGCGCACAGCTCTTCGATCTCGACGTCGAGACTGTCAGCCGCGCGGACAGCGGCTTCTCCGTTCACGCAGGCGGTCGCGAGTGGGTCTGCGAGTATTTCGTGTTGGCGTCCAACAAGCGGACCGACCTCGCGCTCGCCTTGGGGCTGACGCTCGGCGGACACGGCAATCGATTCGTCAGCGCAGACGAGCGCGGGCGTACTCCGGTCGACGGCTGCTATGCGACCGGCCGGATCACTGGACTGCCGAGCCAAGCGATCGTCTCTGCAGGTCATGGTGCGATCGTGGCCATCGGTATCATCGAGACCGTGCGAGGCGAGTACTACGTGGACCACGACCACTAGACCGTCCCGCGCACCGGCTGCGGGAGAAAACCGTTTGCCCGCCCCATCCGTATACTAAGATGTAGACACCCGGTGCTATACACCTAAATGTAGGGGGCGACTGCAAGTCGCCCCATCGCCTGTATGTAGGGGGCGACTGAAAGTCGCCCAGAACTAGGAGAGCGATGACACGACAAGATCTCATACGAGGCGGCCTCGCCCTTGGAGCGCTCGCGCTCGCCAACCGCTTCATGGGGGGACGATCGATCGCCGTGGCACAGACGACGCAATACGAATTCCAGCTGACCGACGCGCAGTGGCGCGAGCGCCTTACGCCCGCGCAGTACGCGGTGCTTCGCCAGCAAGGGACGGAGCCTCCGTGGAGCAGCCCGCTCGAGAACGAGCGCAGGCCAGGAACGTACTCCTGCGCCGGCTGCGATCTGGCGCTGTTCTCATCCGCGACGAAGTTCGACAGCGGTACAGGATGGCCGAGTTTTTGGGCGCCGCTACCGGACGCGGTCGGAACGTCGGTGGACAACTCGCTCTTCGGTGAGACGCGCACCGAGGTCCACTGCCACCGATGCGGCGGCCACTTGGGACACGTTTTTGATGACGGACCAAAGCCGACGGGCTTGCGCTACTGCATGAACGGCGTCGCGCTCGCTTTCCACCCCAAGACCTAGGTCCACGCGCTACCCGAGCGCTCGAACCAGATCGACCAGGATGCGAGGCCGCCCGCGGGTGACCTCGCGTTCGTCATAGTCCTCCGCGAAGCCGCAACCGAGCAGAGCCCTGTGCGCCGCGCTACCTTGCTCGACCTGGGCGAATAGCATAGCGGAGCCGCTCGCTTTCGCAAATGCGGCAAGCTCCTCGAGCGCGAGTCGCATCTCTGCTACAGTGTCGGGGTCGAAGGCTATCCACAGGACGTGCGCCACGGCCCCCTCGACGAGAGTGCTGACGGCGCCACGAAGCCCATCGGCTGCGCGCAGGCCAAACGTCGCAGCGTCATTTCGTCCTAGGAATTCGATGATATCCGCCGAGCGCGGCCGAGGCCAAACGTCCTGACCGGTCAGCAAAGCGAGGAGCGCCTCCGCGTCGCCGATGCCGAGACGAGAAATTCTCGGCCGACCCTTTGCATGAGGGGTCCGCCCATCGCGCGAAGCGTCGTTCATCGCGCTACCGCGATGCGAAGAGGGGGAAGCGTGTCACGACCGCTGCACATCGGCATCTCGCGTTTGAACCGAGCCATAGCCGACTATTCCCTCGCCCGGCTTGAATTCACTATCGCCTATCCGGAAGCGCCCGCGCCGCCGCTCGTGCCGCGCGTCGGCGGCACGCAGGTAGCCCAACCGGTGGCGAGTTGGGCGCAGACGATGAAGCAAGTCGCCACGCTCAGCCGCTACGTCGACGACATGCGCGCCGCGAACATCGCGCTCGATCGCGACCCCGTCTTCGACCGGTTGGTCAAAGCCATCCGCCAGGTCGGCATGCTCGCCTGGAACATGGAGTCGATGCATCGGCGCTCGGGCGGCTCTGGATAAGGATTGGCCACGCAGACCGCGGCCGTCATCGGCGCGGGTGTCATGGGGAACGGCATCGCGCACAGCCTCGCCTCAGGCGGCTATGACGTCGTGCTCGTCGATGTCCAGCCGGCTGCGATCGAGCGCGGTCTTGCGACGATCGACGCGAATCTGCGCAAAGGTGTCGAGCGGGGCAAAGTGAGCGCCGAAGCGGCGAGCGCGACGCGCGCCCGCGTTCGCGGATCGTCCTCGCTCGAGGGCGCCGCACAAGCGTTTTTCATCATCGAGGCCGTGCCTGAGGAGATGCGGTTCAAGCACGAAGTCTTCAGCCGTCTCGATGCGCTCTGCCCCCCGGAATCGATCTTCGCCACCAACACCTCGGCCCTCTCGATCACGGAGATCGCAGCGGCGGTGAAAGACCCATCGCGCGTGGTGGGCATGCACTACTTCAACCCGCCGCACCTGATGAAACTCGTCGAGATCGTCAAAGGTCTCGCGACGAGCGATCGTGCGGTCGCGCTGGCGCACGAGGTGGCCGCCCGCTCCGGCAAGGAGACCGTGCTCGTCAACGAGGCACCAGGCTTTGCGACGAGCCGCATCAACGCCATGATCGGCAACGAGGCGTTCTACATGCTCATGGAAGGCGTCGCATCGGCTCGCGATATCGACAAGGCGATGAAGCTCGGTTTGAACCACCCGATGGGCCCGTTCGAGATGATCGACCTCGTGGGCCTCGACACCCGCTTGTACGTGCTCGAGTATCTGCATAAGACGCTCGGCGAAAAGTTCCGCCCCTGTCCCTTGCTGATAAAATACGTGAAAGCCGGTCGTCTGGGCAAGAAGGTCGGACGCGGCGTGTACGACTACCCGGAAGAGCTCGCGCGGCTGCAGGACGAGAAAAAGCGCAGCGCCCCGTCGCCGAGCATCGCGTGATAGCGCTCGAAAAGCCGTCGGGCGCGCACGCCGGGCCAGCGTTTCGGCAGTAACCGCTGCGGCAGATCCGGGTCGACGAACGGAAAACGCCGGAAATCGTGCGTCAAGAAGAACCGCGAGACGAAGGCAGCCTTATCGTCAAGCCGCCCTCGGCGCGCTCGCGTTGCGTCGCGCGCGAAGCGTGGCGCATACGCGCGGAGGAACGTGTCGTACGCGCGGCCGACCGCACGCAGATCCCAGCACTCCTCCACAAGACGCGCATCGTTCGTCGCCCCGATGCAACGCGCGAGAAAGGTTCGCGCGAACGCCTGCACGCCGACGCGCTTGGCCAAGCGGCGGACTTCGTCGCCGCGATCGTGCGCCGCGAGATAGACGCCCGAGACAAGTTGGCCGAAACCAAGCCAAGCAAGCTCCTTGCGCATCTGATCGCGCAGCGAACGCTGGCGCTCTGGAATCGAATAAGTGAGCAAACACCACGATCCGTCCCAGGTCCGGCCGTCTGGGTTGTAGATGCGGCGCGTACCCTCTTCGATGAGCGAACGGCCAGCCTGCGAGAGGCGGTAGAACGAACTGCGCCCCCGGCGTTCGGCTCGCAGCCAACCTTCGCGGGCTAGGCGGGCGACCGCGGAGCGGACGGCTGTCTCCGTCATGTCGAGCGCGAGGCCGGCCCGTACCAGGCCTCCCAGCCCAATCTCACCGCCTTCTGGGTAGACGTAATCGCCGAATAGCGTGAAAAGCATCGATCGCGGCCGGAGCCGGCCGAGTGCGAGCGGGCGTTTGGTCAGAGCGGCGGGTTGCAAGGCAGAAGCAGACCTGTTAGAATTATGTGGCGAATTTGAGGCGACCGTAGCCAAAATACCACAAGATTTGCGGAGGCTCCTGGATGGCACGAATCAAGACGTTCGACGACTGGGTCGAGATCATGCGCATGTGGCAACAGGACCTGGACGTCGACCCCGAGATCTTCACGCGCGTGCTCGGGGTATACAACCTCGAGGCCAAGTATGGCGACCTCCACGCGGACGAGATCGAGTTCGGCGAGTTCGCCGGTCAGCGCAAGTGGGAGAAGGTCATGGAGATCCCAGACCAGCGCATGCGCGACGCGGTCCTCAACATGATCATCTATCAAGGGGACACGGAGTTCGCCTCAAACGAGCAGCAGCGTCTGCTGTTGCACAACGCTCCCTCGGAGTACGACCTCTACTCCATCGCGCGCGTGTTCATCGAAGAGACGCGCCACGGCTACCAGATGTGCCACCTGCTCGTCAATCACTTCGGTAACGACGGGCGCATCGAAGCCGAGAAGATGCTCACACGGCGCGCCGATCAAGGCACGCGCCTGCTCAACGCGTTCAACAACCCGGTCAAACACTGGCTCGACCTCTTCGCGTATCAGAACTACATGGACCGCGACGGCAAGTTCCAGTTGCAGATGCTCTCGCATAGCGGCTTCGCCCCGCTCTCGCGCAGCATGGGGCCGATGCTCAAAGAAGAGTCGTTCCACCTCGGGACCGGCCTGACGGGGCTCAAACGGGTGGCCAAAGCGAACGTCGTGCCGGTGAACGTGCAGCAGAAATACCACAACAAATGGTTGTCCGGCTCGCTCGACCTGTTCGGCAACGACCACTCGTCGAGCGCGGTGTGGGCGTACATCTGGGGCATCAAGGGCCGTCCGGAAGAGGACCGGGAAGAGAACGAGGCGGACCGCGAGCTGCTCAACGACTACGCCCGGCGGCAATACTATGACGAGTGCGCGAAGCTCGTCTCCCAAGTGAACGCGTCCATTCCCGGCGAAGAGAAGCTGTACGTCGCGGACATCCGCTTCAACCGCCAGATCGGCCAATACGCGGACAAACGCTATTCGGTCGATGGACGCATCCTGGATTCGGATCAATACGAAGAGCATCTCCGCGAAGTGCTCCCGAGCGACGAAGACGAGCAGCTGCTCGCCGAACTCTTCAAGCGTGGCGACTGGGTCGAAGCCCGCGCCGCCTGACGCCCACAAGTCTGTAAGGGGCGATTGAAATCGCCCCTTCCCGGAGGAACCAGATGGCCATCAAGGTCGAGAACGAAACCGAAGAGCGCGCGGCGCTCGTCAAGTACCGCAAGGAAGGCGAGCACATCGCCATCATCACGCTGGACGACCCGCCGGCAAACACCTACACGCATGAGATGATGCGCGCGCTCGATGACGCCATCCTCAAAGCGCGCTTCGACAAAGAAGTGCAGGTCATCATCCTGACAGGCGAAGGCGAGAAGTTCTTCTGCGCGGGCGCGAACATCGGGATGCTGCAGAAGGTCGATCCCACGTTCAAATATTTCTTCTGCTTGCATGCCAACGAGACGCTCACGCGGCTCGAGCAGACGCCGAAGCTCGTGATCGCGGCCCTGAACGGGCATACGGTGGGCGGCGGCCTGGAGATCGCAATGGCGGCAGACATCCGCTTGGCGCGTCGCAACGCAGGCAAGATCGGTCTCCCTGAAGTCGCGCTCGGCGTGTTGCCCGGGACTGGTGGTACCCAGCGCATGACGAGACTGATCGGGCGTGCCAAGGCGATCGAGCTGATGGTGACGGGCCGGACGTTTTCCTTCGAAGAAGCGCAGGAGTTGGGCCTCGTCAATGACATCTACGACGGCAACGGCGAGGCGTTCCTCAAAGAGGTCATCTCCTACGCCAAGCAGTTCACGACGCCGAACAAAGCCGCGAAAGCGGTGGGCAACATCAAGCGGTCGGTGGTTTCCGGCGGCGAGGTCCCGTTCTCCGAGGCGCTCGCGATCGAACGCGAACTGCAGCAGCTTCTCTTCCAGAGCAAAGATGCCAAAGAAGGCCTCGATGCGTACGTGAACAAGCGGATGGCGAAGTTCGCCAACGAGTGAACTCGGACGTTGTCCAAGGACACACCTGGGGGGCGCACGGCGTGCGCCCCTCAGGTGTTTTCAGGGCTCGCACGATACCTCTAGGAGAGGTGCTCCCATGAAGCAGATCCTGTTCACGCTCTTTTTCGCCGCGGCACTCGTCGCGCCGCTCGCCGCGCGCGCAGACAGCTGCAATGCGTCGGACGCGCAGATCCTTGCGCGCCAGGGCTACGCCTATCTGGACCAACATCGCTGGTCGGATGCGCGCACGTCGGCCGGCGAGCTGGCGCTCTACGCGAAGAACTGCGACGATCCGAAGGTCGGTTATCCATCAGTCGTGCACAGCGCGTACATCGGGGCGGTCGCGCTCCACGGGTTGGGCGATGACGCAAAAGCGAGCCAGGCCGCGCAGATGGGCGTCACCGTCCTGAACGCGTTGCACAACGCAGGCGGCTACGACGATCTGTACGCCGCGCTCGCTCCTAAGTTCGCGGCGCTCGAAGCCTCGCTCAAGCCCTGACTAGCGCCGGCATGTAGCGGCGCAGCTTTTAGGTGCGCTTTTCGTACGTGAGCCGACCTGAAGGTCGGCCGCTACGTTTTTCCGGGGCGCTACAATTCGCGTTTGCGAAGGCATGCGATAGGCGTGTCGCCAAAATCCTTACGTTTTGGACGCTCTCGACGTCGGACGTCCGGCGAGCATCTTTGCGAACCGGTCGTTCCGTTTGTATTTCGCAGGTCAGGCCGCGAGTTTTATCGGCGACGGCTTACGCACGATCGCCCTGCCGCTGCTCGTCTTTCACCTGACCGGGTCGGCGCTGACCCTGGGGGTCACCTACGCGCTGCAATTCCTGCCCTTCGCGCTCGCGGGCTTGGTCGGCGGTTCGCTCGCCGATCGTCTGGACCGTCGCCGCCTCATGCTCGCCTGCACCTTCATCAGGCTCGTGGTCGTGGTCGTCCTCATCGCCGGCATCATCCGCGGATTCCTCACGCTCGGCATCGTGTACGCCTCGATCGTCATCATCTCTATCTGCGCGGCGGTGTTCCTCGGCGGCGAAGCATCGTCGATCCCGTTCGTGCTCGGCAAGGAGAAGGCGACGCAGGCGGTGTCGGTGCTGATCGCAGCCGAACAAGCCGCGAATCTCGTCGCCCCTCCTATCGGGGGTGCGCTCTTCTCATTGGGGGGAGCGCTGCCTGCGTTCGTGGTGAACGCGCTCATGTATCTGCTCTCGTACGGGTCGATCACAGGCATCCAGACGCTCGGCCCGCAGACGCCCGGAAAGCTCCCGAGCGCGCGACAACTGCTCGACGATATCCGGATCGGGTTCGCCTTCTTGTGGGCTGACGCCGCGATGCGGGGCATCACGCTCCTCTCGCTGGGTCTGAACCTCTTCGCGATGATGGCGTTCGCGATCTACATCCCCTTCTATAAAGTGGTGCTCGGCGCGAACGATGCACAGGTCGGGCTCACGCTCGGGATCGGCGCTATCGGCACGATGCTCGGCTCGCTTCTCGCAGGCGCCTTTGCAGGACGTTGGCCGTTCGGAGCGTCGCTGTGCATCGCGTATGCGCTCGACGCGCTGCTCTTCGTGCCCGTCGTGCTCTTGCACGGGATGTGGCTCGTCACGTTGTTCTGGGCGTTCGCCAACTTAGGGGCAGGCTTCGAGACGGCGCAGATCGTCTCGTGGCGCATGCGCATCATTCCACAAGCCAACGTGGGCCGCGTGTTCGGAGCGGTCAGATTAATCGTGCTCATCGGCATCGTTCCAGGGTCCGTCATCGGCGGCTACCTTGCCCAGCTGTATGGTCCGAGACTTCCCCTGGTCGTCGCGACCATAGGCTATCTCGTCCTCGCGCTCGGCGCGATCGCAATACCGGCGGTGCGACGTGACACCCGCTGATCGCGCGGCCGGGGTCTTGGGCATCGCGCAACGCCTCGAAATGCTGCCCCTCGGTGCGGGGCTGCGCCGGCTCGTCATCCGGGTCTCCGCGGGAGGCTGGTTCGAGTTCTACGACCTCTTCATGAGCGCATACATCTCGCTCGGGCTCATCCAACATGGATTGTTCAGCGCGACGGGCAGCGATCTCGCGAGCATCGCGGGCTTTATCGCCGCCGGCTTCGCCGGCATGTTCGCGGGCACGCTGCTATTCGGCAGCATTTCGGACCGGTTCGGCCGCACCACGACATTTCGGATTTCGCTCTTGTTCTATTCCGTCATGACGGCGCTGATGGCATGCGCCCCGACCGCCGCCGGCATCGACGTGTTCCGGCTGCTCGCTGGCGTCGGCATCGGCGTGCAGATCATCACGATCGATGCGTACATCTCGGAGATCGCGCCGAAGGAAGCGCGCGGGCGGCTCATCGCTCTCTCGCAAGCCATCACCTATACCGCGGTGCCGGCAGTCGCGGTGCTGTCTTACCTCCTCGTGCCGAGGACCATCGCCGGCTTCCCAGGCTGGCGCGTCGTCGCACTCATCGGAGCGGTGGGTGCGGCATCTGTCTGGCCGGCGGCACGTCGGCTGGTGGAGTCGCCGCGATGGCTCGCAGCGCGCGGCCGCCTTGAAGAGGCGCAAGCAGCGCTTGCCGACATCGAGCGGCAAACGGGAACCTCCGGCGTCGCCACATCGGTGGTTTACCAGCCCGAACCAGCGCCGGCGGGTGACGGCACGTGGAGCCGCGCCTACCGTTCGCGCACGATCATGCTAGTTTTGTTCAACATCGTGCAGACGATCGGGTTCTATGGATTTGCCTCATGGATACCGCTTTTGCTGTATCAAGGCGGCATCGCTTTCGTCCGCTCGCTCGAATACACGTCGATTATCGCGCTCTGCACTCCGCTCGGCCCCGTGCTGGCCGTCTACTACGCAGACAGATTCGAGCGGAAGTGGCAGATCGTGATTTTGGCATTGCTCAGCGGCGCATTCGGTCTGCTGTTGGGCATCGCGCGAACGCCGCTCGCGATCCTGACGTTTGGAACGCTGATCACGCTCGCGAACACCTGGTTCTCGTGCGCCTTCCATGCCTACCAGAGCGAGTTGTATCCGACGCGGATCCGCGCGACCGCCGTGGGGTTCGTCTATAGCTGGAGCCGGCTCAGCTCGATCTTCGTCGGGTTCCTCTACGCGTTTATCTTGCGGCGGGCAGGCACCGAGACGGCGTTTTTCACGATCGGCCTCGCGATGGTGATGGCCGCCACGATCGTGGCGCTCGCGGGTCCTTTGACCGGTCGCCGCCAAATCGAGGTGCTTGCCCCGTGAGGTGCGAAAACGGATGACCATGACTGGACGATTGCTTCGATCGCTCTGTGTTGCCGCGTTGAGCGCCGCGCTCGCGGGTGTTGCGGTCTGCGTGCTCGCCTCCGGGGACTATGCCTTTTCGCCGCCGCTCGGCTGGACGAAACTCGCGAGCGGCACGAACATGAAGTGGGTGGATTCGAGCGGTAAAGAATATCTCTATCTGCATCCCACGAGTTACAACGGCGACCTCAACGCGTTCGTCAACGCCATGGTGAAGAAAGAGAAGACGCAGTACCCCACGTTATATGTGTGGACGAACAAGAACTACCTGATCTGCGGTCGACATACGGGGCGCTACGTCATCTGGACGTCATCCGCTCACGGCCACACGAGCATCGCAGAGCAGATGATGGCGCTCTGGGGTCAAGACGGATACGTGATCACCTACATGCGTCCGCAAAACCATCCCCCGAGCAGCGTGGCGCGGATGTCGTTGCTCAGCATTTGCGGCGTCGGCGAAACGGTCGAGCCCGCTGGCGGCGTTCCGGTCACCATGCCGAAAGCTCAGTCGACGGCCGCGCCTCAAGGCACGGATACGACCGTCCAACCCACTCCGGAACCGACCGGCACGATCTATCACATGTACGCGCCGTTCATCCCCAACTCGTAACGAGCATAGGCCGGCCGACCTGAAGGTCGGCCGCTACATTTTTCAGCCCGTTATGCGGTCAAAGCGTCGACTTTGGCCGCGAAGATGAAATCGCTCTCCGTCAGTCCGTCGATCTTATGCGTCGAAATCTCGATGCGGACTTTTCCCCAAGCTAGATAGATATCGGGATGATGGTTCTGCTCGTCCGCGATGGCGCCGACACGATCGACGAACGCGAGCGCTTCGCTGAAGTTTTTGAAGCGATACGATTTGACCAGATGATGATCGTTCACGATCTCCCAGCCCACGAGTTGCGCGAGGAGCGCGGCCGCTTCGACCTTGGGCAGCGGTGGCACGCCGCCATGACAGGCGACGCAGCTCTTCTGGGCCAGTCCCATCGAGCCCACCTTTCCTACGTCCGGCCGAAGCCCGCCTGGTGCAATCCGTTGAGGATGAACTGCACGGCGAGCGCGGCCATGATGATGCCGAGCAGCCTCGTCAAGACGCCGACGCCGGTCTTGCCGAGCACCCGCATGACGATGTCGGCAGCGCGCATGCACAGCCAGGTCGCGAGCAAGCCGACCGCATAGGCGAGATAGAGGATGATCAAGCGCTCGCGGCTGGAGCCCGCGAGGCTGACGAGCAGCAAGACCGTCGCGATCGTGCCCGGACCCGCGATGAAGGGAATCGCGAGCGGGAAGACGGCGATGCTGTCGACATCGACGACGTCGCGTTTGTCCTCCGGGTCGCTCTTCGCGCGCGATGGCCGTCCGAAGAGCATGTCGATCGCGATGAGCAGCAACAAGATGCCGCCCGCGATGGCAAACGCCGGCAGCGTGATGCCGAGATAGAGCAACAAGTAGCGGCCCAGCACCGCCATGAAGACGATGATCGCGGCAGCTACGAGGACCGCGCGGTTGGTGATGTGCCGCCGCTGCTCGGGAGTCGCGTGGCTCGTCAGCGCGAGCGTGGCCGGCACCATCCCCACCGGATCGAGGATGGTGAAAGCCGTCGCAAATGCAGTGACCGCGAAATGTGCGTCCACGCGCAGGGCTTCCGGACGGGGTGGTGCTCTACCTAGTCGGCCTTCGGTGCGACCATCGCCGCGAACAGCTCGACGAGCGATGGGTCGAATTGGGTGCCCGCACCTTTGCGCAACTCGCGCAGCGACTCGGATTCGCTCATACCTTTGTGGTATGGGCGATCCATCACCATCGCGGAGAACGCGTCGATGAGCGTCACGATGCGCGCCAAGAGCGGGATGCTCTCGCCAGAGAGTTTGAAAGGATAACCCCGCCCATCGAAGCGCTCGTGATGGTGCAGCACCGCGTTTGCGGCGTCGGCGAAACCAGGCACGTGCTCGATGAGCATCGCGCCGATCTGCGGATGGCGGCGGATGAGGTCGTACTCGTCGCGCGTCAGCCGGCCGGGTTTGCGCAAGACCTGATCCGGGATCGCGATCTTGCCGATGTCGTGCAGCACGCTTGCGAGCAGGAGCGATTGGGTGTCGGCTTTCGACAGCCCGACGACTTCGGAGAATTCCTTGCCCAACCGGTTGACGTGCTCGAGGTGGCTGCGCGTCGCAGGATCGCGGGCCAAAAGCGCGGCCAAGAGCTCGGAGACCGGTTCGAAATTGCCTTCCAGGCGCAGCTGCGTCGTGCCCACGCGCTGCAGGCGGCCCATCGGCCGGCCTTGGCGCTTGCTCTGATACAGCGCCGCGTCGGCCTTCGCGATGATGTCGGACGGCGTCCGGCCATCTTGCGGCACGGAAGCGAGACCGATCGAGCAGCGCAGCGGGATGGACGAACCGGCGTTCAGGTGCAGCTCGCGTCCGGCCACCTCGGCCTCGATACGCTCGGCGATGCGCATGCCCGCCTCGACGTCCGTGTCCGGGAGGATGATCATGAACTCGTCGCCGCCATACCGACCGATGATGTCGGAACCGCGGCAAGTGGCGAGCAGCACGGCGGTGAGCATGCGCAAGGCATCGTCGCCGACCGGGTGCCCGTACGTGTCGTTGACGAGCTTGAAGTTGTCGATATCCATCATCAGGACGACGAGCGGCTGGTTCGTGAAACGCGAGCGCGAGATCTCTTCTTCGAGCCGCGTCTTGAGATAGCGGTGGTGGAAGAGGTTCGTCAGCGGGTCGCGGTCGGCGCGACTCTTGGCGTCGCCGAACAGCTGCGCGTTCTGCACGGCGAGGGCGAGCTGCTCGCCGATGGCGGTGAGCAGGCGGACGCTCGAATCGTCGAAGGCGCGCTCGTTATAAGACTGGGCGGACATCACGCCGATGCAGCGGTCGCCCAAACGGAGCGGCGCCATGGCGAGCGAGCGTACCGCTCCACGCTCGTTGCTATGGATCGTGCGGTGCGGCTGGCGATTGATCTCCTCGCCCGTCTGCATCACGATCGGCTGGCGCGTCTCTAAGACCCGCTTGGCGAACGAGTTCTCGAGCGGCACGGGCTCGGTCTCGAGCACGTCGTCGCCTTCAATGGCGAACTCAAGCTGCATGGCCGTGCCGCTTTCCGCGGCGAGGGCCACGAAGAACACTTTGGCGTCCATGACGCGCCGGACTTCGTTGCACACCGTCTGGCACAAAGCACGGATCGATAGCTGAGAGGAGAGCGCGCGCGACACCTCGGCCAGCAGCTGCAGCTCTCGCGCGCGCTGATCGGCGCGGCTCAGGTGCTGCGAATTCTCGACGGCGATGCCCGCTTGCTCGGCGATGGCGACCATCACGTCGCGGTCGCGCTCGCTGTAGGCATGGGCCCGCGAGCTTTGCGCGCAGATGACTCCGATCGTGCGGGCGCCGATCCGCATGGGCACCGCGAGCGCCGACACCGGAGAGTCCGAGCCGTCACCACGCTCGATCCACGGATAGCGGCGCCAATCCTCTGCGGTGCGCACGATGATGGCCGCGCCCTCGCGGAAGACGTGGCCGGAGAGCGAGCCCTCGAGCGGGATTGACACGCCGCCCTCGACGAGTTTGTAGTGGTCCACGCAATATGGGAGCGTCATCTCGCCTTGCTCCCACGAGCCTAAGGCGACGTAGAAGGTGCCCGCGTCCATGACGTTGCCGACGAGGCGGTGCAGGCGCGAGAACAGACGGCGCAGGTCGCGTTCTGCCGAGAGAGCTCGCGCGGCCTCGAGCATCAGTCGGAGCTCGGTGCTCCGCGCGCGAGCCTCCTCGCCGACGAGTTTGCTGCGCACCGTGACCGCGGCGAGGTCAGCGGCCGCGGAGACGAATTCGAGCTCGCGATCGCCGTACATACCCTCGCGGCGCGTGCGCACGCCGATGTAGCCGAGGATCTTGCCGTCGTGACGCATGGGCGCGACGAGGATCGACCCGGCGCCGTCGCCGGTCGATTGGAGATAACCCCCCGTCGGCAGCTTCGGAAGGCGGCCGAACAACATCGTGCGGCCGCTGCGCAGCGCTTGCGTGACAAATTTGCGGTCGATGATCGGCAATGCGTCGCGTTCGTCGACGTTGCGCTGGTATTGGAGGCGATAACCGTCCGTGCTCGTCAGGTCGGCAGTCGCGGCGACCAAGATCGGGGCGTCGAGAAAATCGCGCAGCACCGCATGGAGGTTTGCGAAGAAGTGGTCTTCCGAGCCTGACGAGAGCGCGAGCAACCGGCCATAATAGCCGGCTTGCACGTTTGAAGGGACATGCTGCGACGCGGAAACGACCGCGGAAGTTTGCGGATCCGTCCCCTCACCGAGCGGCCGTGAGCCCCCTGAAAAAGGTTGCGAAGAGGCCATAGATTGTCAGTGTCCCAACAAGTGTGACTGCCGTCCCTTCGACGTTGTGACAGGCTGGCTGACCCAGCACTGCCACCCCATGTCTTTGTGGTCGGAGCTGGACGGCGTCACCCGCAGGGTTGCCGGGCAACCGTGATTCGGGTCGAACGCCTCGGGTCTTGCAAGAAGGTTCTCTAGCGCGGCGGACCCATCGGGTCCGGCCGACGCCTCAGCTACCGACCTTCAGGTCGGACCAGCTATGCAGCGGCCTATCCTAGGTCGGACGCGTTCTCAGTCCCGCTGAGTAGGACTCAGCGAGCAGCTCGACGGGGTGACAAACGCGCGTCGTGCTCCTGCGCTCGAGCAGCCCCGCCTGGAGCTGCATGGCGCAACCCGGGTTTGCCGTCGCGACCACGTCGGCTCGGCTCGCTTCGACCGCGTCAAGTTTCTTCTCAAGGATGGCCGCGGAGAGGTGCGGGTGGGTCAGGCTATACACTCCCGCCGCACCGCAACATTCGTCCGCGCCTTGCAGCTCGACGTATTCGAGGCCAGGAATGCGCTTGAGCAACTCGCGCGGCTGCCGGCGGATGCGCTGACCGTGCGCGAGATGACAGGCGTCATGATACGTGACGCGGCCAGGTAGAGAGCCCAAGCCGGTTTGCGCTTGCGTCTCGCCGAGGAGCTCGTTGACATCTTTCACCTTGGCGCAAAACGAGCGGGTACGGTCATCATCGCCGAGCAGTTCGCGATACTCCTTGAGCATGGCGCCGCAGCCCGCTGAGTTCACCACGATGCAGTCGACCTGCGCGCCGCCGAATGCGTCGACGTTCCGGGTCGCCATAATCCGCGCTTGCGTCCGTTCGCCTGCGTGCACGTTCAATGCGCCGCAGCACCATTGCCCCTGCGGGACCACCACGTCAAAGCCATGACGCTCGAGGACCGCCATCGTCGCGCGATGCACCCCGCTGAAGAGCGATCGCATCACGCAGCCTAAGAACAACCCGACACGAGGGCGCGAGGCCCGCCCACTAGCGTCACCTTTTCTCGCGATGTTTCCGTAAGGCGGCGAGGTGGACTGACCTCGCGGGATCATGCGCGCGAGCCGGCGAGCGCTCGTCGGTAGTGGAAGCGCTTGAACGCCCTTCAACAACGCCGGTATCCCTTGCAGCACCCGAGCAGGGAACATCAGCGTCTCGAACAGCCACT
>DASPVP010000035.1:0-4295 GCA_035622315.1 Candidatus Acidiferrales bacterium | reverse complement strand
GCACCGGCGCAATCGCCGATCGCGAAGATGTTCGGGATGTTGGTGCGCCGCTGCGCATCCACTTTGACGAAGCCGCGCTCCAGCTTCACGCCGACCTTCTCGAGGCCGAGATTCGAGGTGCGCGGGCGCCGGCCGACGGCGACGAGCACTTTGTCATACTCGCGTGTCTCGTTGACCTCGCCTTCGAGCGTGGCATTGACGACGTTCCCCTTCGCCGCGAGCGAGGCGGCTTTCGTCTTGAGGTGGATGTTGATGCCTTGCTTCTTCAAGATGCGCAAGAGCAGAGTTGAGATCTCGAGATCGGTGTCACCGAGTGCGTGATCGAGGGCCTCGACGACCGTCACATCGGCACCCAAACGCTTGTAGATGGTGGCGAACTCGAGGCCGACAACGCCGGCCCCCATGATAAGGATCCGTTTTGGGATGTCTGCGAGCAGCACGGAGTCATCCGAGTTGAGGATGGTCTTGCCGTTGTGCTCAAAGCCGGGCGGGCTCACGGGTTCCGAACCTGTCGCGATGATGATGTTCGCCGCAGAGATCGTCTCTGCGGCGCCGTCGGGCTTTTTCACCCGGACGCTCGTGGCATCGATGAGCTCCGCGGTACCCGAGATCGACTCGACCTTGTTCGCCTTGAAGAGCGTTCCGACGCCGTTCACGAGGTCGTCGACCATCTTCCCCTTCCACTTGTTCAGCGTCCCAAGGTTGACCTTAGGCTCGGAGAATTCGACGCCCATCTCCTTGAGCTCGTGCGCCGCGTGCATCACTTCGCCGACATGGAGGAGCGCTTTCGTGGGCATGCAGCCCCAATTCAGGCAGACGCCACCCAAGCGGTCTTGTTCGATGCAGACCACGCGCTTGCCGAGTTGACCGAGCCGGATAGCCGCGCTGTAGCCTCCCGGGCCGCCGCCGATGACGATCGCGTCGTAGGATGATGCCACTTCTTAGCCGCCTTCCATAAGCATGACATCTACGTTCGCGAGCGAGGCCGCCACATCTCTCACGAACTGCGCGGCCAATGCGCCATCCACCACTCTGTGGTCGAAGGAGATCGAGAGGTACATCATCTGCCGGACCACGATCTGGCCGTCGCGTACGACCGGTCGCGGCACGATGGAATGGGTGCCCAAGATGGCCACCTCGGGATAGTTGATGACGGGGAACGTGAATAGCCCGCCCACCGAGCCGACGTTGGTGATGGTGAACGTCCCGTCCGTGATCTCCTCGTGCGTGAGTTTGCCCGCACGGGCCTTGTCAGCGAGGTCGGCGATCTCCGCAGCGAGTTCAAAGATGGTCTTGCGGTCGGCGTCGTGGATCACGGGGACGACGAGGCCTTCGTCCGTGTTCGCGGCGATGCCGATGTTGTAGTACTTCTTGATGATGATCTCGTGTTTTTCGTCGTCGAGCGACGCGTTCACGTACTGATGGCGCTTGAGCGCGCCAGTCACCGCCTTGACGAAGAACGGGAGATAGGTGAGCTTGATCCCTTCAGCTGCTGCTTTGGCCTTGGCGCGCTCGCGCATGGCGACCAGATCCGTCAAGTCGGCCTCATCCACGTGCAAGGTGTGCGCAGCCGTGTGCTTGCTGTGCACCATGTGATCGGCGATTACGCGACGCAAGCCGCGCAACGGGATGCGTTCGGTTTCCCGCGAGCCTGGCGCTACCGCTGTGAGCTTGCGAGCGGGTGCTGGACCGCTCGATGCGACGCGCTCGACGTCTTCGCGCTGGATGCGACCGCCGTCGCCCGAACCGTGTACATTCGCCAGGTCCACGCCAAGCTCGCGCGCGAGCTTGCGAACAGCTGGGGCTGCGAGCGGCCGGCCAAAGGCGCCGACTTCTGCGGTCTCCGTCTTTGCGACTGCACCGCGGGGCTGCCCGTTGCCGCTTTTCGGTTTCGTGGCGCTCGCGGGTGCTGGCGTGCTCGCAGCGGCAGGTGCTGCTGCCTTGGCCGGCGCGGCTGGCGCCTCCGTCGAAGCCTTCGCAGGAGGTGTCGCGTGCGCCGCGTCGACCGTCTCGCCTTCTTTGCCGAAGATCGCGATCGGCTTGCCGATGGGAACGACCGCGCCTTCGGGCGCCACTTGCTTGAGCAGCACGCCTTCGTAGGGCGAGGGAATCTCGACCGTCACCTTGTCGGTCATGACCTCGACGAGCGGCTGATCCATCTTGACGTGCTCGCCTTCCTTGACGAGCCACTTCACGATCTCGCCTTCGATGACGGATTCTGCGAGCTCGGGCATCTCCAGTTCGGTTGCCATCTGGTCCCCCTGAGGCGACTTGCCAGTCGCCCCCTACATTTAGAAGTTGAGCGTCTTCTTGATCGCGCGGATCAGGCGCGTGGCGTTCGGCATGTATGCTTTTTCGAGCGCGTACGGGAAGGCCGTATCCCATCCAGCCACGCGCACGATCGGACCTTCGAGATACTCGATCGCCTCTTCGGCGATGAACGCGGCGATCTCGCCCGTGTAGCCGCCGATGCGCGGCGCCTCTTGCAGCAGGACGACGTGACCCGTCTTGCCGACCGTCTGCAGGATCGCCTCGGTGTCGTACGGTTGCAACGTCCGCAGGTCGAGGATCTCGACTTCAACGCTTTCCTTCGACAAAGTGTCTGCCGCCTCGAGCGCAACCGGGACCATGGCGCCGTAGGTGATCACAGAGACGTGTTTGCCTTCGCGAACGACCGCAGCCTTGCCGAGCGGCACTTCGTAGGGCCCCGCCGGCACATCGCTCTTGACCGAACGATAGATCTTCTTCGGCTCCATGAACACGACCGGATCTGGATCGCGGATGGAGGCGATGAGCAGGCCTTTGGCGTCGTACGGATTGCTCGGCACCACGACTTTCAAACCCGGCGTCGCGACGAAGTACGCTTCCGGCGATTGCGAATGGTAGCTGCCGCCGCGAACGCCACCACCGTAGGGTGAGCGGATCACCATCGGCACGCTGAACTGCCCGGCCGACCGATAGCGTATCTTGGCCGCTTCGGTCACGAGTAGGTCAAAGCCGGGGAAGATGAAGTCGATGAACTGTATCTCGGCGACCGGCCGTAGGCCGTAGACCGCCATGCCGACTGCGGCGCCGATGATGCCGGCCTCGGCGAGCGGCGTATCGATGACACGATCGGCGCCGAACTTGTCGACCAGACCTTCGGTGATGAGAAAGACGCCGCCCCGCACGCCGATGTCTTCGCCCAGGATCACCACATCTTGGTCGCGTTCCATCTCCTCGACGAGCGCGGATTGGAGCGCTTGCACCATGGTGGATTGGGTTTGCTTGGCCACTTGTGCTGTTGCCATCTGTTTTGCGACCCCCTACGCGCCGAGCTCGGCAGCGAGCTCTTTGCGCTCCCATTGCAGATGGGGCGTGAGCTTGTCGTACGCATAATCGAGAACCGAGAGCGGCTCGGGCACCGGGCTCTTCTCTGCTTCCTCCATGGCCGCCGCGAGTTGCGCTTTGATCTCCGCTTGCAGTTTCTGCTCCTGCGCGTCGGACCACAAGCCCCGCGATTCGAGGAACTTGCGCATGCGCGTCACCGGGTCGCGCTGCGTGCGCCACATCTCAAGCTCGCCTTTCGGCCGATAGCGGGTGTCATCGTCTGCGGAC
Source organism: Candidatus Acidiferrales bacterium (assembly GCA_035622315.1). Classification (GTDB taxonomy): domain Bacteria; phylum Vulcanimicrobiota; class Vulcanimicrobiia; order Eremiobacterales; family Eremiobacteraceae; genus JAJPHJ01. The sequence goes on along the minus strand of DASPVP010000035.1, from coordinate 698 downwards.
GAGTGCGGACCGTACCGGTAGGTGTATGCCTCGATGAGGCTCGGGCCGTTGCCCGACCGCGCCTTGTCCGCGCAGTGCTTGGTGACGACGTACACGGCGAGGATGTCGTTGCCGTCCACGAGGTAACCGTCCATGCCGTAGGCGCGCGCCTTCTCGGCGATCGTCTTCGTATGCATCTGCTGATCGGTGCGCATGGAGATGGCGTACTGATTGTTCTGCACGAAGAGCAAGGCCGGCGCTTGATAGACGGCCGCGAAGTTCATGCCGACGTGGAAGTCGCCTTCGCTCGTCGCGCCGTCGCCCATGTAGCAGATGGTGACCTCTTTGCGTTTCTTGATGCGCTGCGCCATCGCGGTGCCGACCGCTTCCGTGATCTTGTTGCCCACCGTCGATGCGGGTGGGACGATGTGCAGATCATGCCGGCCAGGGCCGTGCGGCATGAGCCTGCCCTGCGTCGGATCGGCCATGCGGCCGAGCACGTGGCCGAACCATTCCGCGGCCGTCAATCCCTTGACGAGCATGCTGCCTTGCGAGCGGTGATCCGGATACATCCAGTCTTCTTTGAGCAACGGCAACGCGCTGCCGACCTGCGCTGCTTCCTGCCCCGCCACTTGAGCGTAGAAACCCGCGCGCCCCTGACGCACCAAGATGTAGCCGCGGTCGTCGACGCCGCGCACGAAGACGAGCCACCGATACAT
>DASPVP010000034.1:0-39293 GCA_035622315.1 Candidatus Acidiferrales bacterium | reverse complement strand
TGTCGGTCGGGGTGCAATCCTTTGATGACGGTGAGCTCCACCGCCTTGGCCGCGACCACGACCAAGCACAGGCCGTGGCTTACATCCGCGCCGCACGTTCGGCCGGCTTCGACAACGTGAGCCTTGACCTCATCGCGGGCACGCCCGGCCAGGACGCGCGGTCGTTTCGCGAATCGTTGCGCCAGGCGCTCGATCTCGCGCCCGATCACATCTCAGTCTACGGCCTCACGATCGAGCCGGGTACGCCGTACGCGGCATGGCGCGAGCGCGAACCACACGCGTTCGCGGACGACGACGCGCTTGCCGAACTGCTCGAGCTCGCCGAGTCGGTCCTCTGCGACGCGGGCATGTCGCATTACGAGATCTCGAACTTCGCTCGTCCCGGTTTCGAGTGCGCGCACAATGTGGGGTATTGGCGCCAGCGCGACTGCGTCGCCATCGGGCTTTCCGCGGCTGGTTACAGAGATGGCATGCGGTATTCGAACGCACGCGATCTGAACGCGTACTGCGATGCGCTGAACAACGGCTATTCGGCGCGAGTCGCGGAAGAACGTCTCTCACCGGCGGCTCGCATCGGCGAAGCCGCGATGCTCGCGTTACGCACCGCCGGCGGCCTGGGGATACTAGATTTCCAGGAGCGATTCGGCGTTGATGCGCGCTCTATCTTCGCAGCCGCCATCGAAGCAAGCAAGACCGCAGGGCTTCTCGAAGAGGGCGAGGGCACCGTCCGGTTGACTCGCAGAGGCAGGCTGCTCGCGAATACGGCCTGTGCGCTGTTCTTGGAACCCGAAGTCTTCATCGCATCCTGACTGCATGAATCTGACCTTTCGCATCGTCTTCGCCTCGCTCTTCGGTCTGATCGGTTTGCTGATCGGTCACGAGATCGCGCGCTCGGTCGACATGCCCACGCAGACGCGGCTGCTCTACGACCTGCGCTTCATCGGGGTGCCGGTGTTCGCCACGGTGCTCGGAATAGCGCTCTCCCCCTTCGCAGCACGAGGCTTCGAGCGGCTCGTGAGCGCCATGGAAGACGCTATCGCACGGCGGGCGCCCGCTGAGGCGTTGTCGGGCGCCATCGGGCTCATCGTCGGCCTCGTCGTCGCCTTCCTCATCCGCGACATCTTCACGCCGTTCGCCCTCGTGCCGCGCTTCGGCCCTGCGATCTCGTTCGTGATCTATGCCGTCATCACGCTCCTCTTCGGCTACTTCGGCGTGCGCGTCGGCCTGCGCCAACGGCTCACCTGGTGGTCGCACGGTGCGGCATACCACAGCGAGGTCGCGCCCAAACTTCTCGACACGTCTGTGATCGTCGATGGGCGCATCCTCGAGATCGTGCAGGCCGGTTTTTTGGACGGCAGATTGATGGTGCCCAAGTTCGTCTTGCGCGAGCTCCAGCTCATCGCAGACTCCGCCGATCCGGTCAAGCGCAGCCGCGGACGGCGCGGCCTCGAGGTGCTGAACAAACTGCGCGAAGCATCGGTCGGGCTCGAGGTCTCAGAGCACGACGCGCCAGAAAAAGACGTGGACGGCAAGCTCATCTCGCTCGGGCGCACGCTCGGCGCGCAGATCTTGACGAATGACTACAACCTCAACCGCGTGGCCAAAGTGCAAGGGGTCGCGGTCCTGAACATCAACGAGCTGGCCAACGCGCTCAAACCAGTGGTCATGCCCGGCGAAGAGATGATCGTGAAAGTGATCAAGGAAGGCAAAGAACCCAACCAGGGCGTCGCCTACCTCGACGACGGGACGATGATCGTGATCGAAAGCGGCAAGCGCGTTATCGGGGAAGAGGCAGAAGTGCTCGTCACCTCAGTGCTGCAGACCGCAGCCGGCCGGATGATCTTTGCAAAACTCAAGCGCTAGCGCTACCTGCGCCATCCTCGCTGCGGCCGGGCACGGCGTGCGTTTCGGCCAGCGCAAGCAGCTCGTCGAGCTCGCTGGCAAGCCGCTCGCGCAGTGGTCTTTGGAGATATTCGCGGAATCGGACGACGTGACGCACGTCGTCATCGCCTGCGAGCCGGACGAGCGCGCGAGCTTCGAGCGTCTGGCGCGCCAGGTGGTCCGGCGCAAACTGCTCGCGATCGTCGACGGCGGTGCGCGACGTCAGGATTCGGTATTCGCGGCACTTCGCGCGATCGACCGCTCGGTGGACATCATCATCGTGCACGACGGCGCTCGGCCCTTCCTGACCGCCTCGCTGCTCCACGAAGTGGTGGCAAAGGCCCGTGAATCCGGTGGCGCCATCGCGGCGGTACCGGTCAAAGACACGATCAAGCAAGCGACGGAAGCGGGCACCGTGCTCAAGACGATTCCGCGCGATCGCGTCTGGGCGGCGCAAACGCCGCAGGCGTTTCACTACGATCTGCTGTTCGCCGCCCACGAGAGCGCCGAAGAGGCCGGCTTCGCGGCGACCGACGACGCCGAGCTCGTGGAGCGCACCGGCAGCGTGGCGATCGCGATCGTAGAAGGCTCGTACGAGAACCTGAAGGTGACGACACCCGAAGATATGCTCGTCGCAGAGCGCATCGCTTCGCGCCTCAGAACGCGATAATGTAGGGGGCGACTGAAAGTCGCCCAACGATGTAGGGGGCGATTGCAAATCGCCCCGCAGAAAGGCGGCATCATGCGAGTTGGTTTCGGCTTCGACGCGCACCGGCTCGTGCCGGGGAGGCCGCTCGTGCTCGCCGGTTGTCGCATCCCCTTCGATCGCGGCCTTGAAGGCTATTCCGACGCCGACGTCGCCGCCCACGCGACGATCGATGCCATCCTCGGCGCGGCTGCGCTGGGCGACTGCGGCACGATGTTCCCAGCGGGCGATCCACGATATGCCGGGGCCGACAGCGTCGCGCTCCTGCGCCAGGCAGTGGCACGCGTCGCGCAAGCCGGTCTGCGCGTGGGCAACCTGGATTGCACGATCGTCGCCGAGCGGCCGGCGCTCGCCCCACACATCCCGGCGATGCGCGCGGCCCTGTCCCAAGCATGCGGGGTCGACATCGCGCAGTGCAGCGTGAAGGCCAAGCACACGGAAGGCATGGGTTTCACGGGCGAGGGCATTGGCATGGCGGCATTCGCGACGGTGACGCTTGTATGAACCGCATCTATGCGCGCGACGGCGCGGCGTGGCGGGCGTGGCTGCAGCTCCACGGGGCCTCCAAACCCGAAGTCTGGCTCATCTATTATAAGAAGGGATCCGGCAAGCCCACGGTCAGCTTCGATGAGGCGCTGGACGAGGCGCTCTGCTTCGGCTGGGTGGATACGAAGGTCAAAGGTCTCGACGATCGGCGCTACATGATGCGCTTCACGCCGCGCAAGCCCTCGAGCTCCTGGTCGCCCTCCAACATCGAGCGAGTCAAACGCCTGCTCAAGCAACAGCGCGTGACCGCAGCGGGCCGCGCTGCGTTCGCGGGGCACGACCGCCGCAAGACAGCGCCGCCTCCAACAAAGCTGGCGCCAGCACTGCAACGCCACTTCGAAAGTCGTCGCGCAGCCTGGAAGAACTTCTCCGGTTTTCCGCCGGGCTATCGTCGCTTATCGATCGGCTGGGTGGCGAGCGCGAAACAAGAGCAAACGCGGTTACGCAGGCTCGAACGCCTCATCGAACACTCCGCGCGCGGCGAGCGGCTCGCCTTCATCTAAATGAGAGCACAGGGGCCCGGGCCCACCGGCAAAAAACGGGGTAACCCATGAGCGATCTCGTCCGCGTTCGCTTCGCACCCTCGCCCACAGGTGCGCTCCACACCGGAGGCGCTCGCACCGCGCTTTTCAACTATCTTTTCGCTCGGCGCCAGGGCGGCTCGTTCGTGCTGCGCTCCGAGGACACGGACGTGCAGCGTTCGAGCCGCGAGCACGAGGCCTCGATCGCCGCCGACTTGCGCTGGCTCGGCATCGATTGGGACGAGGGACCGGATAAGAGCGGCCCATACGGACCTTACCGGCAGACCGAGCGAAACGAAAGCTATGCGCTCGCGATCGCGCGGCTGGTCGAGATCGAAGCGGTATATCCATGCTACTGCACGCCTGAGGAACTCGAGGCAGAGCGCGCAGCCCAAGAGCGCCGTGGCGAAGCCCCGAAGTACTCGGGGAAATGTCGCGACCTGACGGCGGCGCAGCGCGCCGAGCGCGAAGCAGCAGGCAAGGTGGCGGCGCTGCGCTTCGCCATGCCCGCACGCGACATCTACGTCGAGGATCTCATCCGCGGATCCGTCCACTTCGCAGCCGGCACGATCGGCGACTTCATCGTCTTGCGACCCGACAAGACGCCGACCTATAACTTCGCGGTTGTCGTCGACGATAGCGACATGGCGATCACCCACGTCATCCGTGCTGATGAGCACCTGCCGAACACCCCGCGGCAGGTCGCGCTTTTCGAAGCGCTCGAACGACCGCTGCCGCTGTTCGCACACGTCTCTATGATCCTCGCCCCAGACCATCGCAAGCTTTCGAAGCGGCACGGCGCGCGGGCCGTCGCAGAGTACCGCGATCTCGGATTTCTCCCGGAAGCCCTCGTGAACTATCTCGCGCTGCTCGGCTGGTCGCCCGGCGACGATCGCGAATTCTTCACGCTCGCTCAGCTGATCGATGCATTCTCGCTCGAACGCGCGAGCAAGAGCCCCGCGGTCTTCGACGAGGGAAAACTCCGCTGGTTCAACGCGCACTATCTCCGGTCAAAGCCGCTTGCCGAGCGGGCTGCACTGTTCGAGCGCTGGGCGCGCGCCGCAGACGGACAGCTCGCCACCAGCGTTTGGCCTAGCGCCATGTGGTGGGAGCGCTTCGCGGCCGCCGTGAGCGATCACGTCGAGGTCCTTTCGGACGTTCCACGCGAGGTCGCGGCGCTGCAGGCAGATGACTTCCCTTGGAATCCCGACACCGACGTCGAGCTGGCCGGCGCGCCCGTGCGCGCCATGCTCGATGAGATCGTCCGATGCGCGAGCGAGGCAAACGATGCTGCCTTCGCGTCACTCGTCTCTCGCGACGGGCTCAAGGCGCTCGGTGACAAGCACGGCCTCAAAGGGCGCGCGCTCTTTCGTCCGCTGCGCCTCGCGGTCACGGGATCGGAGCACGGCATCGAACTGCCGCTGCTCTTGCCGCTGCTGGGCGCACCGCGCGTGGCGCGAAGAGTCGCGGCCTCGCTGCAAAGGTCCGATACGGGTGGGCAGGAGTCGCGCACCGGGGCCTAAGAAGTCCGATTCACGTCATGCTGCACGAACGGTCGATGTCACCGCTCATCCTCTTCCAGTCCTGCCGCTGTTGCTGTTGACGGGGCGCTCGGGCGCCCTTCATTCTTTGTTGCTCCGCTCATCTGGGTAGGCAGGACCACCATGCAACGCGATTCCATCTTCAGGCAGATCCACGCAGACTGGCGCGCATGCTTCGAGCGCGACCCGGCGGCGGTCAATTGGCTCGAGGTGCTGCTCGCCTACCCCGGGTTTCATGCGGTGGTGGCGCACCGGTTCATCCATCCGTTGTATCGCTGGCGCGTGCCTTTCGTGCCGCGAGCCCTCTCGAACATCATGCGCTTTTTCACCGGCATCGAGATCCATCCGGGCGCCGAGATCGGCGCTGGGCTGTTCATCGATCACGGCATGGGCGTGGTGATCGGCGAAACAACAGAGATTGGACGCGACTGCACGCTCTACCAGGGGGTCACGCTCGGCGGCACGAGCCTGCAGCACGGTAAGCGTCACCCGACGCTCGAGGACAGCATCGTCGTGGGCGCCGGTGCTGCGATTCTCGGCGCGATCGTCATCGGACGTAATTCGAAAGTCGCTGCTGGCGCGGTCGTAGTGAAGTCCGTGCCTCCGAACAGCACGGTGGTCGGCGTGCCCGGGCGCGTGGTCTTCGTCGACGGCAAGAAAGTGGAAGAGCCGGTCATCCCGCAAGTGGACATGCCCGATCCGACGAGCGAGCAGCTTGTCGCGCTGGCCGCGCGCCTCGAGGCGATCGAAGCCCGGCTGGGCACGCAGGCACCGCATGGCTCTGCGACTTTATAACTCGCTCACGCGCTCGCTCGAACCGTTCGAACCCGCGCAGGCAGGGCACGTTTCGATGTACGTCTGCGGTATCACCCCGAGCTTCCACCCGCACTTGGGGCACGCGCGGACCTTCTTGACCTTCGACGTGCTCGTGCGACACCTCCGCACGAAGGGCTACGACGTCAACTACGTGCGCAATGTGACGGACGTGGACGACCGCATCATCGATCGTGCCGCCAAGGAGCACCTCCCGTGGGACCAGGTGGTCTCGCGTTACCTCGACGAGTTCGAGCAGTGCGCGAAGCTCCTCGGCTTGCTCGAGCCCGCGGCCGCTCCTCGCGCCACGCAAGAAGTGCCGCAGATCGTGGCCTTCATCGAAATCCTGGTCGACCGCGGCTTTGCCTACGAGACGAGCGACGGCGTCTACTTCGCCGTCGACAAAGACCCGAGTTACGGCAGCTTGAGCAGGAGCAACCTCGACGAACTGCGCGCGGGCGCGCGCATCGCGGTCCGCGAGGAGAAGCGCGATCCGCTGGACTTCGCCCTTTGGAAGAAAGCAAAACCGGGCGAACCTACGTGGGAGAGCCCATGGGGCCCTGGCCGCCCAGGCTGGCACATCGAGTGCTCCGCCATGTGCCGGCGCTACGTAGGCGATCGATTCGACATCCACGGCGGCGCGATGGACCTCATCTTCCCGCACCACGAGAACGAAGTCGCCCAGAGCGAGATGGCGACGGGGCTCGCACCCATGGCGCGCTTTTGGATGCACGCCGGCCTGCTCAACGTCGAGGGCACCAAGATGAGCAAGTCGCTCGGCAACTTCGTGCCGTTGAAGGACATCTTAGCCCAGCATCCTGCGGCCGCAATACGTTACTTGTTCCTGCAGACCGGCTACCGCAAGCCTTCGAACTACACGAGCGCGGCGCTCGAGGCAGCCACCAAAGGTCTGCGCGGGCTGTACGACGAGCTGGACGCCCTTCGCGCCGCGGCACTGTCGGGCGCTGCAGGTAGGAGCGGCGCACCTTCAGGTGCGCCCGGCGATCAAGCGCCGGATAGTGAAACAGCCGCTTTCGAGGCCTATCTAGACGACGATCTCAACACCGCTGGCGCGCTCGGCTGGCTGCAGACCACTGTCCGCGAGGCGAAGACTGCGGCGATCGCAGACCCCGCCTCAGCCCGAGCGAAAGTCATCGTGATCGAGCGGTGTTTGGACGTCTTAGGCCTGCCCCCAAGCGCTCACGAAGCGGGTTGGGTCGCATCGCGTGCGCTGATCCTTGACCCGAGCCATCGCGACACTTTGCGCGCCCTCGTGGGAGACGGCGAGCTCGATGGAGCGGAACTCGTCGACCTCGTGTTGCAGCGGCGCGAGGAGGCGCGAGCGAAGAAGAACTACGCGCTGTCCGATCGTCTGCGCGAGGCGTTGAACGCGGCCGGCGTCGAGGTCAAAGACAGGAAGACGGACGGCGGAGCCGGCGCGCATGGCAGATGAGCAAGAGCGGATCCACGGATTCCACGCGGTCGAAGAAGCGTTGCGGGCCGGCGAGTCGCTGCGCTGTCTGCGTGTCCCCAGACATCGCGAGCACGACCGTCGGCTCGCGCCGCTGATCGCGCTTGCGCGCGAGCGCAACCTGCCCGTGGCGTTCGAACGAGAAGAGAAGCTGCGCGGCGGTCCCGGAGGCCAGCGGCACCATGACGTCAGCGCAGACATCGCCGCGTTTTCGTATACGCCGTGGAGCGAGGTGCGCGCGATGGTGCGTGCGGCACCGACCGTCTTGGTCGTGGCCGTGGACCACTTGGAGGACCCGCACAACTTGGGTGCCGTCTTTCGCAATGCCGAGGGAGCCGGCGCTGCTGCCGTTGTGATGCCGGAACGGCGCAACGCGGGTGTCACCGCGGTCACTCGGCGGGCGTCCGCGGGAGCGACTTCCCACCTTCCCATCTCTCGTGTCCCGAATATCGCCGCCGCTTTGAGCGCGCTGAAAGAGGATGGATGTTGGGTCACAGGCCTCTCCCCAAGCGAATCGGCAGAGTCGTACGATAAGGCCGATTACACACGCAAGTGCGTCATCGTGGTCGGGGCAGAAGGCAAGGGCTTGTCGCGTCTAGTGAGCGAGCGGTGCGACACATTAGTCAAGATCCCGTTGCGAGGAAAGGTCGCCTCGCTCAACGCCGCGTCTGCGTCGGCGATCGTGCTGTTCGAGGTGGCCCGCCGACAGACGTAGCGGACACGGCCCCGACGTAGCGACCGACCTTTAGGTCGGTCACCCAAGGCATCTCGGCCCTGTCAAGAGTCCCAGCCGACATTGTGCCATAGGCGAACAAGGGGAAAACACGGCGCAAACCTTGACGAAATCGAGGCTCGAACATATAATCGGTTAGGACTGCCAGGGCGGCTGCGGCAGCCAAAAACTAGGGGGTAGAAGACAATTTTGGGGGCACTCCACCCGGTCGAAGAGACCTACGATTACAGTGAGCGTGCCGACGAAGAGCTCGTCAATGCAGCGAAATGTGGCGACAACCTCGCCATGGAGTTCCTGCTCAACAAATATAAGAACTTCGTCCGCATCAAGGCCAAGAGCTACTTTCTCATCGGTGCCGACCGCGAAGACATCATCCAAGAGGGGATGATCGGGTTGTACAAGGCGGTCCGCGACTTCCGCGCGGACAAGCTTTCGTCGTTCCGCGCCTTCGCGGAGCTGTGCATCACGCGGCAGATCATCACGGCGATCAAGACGGCGACGCGCCAAAAGCACATCCCGCTCAACCAGTATATCTCGCTGAACAAGCCGATCTACGACGAGGACAGCGAGCGGACGCTGCTCGACGTCATGGCGAGCGCCAAGATGTCGGATCCCGAGGAACTGGTAATCAACCAGGAAGTCTCGGAAGACATCAAGGAGCGGATCCAGGAGAATCTGAGCGACCTCGAGTCGCAGGTGCTCCTAAGCTATCTCGAAGGCAAGTCGTATCAGGAGATGGCGCGGGACCTCAATCGCCACGTCAAATCCATAGACAACGCGCTCCAGCGCGTCAAGCGGAAGATCGAGAAGAACCTGAGCGAGGTCGAGCTCTACTAGCTCAATTTTGTCAGGCTCGGCATGGAGGGGGCGATTGCAAAGTCGCCCCTTGCATTTTCTTGCCGTGCCGGACCGGCCCGTATTTGGGCATATACAAGGTATGCACTACTTGCGCGTCCGTTATCGCCACGATGTCAAATGCAGCACGCCGGAATGCGGCGAGCTCATCGTGGTCGAGGGCCGCACTTCAGACGTCGTCTATCCCGACGGGATGCTCGTGAAGCTGCCGGTAGAGGAGCGCGATCTGCGCAGCGCCTTTTCGATCAATTGCCCCGCCGGCCACGAGAACGACCTGTACGCCCCGCGCGACCTCCATGTGATGAAGTCCGCCTCCGCGGGCGATGCCGACTACGCGCCCATCACCATCCGCACAAACCTTTTCTAAACGCACCGGGAATACGTCCCCAAAATATCGCGCAACTCGCGGACGAATCGCTCCCGCTGCTTCCATAACGGGAAGTGCCCGGTGTGTTCCAGGAGGCGCACATCCACTTTGTGCGCGACGGCCATCACGCGATCGCCGCGGGCCAGCCGGTCTTCGTCACCTAAAACGATGATGACCGGAACGGAGTTGGGAATCTGGGTCGCGTGTGGCTTCCAGCTGCGCATCATCGCGACCGTGTGGAAGAGCGTGCGCAACCGCGTCTTGGCCACGTTGTGCGCCATCGCTCCCGAAAGCGCCGGCGGCAGCCTTCGGGCAAGCTTGAGCGACCAGGCGATCGGCCACCGGAAGTAGCGCATCGCGAAGCCCACCCACCAGGGCACGATGAGCGGCGACACGGCGCAGACCGCCTCGACACGCTCGGGGCACTGCGCGGCGTACTCGAGCGCGACCAGGCCTCCGAAGGAATAGCCCACAACGATCCAGCGATCGACTGCAACCTCGCGGCGAAGCGCCTCGCAATCCGCGATCAACGCCGACCAGTCGTACTCTGGATCTTCGACCTCCTCGGAATGGCCATGACCGCGCAGTGTCAGCGCGAAGAATCGGTACGATCCCTGCATCGCAGCGATGACGTTATGCCACTGGCGCAGCGCGCGGCCACCCCATCCGTGGATGAGCAACACCGGAGGGCCTGTGCCCTGTTCGAAGTAGTGGAGCCGAAGACCCGAACTTTCGAAAAAGGGCACGCGGCCTAGGGACGCTCGATGGCTTCGGGTCTCGCTGCCACCTGCGGGCTCGCCCCACCGTTTTGCAAGCGCGTGACTTCGGCTCGAAGCTCGTCGACTTGCCGAGTCAACTGCTCGAGCCGGATCTCCTCATAGGTGAATTGGGCCGACCTGCACAGGTGGTACAGCCGCTGGACCTCCTCGGGGTCCACATCTGCGCCGTTGGAGTGCGGCCCGTACATCACGAACCCGGCCAGATCGCGGCGATCCATGATCGGAATGGCGAGGATCGGCGCGGCGTTGCCGGCTGGCAGGCCCGCGTGTTGCCAACCAATCTCGGCTGTGCGCAGCGGCTGCGACTCGGACTCGAGCGTGAGCACGATCTTGTCGTCCTGGTCGATCGTCTTGAGCGCCGTCGCCGGCCATCCGGCAGACTGCGAGCGTTCGAATGAGGTGCCGTCACGTCGGAACAAGGCGGCGGATGACAGCGCGAGCGCGTCGATCGCCTCCTGCACGAGGTACTTGTCCACGGTGCCCGGCTCGCTTGCGCGGTGCAACGCGTTTGCGTCTCGCTCGAGGCGCTGCATGGCTTCGCGCCGGCGCCGGAAGAAGACCACGTCCACGATCTTTTCGACCCGTGTTTCGAGCGCTTTGATCCAAAAGCTGACGCCGATGGCGAGGACGATCTCGATGATCTGTGCGAGGCGGACCGCTTCGAGTTCGTGGCCTACGAAGTACTCGATGAGCGAGAAGACGCTCGCGATGACGAAGGTGAGCACGGCATAGACCAGCGCCCGGCTGACGACGAAGCTCACCTCAAAAACCCGGTGCCGTACGACCGCGTAGGCGACCGTCAACGGGAGCGTGATGTTGAGCACGAGCAACGAGCTCTCAAACCAGCGTGGGACCGTGAACGGAAGCGCAGACGAGAACGCGAGGACGTCGCCGACGTAGTTCCCGACGACACCGACGAAGAGCCCTACCACCACCCACTGGATGCGCGGCCGATTCTCGGGTGCGCCGTGGATATAGGTCTGGACAACCGCGAAGATCGCCAGCGCAAACACGAGCCCTTGCAGTGTCAGCATAATGCGCTGCGCGAGCTCGGCCGGCCAGCCCAAAATAAGGTTCGCAAAGTCGGGATACACGATCAGCAGCGCAAAAACGATATACAGGACCGGCGCTGTTCGGACAAGTCGTCTGCGCCAAGTGGCGAGATCGTCATTGAGAAAGCCGAGCGCGAAGAGCAAGATACCGACCGTGCCGGCCGCCGTGAGCAAGTCGCCGCCGATGATGTCCGCCGCGTGCATGGTCGCCGGCGGATAGCGGTAGAAGCTCGCAAAGGCGATCCCCGGGCTGAAGCCGAGACAGTAGAAGAAGAAGCCCCAGGTCATCCAGCTCGGGCGCAAGAGGACGAGCAGGCCGCCGACCGCGACGAAGAGGAGCGCAGCGATCGTCCGATTGACGAGATTGACCTTGGGGATAAGTGGCAGATCAGCGTGCGTCGGCACGAGGTCGATGAAGCGATCAACGCCGCGGTGGTTCACCCAGATGGGGACGTGCTTGCCGGCCGGCGCGCGCGCCGGAGCACCGGCCACGTATTCGCGCGATTCAAAGCTCGTCTGGAAAAGGTCGATGCGGTCGCCCTTAACGATGCCGGCCTCGCTCGCCGGCGAATCGGGCGCAACCGACTTGACGAAGCCGTCATAGTCCGTCTGGATGCCAAGTTCGCCTTCAGGCGTCCACGCAGAGTCTGTGGAATCCCAGACGAGGCTCAGGCCGGGGAGCGTCGTGATGACGACGAGCAGTGAGAGCACCGCGACGATAACGGTGCGCACTATCGATCGTGACATGGTCTGCGGCTCGACCATGGCGCTGTGTTCGGCGGCGGGGAACCCAAATCCACCACCGGCGCGCCGCCAGCTACAACGCGACCGTCACGCCTAGTTCGATTCGCCGCTCCGCGGGGATTTGCAGATCGTCCGGCAGAGGCCGCGAGTTTCGAGAGAGGATCGCGAAAAGCCAGCGCCGCCAGTTCGGGAAGCCGTGCTCTTTCGCCGCAATGATCTTAGGATCGGCGTAAAAGAACGAGGTATCAGGATTGTCGATATCCAGTCCTTGCGTGCCGCAGGCATGCAGTATCGGATCAATTCGGGGTAACTCCATAAATCCGAAGCGCCCCCGCACTCGAACAAGTTGCGACGAGAGCCGTTCCACCGTCACGCGGCCGCTTTCGGAGATATACGGTAACCTCGTGGGCTGCAAGTTCAGCAACACGATACGCTCGTCGCGAGCTCTTTCGCGGATCCATCGGTGCGAAGTAAGGAAAGGCACACCATCGGGGTCCGGTGTGAGAAAGACCATCGTTTCTTTCGGCGTTCCATCTGCGCGTTGGATGGTTTTTATGACGTCCTCGACCGGCAACTGTTCGGCAGCAAGCACGGCATGAAGCCTCTTGCGTCCTTCAAGCCAGGTGAGTGCGATGATGCTCAGCACGGCACTAATCGCGAGCGGTAACCACGCTCCCTCGGCGAACTTTGGCAGGCCGGCAAGCACGAAGCTTCCGTCCACGATGACGAAAAGCGAAACCAGCGGGATGGCGACTGACTTTCGCCAGTGCAAGACACGCGTGATGACCGCGTAATAAGCGACATCGGTGGCAAGCATCGTCATTGATACCGCGAGGCCGAATGCCGCCGCCAGATGATCGCTTGACCTGAACGTGACGACGAGAAGCACGCACCCGATCGCGAGCGCCGCAGCAACGCCAGGCAGGTACACTTGGCCATAGACGCGGCGCGACGTGTGACGCACTTCGATGCGCGGCGACAACCCGAGATGGATAGCTTGCTCGATCAACGTGAATGCACCGGAGATCAGCGCTTGCGAAGCGATAATCGTGGCAACGGTTGCGATAACCACCATAGGCATGAGGGTCCATCCCGGCGTCAATGCATAGAATGGATTGGCTATCGCTTGCGGGTGTGCGATGAGATTTGCACCCTGTCCGAGATACGACAGCAAGGCAGGTGGGAAGACAAAGAGATACCAGGCTCGCACGATCGGCATCCGGCCAAAATGAGACAGGTCGGCATAGAGCGCTTCAACGCCGGTGACGGCCAAGACGACGCCCCCCAAGACGAGAAAGCCGCCGAGTCCGTGATGTTGGGTGAAGATGACGGCGTGGCGTGGATCGAAGGCCAGAAGCACCACAGGGTTCTTCAAGATCGCCACTGCTCCCGCAACGCCTATCGACAAGAACCATACAATCATGGCAGGCCCAAACAAACGACCAACGCGTTCGGTGCCACGGAACTGGATCGTAAACAGCGCGATCAAGATGACCACAGAGATTGGAACGATCCATGGGTGTAGCGCGTCGGACGCTACGCCGATCCCCTCGACTGCGGAGATAACCGAAATCGCCGGCGTGATGATACCATCCCCGAGCAGCATCGCCGCGCCAACCACGACGACCGTCGTGAGCAATCCAGTGGCGATCAAACCACGGGTGCTCGGCTTTCCCGCGAGGGCCAGAAGCGCCAGAATGCCGCCTTCGCCATCGTGGTCGACGCGCATGACAAAACCTATGTACTTGATGCACACGACGATGATGAGCGCCCAGATTATCAGCGAACAGATTCCGAGCACATCTTCGCGGATCGGATGCGCGTCTCCGAAAATGAAGCAAGACCGCACCGTGTACAGTGGACTCGTTCCGATATCGCCAAACACAACCCCGAGCGCTGCGACGACGAGCGGGAGGCTCTCGCGATGACGCTTCCGCATGGTCGGACACTAACGCCGGATAAGGACGTTTTACCTTCGCGGCCGACGTATTAGCCGCTGGAGTTTGGCGGTATCAACACCGTTCCCGAAGAAGCAAGGCCTACGACATAAGCATCTGCACGGATCGCGCCGACGTAGCTCAGGGGTAGAGCAGCGGTTTTGTAAACCGCGGGTCGGGGGTTCAAATCCCTCCGTCGGCTTTCGATTTTATAAGGCTTCGCGCAAATTGATCACTGCGTTTCGCCTCGCCAATCTACCCTCTGTCAACCCTTTTGCACGAAATGGGTCAATACTCCGACCTGTGAGCGTCAGATCTGGCGTATTTCAGCGCAAACGATTCAACCCTAGTGAATCATGTTTCTAATGCACAGAGCGCTTAAGTTAGGCTGGCAAGTTGGTTGCAGTGGAAAAGCACCGAACATTGGGGGGAGTCGCACAAACGCTATAGGAGAATACCATGGCAGATGAAGCTCGCTTCTTAGAAGAGCGCCTAACAAAACTCGAGGAAGAGCTGCGCCTTGCGAACGAACGGGTACGCGAATTTGAAGGCTGGCGGCGAAGAGCTATGCGTGTGTTCTTGCTCGGGCTAGCATCGGTGATCGGATTGGCTGTCGCTGTAAGTCAAACCATCGCAGCAAAAGGAAACCTCCCCATATTAAAGGGCGAACCGCCATTGACGGTCGAGGCGCCGTTTATTGTAGTTGATTCCTCGGGCCACCCGCTTGCCCGCATTTTTGATGAGCACGGCAACGGCGGAAAGCTCAATCTGTATTCGACAAGCGGGCAAGATATAGCCGAGCTCGGTATATCGACAACAGGCAGCGCAGGAGTGTCTGACGTGGCCGCCCCGGATAAAAAACATGAAGCCATGATGGTTGCAGACAATGAACTCGGGTCTTGGCACGGAGTTTCGAACGGTGTGACTGGGGTGCCGATTGCCGCGCTTGGGGAGGGCGCCATCAACGGCAGCACGACAGAACCGGCAATTTTTCTCAACAATAAGAAGGGCGCAGCCGTTGTGCTTGAAGTTGAAAAAGACACAGGCAAGCTTCAGCTCACTAATGCGGCTGGCGAAATTAGGGTCGAAGCTGGAACCGAATTAAACGATGACGGGGCAGTCAAGGTGAGCGGCCCAAGAGGGCAGTGCCTCCCACAGGTGGGGGGAATAGCTTGCATGCTTACTGCCCGCTAAACCATTTGACGTGACTGATTCTGATACAAGTACCGCTCCCGGTAGCATTCTACTTTTTAACCGGCCCCGGGGGCTATCGTGGGTCATCTCGCTACTGACACGATCGCCCTACTATCACGTAGCGATCGCCCTAAACGAGGCTGAGCTCATCGAAGCCATGCCCAGTGGCGTTACGCTGACTACCATGGCCAAGAAAAACGAACCCTTTCTCGTGATCCCACCACCTTCGAAAGAAGCGGCCTCGGCCGCCACCAAGTGGGCGAAGGCAAAGATCGGGGACGGATACGATCCCGAGGACTTGCTTGCAATCGCATGCGATCGCATATTTGGGCATCTGCATATTTTTCTTGCGCGGAAGAATAGATTCACGTGTGGCGAGTTTGTTGCAACTGCTTACAAGGAAGCGGGCATAAAACTGATACCAAAAATACGACTCGAGGATACGGAGCCCGCTGATTTCGCGAGATTGCTGTCCAAGCGAACCCGCCAAGCATAGGATTAGCTATGGGCGGGCCCTCGACACGGGCCACGGGTTCATGAGTTGTAGCCGTCGCATCCCTCCGGGGTAAGAAGCAGGGTGCTCTTCCGACCAATCCTCCGATAGAACAGCGAGTGCGGGTTGGAAGACAGCGCCTGCTAGGCGCCGCTCATTTCAGCGCGAACACCGCGCTCGACAGAAGAATAAGGACAGTGTCTGCATCCGTTGCCACAACAGAAGCCACGCTCTCTTAAGAAAAAAGACGTCATGACCTCAAAACCCGTTGCAGGATCCGCGTAGGTAGCGCTGCGACGAGCACAAGCGTCAGCATGAACACGTTCTATCGCGGCGGCTATGCTGGAAACCTCATAAGGCCGCCACGCAGCTCCTCGGTAGCACGCCCCTCGCCGGTGCAGAATCTCGGCGAGGATCTCGGCCGTGTCTGCCACGGTTGGCCCTGAGCGGTTGAAGTACAGATTGCCATCGGCGAGTGCAACTTTGCGTTCCTTGACAGCCCGCAGCTGAAACCAGCCAGGCAGCAGTTCGAGAGAGCGCGCTTCTGAGGCTGTTCTTTCCAAGGAGAACCCACAGGGCGCAACGATCAAGTACTCTGGATCTGCCGATCGCAGTTCTTCCCACGAATGCGTTTGCGAGTACTGCCCGATGCCGCTGAGCAGCAGGTCGCCATTTGCCGCTTGAACGAGTTCGGGGCCCCAGTTGCCAGCGGTGAACAGCGGGTCGATCCATTCGAGCACGACGACACTCGGGGCACGCTCGCGCTGTACCGCCCTTCGAACGGAATCAATGCGCCGCTCGATGCCCTGGATCAATTGTGACATCTCGCGCTGCGCTCCAAGAGCGCGACCCACTGACGTCACGCCCTCATAGATTCCATCGATGGTGCCGGCTTGGAGAGACACGACCTGTTCAGCGACGATGCACCCCTCTCGGCGCAAGTCTTCGGGGGTCACAGCGCAGACATCGCAGTGCGCCTGCGTGATCAGCAGATCCGGTTGCAGCGCGTTGATAAGGTTCGTATCGATATGGTAGAGGGGTTGGCCGAGCTTGAGGCGACGTCTGACTTCAGCGTCTATCTCACCACTTGATACATTGATGTCAAAAGCTGGCTTCGTGCATGCGGGCAGAGAAGTGACCCAGTGAGGATTATCGCATTCATGCGATCGTCCGACCAGAGACGCTCCGGCTCCAAGGCCGCAGACGATCTCAGTTCCACTAGCAAGCAAAGAAACGACGCGCATTTTGAGCTATGCATTTCCGCGGGCGTCACGATCCCACCCCCCGGCGACATCGTTCCACGCATCAGGTGACGATGCTGCCTTTTGCGGCAGCAGATCCGCATAGTGGCGGCCGTCGCGAGTGACGATCTGACCCAATCTTACCGCAACTGGTTCTGCAAAGCACGGACCATCATAGACAAACGAGTGAAATTCACCATTTTCGCCGCACGGGTCGACGCTGTCGGGAAGATTCCGAAGCAGCGCGAGGTCGAACAGCCTTCCGGCAAACCGTGAGCCGACATTGCCCTCAACACAAGTGAGTATCGCCTTAAACCCCAACGCAATGATCTCGAGACTTAATTCTCGAGTGTCTCTCTTCCAAATGGGGAAAATACCCGACATGCCCGCCTTGGCCAAATTCGCCTCGCGCCACGCGCGAAGATCCTCGAGGAATAGGTCCCCAAACGCGATTGTAGAAATGCCACGGGCTTTATACATGGTCATGGTGTCACCCATGATCTGCTCGTAAACCTCGTTGGTACACGACTGGCCAGACGGAAGGTAAACGAGGGTGAGTGGCAGGCCGAGTGCTTGCGCCTGTGCTCGCACGAGTTCTTCGCGAACGCCGTGGTGGCTGACGCGCCTGAACTCCTCGGAGACTGACGTCATGAGCTGCACCACTTCATAACGCTCGTCGCGTTGGAGTTCAAACAGCGCTCGGGCGCTGTCTTTGCCTCCGCTCCACGACATTACAACGGGAGTTCTTGTGTGCTCGTTCTGAGGAGCGGCTAGGCGAGGAGTTGCAAATGGCCGGCTTGGCCTTTGACGTCGTGGACGCCGAGAAGATGGCTGCATGAGACCTGCCTTTGCGCGAGGCAACTTGTAGTGTTCATGCAATATCCTGACTCACGGGTCATTGCCATTTGCCGAGCGCCTTCCCAACGAAGCGTTAGTGGCGACTCAGCGGCTCTCCGCTCACAGTGGCGCGACCGTGCCGGATTTACACCGGCTTCCTGCCATGAACCCGCACAGACTTACGATGGCGTGTGGGATGAATCCCTCTCGCTTACGATTCGCCCGCTGGCTCTCGCTGCTCGCCTGCTCCCTCATGCTGGCGCATGGTGCGCGCGTAGTAGATATCCATGAGGTGTTTGCCGAGCGCAAGGCAATCGTTGGTTGTCAACCTGCCCGTAGCTCGCCCTTCCATGCCGGTGACGTCGAACTCGATATTGCTGAAATGGGGCCGGAAGCGGAATTCGCCGCCCTTGAATTTTATCGATGCCTTCATTGTACACCAACCCTCGCTTTCTCGGTGGCCGCTCACGTCGGCTCCGCCGGTTACGAAGCTGGAAGATGAAGTTGGTATCGCTACTTAGATTATCGGCAAATTATCGCCCGAGTCCGACCACGGCTGCGTCTAGTAGGTTCGCCGTTCGCACGAGGCATTGTGCGTGCTGCAGGTCTGAAGGTAGAGGCGATCGACGAGATCCCACTCGTTCTTCACAGTCGGCGAGTGTGGCAACGAATCAATGATCTGCAACGAACCGCCGATGTCATTTGCGCCTTCAGACCAGGGAATCAGGCCGTAGTGCATGCCCACCGCAGTGGCGTCGGCGAAAGATACGGCATACGACAGGCGCGGCTCCGTATCGTCGCACGACTTGAACGCTTGTGCACCTACGAGCGCGTAGTGGTTCATGGAGTTCCACGCACTCTTCGCCTGGTTCTCGTCGCCTGAAGCCTCGTAGCTCTGCACATCCTGGGCCTTCGAGCTGACGAGGTTTGCATCGCCTACGAGATCGCTGCACGCGGCTTTCGCGACGTGAGTGAAGAGCACAAGACTGGAACTGAGCGCAACGCAAAAGGCATGCCACTTCATCATCCTCTATTATCGGCGACCGCCGTAGCAAAACGGCCGATGAATGCCGCCTGTGCGTCTGAACACTAGGGCCAGTGAAGCTGCCCGACACCGTTGACAGGGACTGCCGAAAACGCTTGTATTCTCTGAGCAGGTTGCTGCCAGTACGCGGCAGCTTGGCCACGTGCGTTTGTCGTGAACGTTCCGACCTCGTGGGGCTGTCCGCTCACGACCTCGTCGAGCTCGTACGTCGACCGCGTCGCCAGTCCGTCGCCGACGATGTACAGCCAACTTCCGTCCAGGCTCTGGATCACTTTCGCAGAGCCGGCACCGCTCGCGCCATGGAGCGGGTGGTGTTCGAAGTGGCTGTGCACGAGCGACGCGATCGGCACGTAGAAGGTGTTCGAGCGCAAATCGACGTTCCAGGCGAGCAACGCGATGGCTGCTGCCGCAGCCACGGCGCCGACCCAGGCATACGCGGCCGCTCGCGGCTGCCTTGCGACGCTCCGCGCACTCATGGCGAATGGTCGCACTCCTTGCGGCTCAAGCGCGCTCGCCACGGTCATCGCGTCGGCCATCAGAACCGCGCAGGTGGCGCACCCCTCTGCGTGCTCGAGCACGCTTGCCGCAGTCTGAGCGTCGAGCGCTCCGAGCGCGTAGGCTTCTATGTCGTCGTACGGATGGGAGATCATGTCGCACCCTCGTGGAGAAGTCGGGCCAGCCGACGCAGCGCGAGCTGCGCGCGACGCTTGACCGTGCCGAGCGGCGTGGCGGTCCGCTCGGCGATCTGCGCCAGCGTCAGAAACTTGAAGTAGGCAAGCTCGACCACGTCTTGCTGTTCCGGTGGCAACGAGCGCAACGCCCGTCGCAGGCTCGCCGTGTCGCTTTGAGCGGCGGCAAGCTCGAACGGGTCGGACGGAGCTGCCTCTGACCTGGCCGCGTCAAACCGCTCCTCGCGGCGCGCGCGCCAAGCGTCGCTGCGCAAGATGCCGATCGCCGCGTTGCGCGTCACGACGGTCAGCCAAGGCAGCAGGCCGCCTGTCCGGACGACGAGGCCATGGCGATGACGCCACAGCGACAGAAAAGCTTCCTGCACTGCGTCGCGAGCGGCCTCCTCGTTTTGCACGACGCGAAACGCGACGGCGTTGCAGCGAGCTCCATACAATTCGTACGCGCGCTCCAACGCCGCCGGTTCGTCGCCCGCGAGTCGCTGGACCAGATCGAGCGCTTCTCCTTGGTCGGGCAGTGGCACCCTATCGGGCGAGCGATTCGTCGGCCACCGCGATCTGGCCCGAGACCGGCTGCAACGTGAGCGTTCTGATGCCGAGGTACGCACCCAAGTCCCGCGCGGGAACCTCGAGCGGGCCCGGTTTTGGCGCGCTGCCCGGCTTGGGTTGCGGAAACGCAGTGGAGTCAGCGGTGAAAAACGTCACCTTGCCGTCCACCTTGGAAAGGACCTGATGGATGTGACCGTTGAGCACGGTGACGGAAGCAAACGGGCGCAACATGGCGAGCAGTTCCATATAGTCGTCGGTGGTCCATCCCCACTGCGGATAGGCCGCGTACAGGGGTATGTGTGCGAAGACGGTGATCGGTGTGTCCGGGCGCTGCTTGGCGAGGTCGGCGCGCGCCCACTCGAGTTGATCGCGACCGAGGAAACCACCCGCGGTGATATTGAGGACATTGGTCAACGCGAGCGCGTGTACGCCCGCAGCATCGAAACTGTACCACGGCTTTACGGCCTTGCCGAACATCTTGAAGTAGAGCGCACCGTCGTCGTCGATGATGTCGTGCTCTCCCGGCACGGCGTAGACCGCGCCCGTCTTGATCGTGCCCAGCATCTGCTGGACAGTGTCGAATTGTTCGGGTTTGGAGAGGTGCGTCAAATCGCCCGTGTGCATGACGAACTCAGGAGCGGTCGGCAGAGCGTTGATCTTGTCGATCGCGCTTTGAAAGGTGGCCAGCACGTCCGCGTTCGCGTCACCGTGAAAGCCGACGTGGGTATCGCTGATCTGCACGAACGTCCGCGCACCTGCGGGCGCAGGCGTGCCGTCGGCGAGCGCACGGCCCACGATCCCAGTACCCGACAACGCGTAGACCACGCCGGTTCCGCACCAGGCCATGCACTCCAAGAACTTGCTTCTATCCATTGGTAGCTCTCCTATTTCTTTTGTGGGGATGGCGTGCTCGCCACGACCACGATGCTCGCCTTCATGAAAGGGTGCACCGTGCAGTGGTAGTTGTACGTTCCGGGCTTCGTGAAGACGAACGAGAAGCTGTCGCCTTGCGCCAAGCCCTTGCTGTCGAATGCGCCGCTGTCGTCGGTCGCGGTGTGCGGGTCGTCGTCGAGATTCTTCCACGTGACCTTAGTGCCGGCCGCGATGGTGAGGGTTGCAGGCCTGAAAGTATAGTTCTCAATGATGATCTGGGCCGCCGGCGCCGGAGGGCCGGCGGTCGTATCAGCAAGCGCCGACCCGGCCATAAGGATGGCTGCGGCAGCGGCCATGAGGACGATAAAGCGCATGAGACCTCCGAGACGGATGAGCGTGGGCGCCTGCATCCTATATATGGAGAGCGTTGACTCGCGGTTCACCGGCCTCGCGAAAAGTAGCATCCTGACCAAAGCCTGACAATCCGTGGCTTTGAGCTGCCTTGCACGAACAAATCCATTGTAGTATCATAGTAAGACCTAACGAAGCGAGGTAAGACTTGCTAAACGGCCCTGGATCCCCGGTAGACCAACTCGATTTGCAACTGCTCGATGCGCTCCAACGCAACGGCCGATCGACGTTTGCCGAGCTTGGCGAGCTCGTCGGGCTCAAAGCAGCCTCGGTTCACGAACGCGTAAAGCGGCTGGAAGCAAGAGGCTTCGTGCGCGGCTACGCAGCTCGCCTCGACGGGCGGCTGCTCGGTCTCGGCCTGACGGCATTCGTCAGCTGCTACACGTCAGCGCAAACCGACTATGACAGCTTCACTGCCGCCGTGTCGGCGCTCCCCGAGGTTTGCGAAGTCCACAGCGTGACCGGTGAGGAGAGCTTCATCCTCAAGGTGATGACGAAGTCCACGGCTGAGCTGGATGACTTTCTCTCGCGCCTGAAGCGGATCGCGGGAATCGAACGGACCAAGACGATGATCGTGCTGTCGACGCCTTTTGAGCGCGGCGGCATCACTTTGCGAGAAGACGGCGTGCCTGCAGCGCGCCGGTTACGGAGCGTGCGCTAATGGCGGCAGTACGAAAGCTCGAAGTGCCGGTAGAGCCCGGCTATCTCCACTCCAAGCCGCCGGCGTCGCCGCAAGCGCTCGAGCACATGGACATTCTCCAAGGAGAGTTCTGGCGCAAGATCCCAGCTTATCGCGATGTCGATGAAGCGACCTTCCTCAACCACCTGTGGCAGTACCAGCGCTCCGTCAAGACCCCCGAAGAGTTGCTCGCTACCATCCAAGAGCTCGCTCCCGATCACTTCATCGACGACGTCCGTGCCGGCTTCCACAAAGCGCCGATGAACGTGCGAGTTTCACCGTATGCCATCTCGCTCATCGACTGGGCGAGCCCCTATAGAGATCCCATCCGCACGCAGTTCATCCCGCTCGCCTCACGGCTGCTCCCCGACCACCCGAAGCTTTCGCTCGATTCACTCCACGAGCTCGACGATTCCCCGACACCCGGGCTGACGCACCGCTACGTCGACAAGGCTCTCTTTCTGCCCACCAACGTGTGTCCGGTGTACTGCCGATACTGCACCCGCTCGTATGCGATCGGTGGCGACACGGACAGCGTCGAGAAAGCGGAGCTCGCCACGAATCAACAGCGCTGGCAGGCCGCGTTCGATTATATCGCGTCGCGCCCGGAACTCCAGGACATCGTCGTCTCGGGCGGCGACGCGTATCAGCTGCCGGCGAAGAGCTTGAAGAAGATCGGTGAGACGCTGCTCGACATGCCGAACATCCGACGCATCCGCATCGCCTCCAAAGGCCCGGCGATCATGCCGAGCAAGATCCTGAGCGACACGGCATGGACGGATGCCCTAGTCTCCCTGGTTGAAAAAGGCCGGCCGCTCGGCAAAGACGTCATGCTGCACACCCACTTCAATCACCCGAACGAAATCACGTGGATCACGCAGCGGGCCTTGCAGGTGCTCTTCGAGCGGGGCGTCATGGTGCGCAACCAGAGCGTGCTCATCCGCGGCGTCAACGACGACAAGCACACCATGCAACTGCTCGTGCGTCGGTTGGGCTACATCAACGTCCACCCGTACTATGTGTACATGCACGACATGGTCAAGGGCGTTGAAGATCTGCGCACGACGGTGCAGACGGCGATCGATATCGAGAAGTATGTCCGCGGTTCCACGGCCGGGTTCAACACGCCGACGTTCGTCTGCGACGCACCCGGTGGCGGCGGCAAGCGCGACGTGCACAGCTACGACTACTACGACCGCGAGAACGGGATCGCCGTCTACAGCGCGCCCAGCGTCAAGCCCAACGAGTGGTTCCTCTACTACGATCCGATCGACCAGCTGTCGCCCTCGGCGCAAGCGCGCTGGAAGGACGAGAAGTCGCAGGCGCAGATGATCTCGGCCGCGATCGCCAAGGCGGGCCTTATTTCTTGAGTCTCGCGAACTCCGCGTCGATGTCGGGAGGGAACTGCGTCTCGGCGTAGTTCTTGTCGCCGGCTGGGCGAGGTATTTCTTTCCACCAGGCGCTATAGCGAGCCAGCCACTCCGTGTTCTCAAACATATATGGGTTGCCTCGGTAGACCCGCAGGCGGTAGACAAAGTCGCGGATCATCGCCCAGCGCGTGCGCAACATGAGCCCAACCGCATCGACGATGAGGGACGGATCCAGGACCTGGCGGCGGGCGAGCGCCGCGATCGTTTCGACGTACTGGCCGACCATGGTGAGGGCCTCGTCGTCCGGCGAGCCCACAAAGCGCTCGCGGATGGCCGCGTCATCGGGAAAGCGATCGTCGACGCCGCGCAATTGCGTGAACACGTGGACGATGGCCGGTGAGGTGAGCCGCTCGATCGCCTGGAGGATCGCGAGCGCGTTGCGCTCGTGCTCCATCTGACGAACCTGCCGTGACAGCATGAGCGTGGTGAAGATCACCGTCGCAAACGCGATGAGCAACGACCCGACGGGCGCTATCTGCTCCGACCAGCTCACGCGGCCGATTTCTCAGGGAATGTGGCGGCGGACCTTCAGAGCCATGCCCCCAAAAAGAAGAGGAGAGCCGCGCTACGGGCGCTGCGGCTCTCCTGGGTGGGCACGACGCTAGGCCGACGTACCCATGCGGGCTACGTGTTGATGCAGCTGTTCGACGCGGTTAGGATCGAGCTTTGGAACGTGGACGGCAGGGTCGAGAACCCCGTCGTGCCGGTGCCAACGGTCGTCGTCGACTTGTCGACAGTCGTGATGTTCGGGCTCGTGTTGTTATTGTAGTTGATGCCGCTCTTTGTGAGCTCTTGCGCGAGCGTGCGGAGGTTCGTGTCATTGGTGCCATTCCCACTGTACGCGTACAGATGGTACGACACCGCGACGATGGGATAACCGCCGCTCAGATTCGCGTAGCTCGCGGGTTTGACGAGCAGCACGCAGCCGGCGTGTGCGGGCGTCAGACCGACCGACGCCAGCGAAGCGACCGTGGCAGCACCGCCGTTGGTCTCGATGATGCTGTCTTTTGCGATGCCGGTCGCGGCGCTGATCTTCGCCGCAGTCTCAGGCAGGTTCTTGATAGGATCCTTACTGTTGACCGTCGCGAAGTTTATGCCGGCTGCAGTGTTCTTCGAGGCGAGCGAGTTTGCAGCCTCAGCATAACCGATCGATCCGGTTGTCGCCACGATCGTGCTGATGACGCCGGGGTTGCCCGAAGCGCCGATCGCACCGGGAGGCGCCGCCTTGACGACGCACGGGGTGCCGGTGATGGGGCACGAGACGCCCGTCGGGTCGAAGAAGACCTGGCTGACGTTCAAACCCGAGGTGCTTCCGCAGACAGCCACGAGGTGGTTCGAGAAGGAGAACGTCGTGCCGCTGCCGTCGCTGCGGTAGACGAACGTGAGGGTACGAGATTTGAACCCGAGCTGGCTCCAGTTCGTGATCGTGCCTTCGACGATGCCGCAGATCTGGGCATCGGTCAGGTTGATCTGCGTGGTGCCGGTGTCCGGGTCGTTGTAGAACATCGAAATCGCGCCGACGATCTCGGGCAGCTCGGTGGGTTCACCGCGCGTTGCTGCCTTGTTGGTCACGAACGTGCTGTACTCGGACTCGAGCAGCGGGGCGTCCGCAGCCACGAGGTCTGGGTCGGTGAGAGCGAGCGCGGAGGGTGCACCGAAGCCATTAGTCGATCCCGACTTCGTGCCGAGCGGCGCGCATGGTCCGTTCACGCCCGCGCTGCCTCCGGACAGACCGTCGTAGACCTTCTTGCCGAAGCCGCTACCGGTTTGGCAGTACTGCACGGTGACCGACGGGCTCGTCAGGTGCGCCGCGTAGTATCCCCACACCGAGGTCGTCGTCGGCGTCGAAGGATTGGCCGAGCTGGCGTTCGATCCGAGGTAACCGAGGGCCGGCAGCGTCGCACCACCGCCTACGAAGGTCGTGCGCTTCGTGGAGTTGGCGAAACGGTGGAACGAGGGACCGTTGAAGTGCGAGTAGGTCTGCGTCGTCTGGGTGGCCGGTCTCGACGGGAGCGCCGGCAGGTGGGTCGTGTTCGCCCGAACCTGGGCGACGCCGAACGACGCCCCCAGGGCGAGCACGATCGCTGCGACTGCGATCCGTCCGATTGATCGAGTGGTCATGCTACATCCTTTCACGAGTTAGTGAATGTGTTTGACCGGCCGCGCCGGCTGAGTGAGCGGAAGCGTACCTGGTTGCAGCACACCGCCGATAGCGAACACGTCGCCGTTACCGGACGAGCCGCCGCCAGCGGTGACACCGTAGATGTTGCCGTCGAAGGACGTCAGGAGCTTGCCGTTGGGATCAGCTCCATCCGTGCCGCCCGTGAAGTTCCAGAGAATCGTGTAGGTGCTCGTCGCGACATTGAACGAGAAGGCCACGCCTGAGCTGTCAGCACCGCCCGAGGGGGTAACGCCGTACAGGGTGACGCCAGCCGACATGTTGTCCGGACGCACCGATGCATGACTCGAGAGCAGCGTGCCGAAGCTTGCGCGGCGCACGAAGTCTGAATGAGAGCATTCGATGCCGAGCGTCAGCGTCGAGTTCGGGAAAGCGCCGTTGACCGGGTTGCCGTTGATATCGTTCGGGAACGAATACAACGTCGTCAGGTGGCCCCACTGGTTGACGCGGAAGATCGTGCCGTTGCCGTTCGCTCCGCCGGACGAGGTCGTGCCGTACAGATTGCCGTGGAAATCCGTGGCCAGCTCGCCGAAGGGGTTCGCGCCATCGTTGCCGCCCGTGAAGCTGTAGATGACCGTGACGTGACCGCCGGGCGTCACGCGATACACGGCGCCGTTACCGTCCGCGCCGCCGCCAAGCGTGGTGCCGTAGAAGTTTCCATCAGAACCGTACTGCAGACCACCCCATGGATTCTCACCATCGGGGCCGCTGAAGCGATGCAACACGGAATAGTGGCCTGATCCGGAGATCCGGAAGATGGTGCCCGCTTCGGCCAAGCCGCCGCCGGCGATCGTCGTTCCATAGTAGTCTCCGTTGAACCACGGGAGCAGTCTGCCCGCAGGGTTCGCCCCATCCGTGCCGCCCTGGAAGGCGTAGATGGTCGAGAACGGGCCGGAGGCGTTTTGCAAGAAGACGGTCCCAACGCCGTTCGCGCCGCCGCTCTCGGTCACACCGTAGTCCAAGCCCGTGACGTTAGCGTCGAACAAGATGTTGCGAAGACCGGCGACCGGCCCCGCACCATCCGTCGATGCCGTTCCGAAATTGTAGAGGATGCCGAAGGTGACACCGTTGCTCGAAACGCCGTAGTTGGCACCCAGGTCGAATGTGCCGCCTGAGGAGAGCTCGCCGTACAAGTTGCCGAGCGCGTCCTGCAGCAACGCACCCTGCGGCACGGGAGCCGATCCGTCCGGATTTGCCGCGAAATTGTAGACGACGTTGAAAGTGCTCGCCAGTGCTGGAACCGACAGCGACAAGAGAAGCGCTGCGATGCCGAGGGGCGCAAGCACGCGCCATGCACCTTGGAAGAGCGTTCGTGGCATATGTTTCTCCTTCTCCACGCACGTGATTGCTAGACGATGCCTCTTCGCATCGCATCGCTAGCATGCCGCATGCGTGCAAATTCGGACAAGGCTAAAAGAGCCGCGTGCGGGTTAAATGTTGGTTAAGCGATGCGAGCGATCGTGCGTGTCTAGTGCGAGCGCGTGAAGAGATAGACGGCGTGTGCGAGCGAGCGTGCTTGCAACTTGTCCTTCGCAGTGGTGAGATGGTGACCGATCGTGTGCGCGGACAAGCCGGTCTCGTGCGCGATCTCTGCGCGCGTGAAACCGGCGGCATACAGCAAGAGCACCTGCACTTCGACTTTGCTCAGCGTATCCGGGTGCCCCGTCGCAGACGCGAGAGAAGGAGAGGAAAGAATCATTTT
This sequence comes from Candidatus Acidiferrales bacterium, assembly GCA_035622315.1. Classification (GTDB taxonomy): domain Bacteria; phylum Vulcanimicrobiota; class Vulcanimicrobiia; order Eremiobacterales; family Eremiobacteraceae; genus JAJPHJ01. The sequence continues at coordinate 12,028 of DASPVP010000034.1, read as the reverse complement.
GTTCTTCTTTCGCTCTTTTCGCGAGTTCACAATCATGCCTATACGAAACGCACTGTACCATCACGACCTTAAGTCATGTTTAAGATAAGGCAGGCTATCTTAGCCTTGTTGCCCACAATGCGCGGCGGGTAGACTGCTAATGCATCGGCGCTCATAGTTCACGAGCGACGCGTGGACTGGCGCGTGCTTTTTCCTTCCATCACAGGCGACGGGTTCGCTGTTGAAAACACGCTCAAACCGATTGCGCACCCTCTGCGCGGCCATCGCGGTCGCGCTCTTCATCACGTGCGCGCCAACGCTTGCGGCGACGACCGGCGAAATCGTCGGTACAGTGACCGATGCGCAGTCGCACGCGCCCATCGCCGATGCCGCCGTGACGGCAACGGCGCCCACCGGTTCTTACCGCACGAAAACCGACAGCAAGGGCATCTTCACGATTGTCGGCGCGGTGCCCGACACTTACACGGTCACCGCTTCAGCCCCAGGGTATCTGTTGGTCTCAGTCCCTGGCCTCACGGTCACCACGGACGAGGCCACGCGCGTGACCATCACGCTATCGCGCAACATCAAATCGCTCGCCATCGTCCACGTGCGCTCGGCCACGAGCGCTTACCAACCGGACCAGACCGTGGACCGCTACACGTTGAGCTCGACCGGCATCAACCAATTGCTCGGCAAGTCGTTCGCAACCGATCAGAAGCAATTGCTGCGCGAGCTGCCCAGCGTGACGATCGACAAGAACGGCACCGCGCTGATCCGCGGGGGCTTCAGCTTTCAGACCTCATTCCAGTTCGAAGGCATCGACTACACCGAGCCCTCGCAATCGGTCGCAAACCGGTTCGAGAACATCGGCAATAGCAACATCCTCAACGGCGTGGGCTCGCTCGAGATCATTCCGGGCGGTGGAGACGCGACCCATGGCGACACGGGGACCGGACTTGTGTCCATGCTGGCCAAGCGCGGCACGTACCCTGCCACCGGCACCTTCGATAGCGAGGTGAGCCTCAATGGGCTCGGACGGCAGTTCGCGACGGAGTTCGGCATCTCGGGTCCGCACTCGTACGGTCTGTCGAACTACTTCTCGTTCATCGCGCTCAACGAAGCATACCAATGGGGGCACTACGGCGTGAATGCGGCCTCGATTGGTGCGGCTGCGTTTGCGACCGACCCGACCCAGAACAGCAACATCAACGCGCACACCGGAGCGTTGTGGACGTCAGCCTTCTACAACCCTGCGAATCAGCAGGTGCGCGACTTCCTCGACAATCTCGTCTACAAGTTTGGCAAGTCCAATCAAGAATCGCTGCAGGCGTTCGTGCAGAACGAAGGCGTGATCCAAAATCTTGACTACGGTGGCTACGGCTACCTCAACACGATCGATCCGGCGAGCTTGATCACGGGCGAGCAACGCCTGCTGCCGACCTTCCTCTACATCTTTGGTCAAGGCGTGTTACCGCGGACGTTGCGTCCTTACTTGCCGACGACGCCTGGCGGCGTGGCTGGCGCGCCGCTCACCTCGCCGGAGTACAACGTCAGTCCGTTCACGGCATACAAGCTCGAGTACCAAGACCTGCTGAGCGCGTCGACCGCGCTCGGGATCCGCTACTTCCGCACCTTCGCAGACCAACAGGAATACTTGCCGGCGCAGGGCATCTACGTGCCGGCCAACGGCGGCATCCGCACCGGCGTGACGAGCGACATCAGCCGAGCCGTGGGCACGAAGCACTACCTCCAAGCCGGCGTGAAATACGAGTTCGCGCATCCGTACGGGATCCAAGAGGATAACGTCGACTATCTGCTCGCGTTCGACAGCTTGTACAACATCCCGTCGTTCAACCAGATCCCGGTCACCTCGGGGGGTGACATCATCCCTGACTTCATCGTGCCGCAGCCGGTCACGGTCAACGGCATGGGGCAGATCGTCTCGGGAACACCGGGCTGTTCCGCTACGTACGTTCCGGGTAGCGGCGACCCGTATCCATCGCCGCACCCGTTCGATTGCGGCTATCTCGCGAAGTACTTCCCGCACGGGATCCCGCCGATTCCGACAGAGCAAGAGATCCCCACCGCCAACCAGCAAGTCTACGGCGCGTACCTGCAGGACACGATCACGCCCAACGCGCGCATCAAGATGCTCCTCGGCGTGCGACTTGACGGCTACAACTTCTTATTGCCAGGAGACGTGCAGGATCCGCCGGCCGTTGACGGCATCCGCCATCAGCGCCTCTACGAACCGCACGTCGGTTTCGCGTATAAGTTCAGCGATTCAGACGCGGCTCGCTTGAATTTCGGGCGCACGCTTGCGATCCCGCTGCCCACATTTCTCGGCGATGACATCGATCGGAGCATCTTCGCGCCGTTCCAGAACATCCCGTCGTTCGACAACATGACCGGGCTGCCCGCGATGTATTGCGGCCCCGGCGTCCTCAAGTACAATCCCTTGACCGCTACGATGCAGTTCGCGGGCACGCAGCTGTGCACGAGCTATGCCGACCAGCTGTACTGGCTCGAGCGCAACTACCGCTTCGGGTTGCAAGGCACGCTGCATTATCCATTGCGCGGATCGACGTTCACGAACTACGATCTATCCTGGGACCACCTGTTCCGCAACGGCGTGGCGACGAAGTTGACGCCGTTCTATCGGCGCGGATACGACATCGTGGAGACCACGCGCACGCTCGAAGGGGTGGACGTCACGACGGGCGCCGCGTTGTTCAGCCCGGCTGCGTACTCGAATCTTGGCTTTCAACGGGCGACCGGTGTGGAGCTCGACCTGACGAGTCCGATCCGCCCACTCGGCTGGTCCGAGCAGATGACGGCGACCTACATCAATCAACTCGGCAACGACCCGCCCGGCGGATTCTTGCCCACGGCGTCCTTGCAGCTCGGCAACGTGTACCACTCGCCGAACATCGCGCCGCTGCAAGCCACGTTCGCCTTCACCTACCGCGAGCCGCACTACGGCTGGACCTTCAACCCTGTCTTCACGTTCCATTCGGGTTATCCGTACGGACAGGGCATCTACCAGGCGGTGACCTACAACGGCAAACCGCTGTTCATCCCGATCACGGACGCGCTCTACTCGAGCTCGCAGGCGGCCCTCATAACGCCTGCGTGGGTCAATCCGCAGAACCCAGGATCCATCTACAATCCTAACATCGCGGGCACGCAAGGAAGCGAAGGGCTCTATAGCGGGCCAGGCACGCTCACGTCACATTCATCGATGATCACCGACCTGACCATCGCGTGGACGCCGCCGGCCTATCGTCGCATCACCTACGGTATGTACATCCAGAACCTGTTCTCGAACGTCTCCGACGTGCCGGTCGTCAATCTGGCGCGTGATTGCCAGCCGGTGAGCACGGGGGTGTGCGGCAACCTCCCGGGCAGCGGCTCGAGCATCGATCCAACGCATCTGCCGCCTGTGGGTCAAGGCGGGTTCGGATCGTCCGGCCCGTACATCGTCTTCCCGAACCAGGAGCCGATCAATGTTTCGCTCTACGCGCAAGCCTCTCTTTGATCTCGTCGCCGTGTTGCTGGTCGCCTCGCTGTGCGCGTGCACGAGCGGCGAATCCGGCGAGATGCCTGACCTCAGCATCCCGAACGTCGCGAACATCGCGCGCTTGCAGATGGTCGTAGGAACCGCCACCATAGCCGAGCCGAACAACAATTTCGAGATCGGTCTCAACGTCGTGACGACGTTCCGCATGCCCGGCGGCAACAACGCCACCTTGCAGAACACGCCGTATCTCTCCGGACCGACGACCTTCATCGGCGATCCCAATCCGACGACGAACGTCAACCTCGTCTCGGGGACCTATCCGACGATCTTCGCCCAGCAGGCGCAGTCGCTCTCCCACCCGCTGCTCGACTCGCTGGTGGAATTCGGGGCGACGGTCGGCGTCTTCGGCTACGGTTTCGCGGGAGACAACACGGTCAATCCCACTACGTATCCCGAGGTGTACAACGCCCTCGGTTGCACGGATCTCGGTGGCATCTTGCCGGATGTCGGCGACGGCGGGAACCAGCCGACCTCGCCCTCGTACAATACCGCTCGTTCGAACGAACTCGCGCTGCCGCTCTTCGCACCGCGCGGTTGCGGATATCGCGGTGATTTCCGCTTCGCGCCGCTCACCGCATCGTACTACGGCGGGCCGCCCGCGTGGCCGTCACCGCAAGGCTATAACCAGCCCGCGTTCTTCCGCGGCTATCCGCTTGGGTTCACGGATTTCGCGAGCGTGCCCGAACTCGGCGAGTACACGCTGAAAGTCCAATTCGCCACGGACAGCAACTACATCAGCTCCGCGATCGTGACGACCCACGCATATCTGCCATCGACGGTGCCGCTTCCCGTGTTTCCCCAGCCCGTGATCAACGTGCAAAACGACGGAAGCGCTCTGATCACGGTCGACGTGCCGCCAGGTGTGACCGAAGCAGTCATCAACGTGAACACCAACGATTGCTTGTTGATCGCGAACAGGCCCTCGAACCACTACTCGCTCTTGACGCGCACCACGGGGCCGCAGGTGCTGTACCTTTCGAACAACCTTGGACCGCCGAACCCGGCAACCGGGCAACCCACGCATACGTTTTGCACCTTGGCCGATGTGGCGGCAGCACAGCCCTACGAGCCGCCGGGAACCGTTCTCCCGACCACCGGTTTCTACGGTTTGACCGCTGTCGGCTTCGACTACCCGGCGTTCGAGGCGTCGTACCCGCAGAACATGTCGATCGCGCCGGTCATCCAGAATGCAACCGGCACGGCCGATGTGACCACGTCGAATCCGTTCTCGGGCGCCTATAACTACGGCACGGGGTCCTGACCGCGTGCCGAGCGAGGTGTTGAAAAGCGCGCGAACCGCGGTCGCAATCGCGGCGCTGTGCGCCTCATTCATCGCAGCGCTCGTCGTCTCGTGCTCTACCTCGACGAGCTCGGGGCCGCCGCCCTCCACGAAGCCGACGCCGAACGGCGCCGGCGTCAACCCGGTTCTCAACCAGTTCGTGACCTTCTCCGTCGTGATCCCACCTGGCGGTGACGCGAACGCCGCAAGGATGCGCAAGTTCGCGAACGCGTCACCGACGCCGATGGCAACATCGCTCTACGTCTCTCCCAACACGGCCTCCGTCGTCATCTCGCTCGCGGCGGTGAACGGCACGTCGCTCGCCCACCCCGCACCCACCGTCGCGCCGGTCAACGTTCCGAATACGTGCGCGCCGGCCGGTTGCACCGTCACGGTCGCGAACGTTCCCGCGGCCGACGGGATCGATGGATTTGCGGTGGTCACCTACGCAGGGTCGAACGCGTCCGGGTCCATCATCTCAGAGGGATTGCTCGACGTCTCCGTGCCGACGTCAGGCACGCAGACCGTTGGCTCGACGGGTACGGGCACGCTGCAACTCGGCGGGTTCGTCTCGTCGATCACGATGACGATCACACCAACATCCTTCCGTCAAGGCGTAGCATCGACTGCGTCGGTCGTGGTCGTCGCGAAGGATGCGACGGGCGCAGTGCTGCTTGGCAACGTGCAGTTCGCAGATCCGGTGGTCTTAGCCATCCCGAGCGCGGCTCCGTTCTCGTTCGCGGGCAACGCAAGCAGCCTGAGTTTGACGATGCCACCCGCAACCGCTTTGCCTTTGAACTACAACGGCGGAGCCTCGAGCACGGTGAACGTGACTGCGTCCACCGTCGACGGCAATGGCAATCCGGTGACGGCAACGGTTCCGCTCACCGTCTTCCTGCCGACGCCGCCGCCTTCGCCCACCCCGAAACCGTCGCCGAGCCACGGACCGATCCGGCCAAGCCTCTACGTGCTCAACGCGGAGAACAACGCCGTCGAAGAGTTCCCGAGCCCCGGTCCGAGCGCGACGCCGAGCCGCTCGTTCGGATTGACCCTCGCCGAGCTCGCGTGCGATCCGGGAGCCGTTCCGTATGCTGTGGCCATGGTGCAGGGCATCGTCTTCGATTCGAGCGGGAACGGTTATATCACGAACAACCCGCTGTGCAGCACCTCGACGCAGCTGCCGGCGAATATCTACCAGTTCGCTCCGAGTGCGACTAACAAGACCGCGCCCTCGGCGACGTTCTCAATGCCGGCCGCGTACACTTTCGACACACTGCTTTCGCTCGGCGTTGACCCGACGACGGAAGATATCCTCATGCCGGGGTCGGACGCGAACACCGGAACGCCTGCCGTACTGCGAACGGTTTTCGCAGCCGGTCAGGGCAGCCTTGCAAACGTGCTGGGCGGTGGACCGTGCCTGCCGCTCGTCGGATTCACCTCCTGCGACGGCACAGATCAATACAGCGGACAGAATTTCTATCCGGTCGCGATCGACAGCAATGGCTTCACGTACCTCGGTGGCCTCGACGATCTCAACGGCAATAGCGCGATCGTCGTGTACGCTCCAGGAGCGACGTCGCCCATCGCCTACAGCGCGCTCGACGGGCCGTCGAGCGACACGCAACTCGGCGTCGTCCCCGTGGCGCTCGCAGTGGACAGCGGCATCCTCTACGTCCTCAACTTCCCGAGCGGCGCAGGCCTCTCCAACTGTGGTCCGATCGGCACGCAGAACATCTTGTGCCAAGACGGCAACCAGCACGAGTACGTGACGGCGTACGACACGACCAAACTCGCACAAGGGCAGAGTGTCGACCTCACGCCGATCTTCGTGCTCGGCGGCGATACGACCGGTCGTTTTGGCTCGGCGTCGTCAGCCGGCCTTGCGGTAGGAGCGGGCCAGCGACTCGCCGTGGTCAGCGGCGTGATGTACGTGGCGAACCCGACAGGTCCAGACTGCGACGCCACGTGCGACGGCAATGCAGCCTCTGGGATCGCGCCGCCACCGGGCGAGGTCGACATCTACAACGTCACCGGTTTGGCCGGGGCCCATCTTGACGTGGCTCCTACCTTGGTGATGAATCAGCCGAACGACGTGCCGGAAGGTGTTGCCATCGGCCCGGCCGGCACGGCGACCGGCCCGCCGATCGCTGCTCCCGCAGGCGTGCGCGGACGATTCATCGCACGGCTCGGCCGCCGGCTCCGACGGATCCACTAGACCAGAGCATCTATAAGGAAGCTACGAGTTCGCCTTTGGTCCGCTCAAGATGAAGATAGCGTTGGGGTGCCGGAACCCGAAGACGTAGGAATAGAAGACCCTGACCTGCGTGCCGGGCACGACGTCGCTCATGTTACGCGCCGCGGTGCCGTCTGCTGAGAACACGCTCTTGAAGTCTTGCGAGACGATGAAACTGCGGACGTCGTCAGCCGAATCGATGACTTTGATGTTGCCGGCCGACACGTGGACGACATCGCCCTCCCAGACCTCACCTTTGGCCTCTTTCTTCGCTTGTGCCGGTTCCATGGCGACGGCGGGAAGGGCCTCCCCTCGTGAAACACCGCCGCTGCGCTGCGGTTGCGGCGGAACGTTTTCGCTCGAAGTTCCGGAAGCGACGACTGGACGTCGCAGCGCGTGCTTGGAGCGTCGGCTCTTGTCGAGCTTTGTCGGCACGGCGCTGTGGCGCGTCTGCGAGACTTCATGGCGTTCGTTGAAGAGGGTGTGGATCGAAATGTCCGGGTTCAACGCGATGCTGCGTGCCGAGTCGAACGCCCCGAAGCGCGCCATCGCGACCAGGCTGATCGCAAGCGCGACCGCCGCTATGGGCAGCGGCTTGAAACGCCAGCGCCCCCCGAAGCGCTCGGCTGGCGGCCACCATGGGTTCACGCGCATGCCATAGGTGTATTTCATGGGGCGCAGCGGTGCGATCTGGACGAACATCGGATCCATCCGAGCATCGGCGCCGGGCTTGGCGGCGACCGACTCGGCTTGCTCGAGAGATTCGTCAGCGGTGATGGATTCGGCTGGCGCCTGCAACGTGGTGTGTTCGACGGGATGGAGTTCCGGCTTGCGCACCGCCTCGAGCTGCAGCACGTCGGGAAATTCTTGGGTGTCCGCGAGCGGCGGGATCATCGAGCCGATCGCCGCAACCACCTCCGACCACGGGACCTCTGCGCTCGCGTCAGCTTCAGGATAGCTCGCATTCAAGCGGACGCTCGCGGGATAAGAGCGCATCGGGTTTTCGCGCCACCAGGCCTCGATGTCGAAAGAGAGATCCCCCGCAAAGGGCACGCGAACCGTCGGGGCGGAGAGCTGGAGCGGCGAATCGGCCTCGCCCTCGGGGTGGATGGTGCACTCAGCGTTGCCGTGGTTGACGACCGTGCAATGTAGGACGAAGCCCTCCACCACACCTCGACGCAACAGCGGACCGCGGACCTTGAGCGACATCGCAAGCGCATAGTAAGGTACCACGGTAATGGTCGCGGCCAGCTGTCCAAGGCTTGTGCCTTCAAAATCCAGGAGCTCGAGCGTGAGCTTGTGCTGACCTGCGCGCGCTCGAGCATCGGTGCCCTTTGCGAGCACGAGCTTTGCCGTGGCGTCTTTACCGGAACGCAGCGACAAGCGCTGCGGGCGCACCACTGCCCAGTCCACAGCATCCACGATCGTCAGCTCCACCTCGTGGCTTTCGGTGGTGCGGTTGCTGATGATGATGGGGTATTCCGTCGGCATGTGCGGCTCGAGGCGCCACTGCTTGGTGTCACCCGCTTGGAAGATCTCGAGGACGCTATCTGACTCTTGCGTATCCATCGTGAAAGGACCAGCCGGTCAGGCCGGGTTCTCTACACAATATCGGCTTGCCGTGTGGTCCGCGTCACGGCCACGCAGGCGACGTTGTGGTCTTAGGGTCAGGTGTGACCGAACAGCGATCGCATATTACGTCCCTTTTTGGCCGCCCTCGTAGAAGATGACCTTGAAGATGGCCTGCGGCACGGTCACAAGCGTGTTCGGGTCTCCGTAGGCCAGGTAGAACTCCTCGTGCTGCTCGCGCAGGTGATAGGCGATCGAGATGTTCGAGCAGGCCCCCATGCAGTTGCCGCCGCCGTTCGGCTGCGGTGGCTCGCCGATCACGCGGCGCAGCCCGACGGCGAACGACGACCTCGCATCCACCTGGTACGCATAGGCAAGCGTGTCGAACCATTGGACGTTGTCTGGTTCACGCGTGAACCACTGCGCAGTGTTGTCTACCGTTAGCGTCAACGTCCCTCGATCACCCGCACGCAGCGTGCTCGAGCGGAACCAAGTGTCCAACCGGCCGTCGCCGTAGCGGCCTGTGAAGTATTGGATAATTGTCGGTGTCGCTGACGCCCCATGTGTCGGGAAGTTGTTAAGGTTGTTCTGCATCCCGCTGTGATAGGTGATGCTGAAGCCGCCGTTCTGTGAGATCGGTGTGAGGGTCGAACCGAATCTCCAATAGTCAGAGCCTGAGTAGAGTTGCAGATCAATGGTGTCCTTCATCAGAACGTCGAGCAGCGCGCCGTTGTCGCTTTGTGCCTGCCCGTATGTGGGTCCTTGGTATCTGTCGATGTTTCCTGAGATGCCAGCAGACGAAAGAAAATCGTTCGGTGAAAAGGTCCAGACGCGCGCTGAGTAGACCGCATACCCGGCGACACCGGCGTGTGAGTCGAATCCGTCCACCGGATTGAAGTAAGTTCCCACGTCGCGCACCGCGCCGAACAGAGCGAAGTGTTGGTCTATGAAACCCCCGCCGGCGTCAAGCCAATTCCCCTGCCCTGGGTCGAGCACTTGCGTACCGCGATCGGTGGCGTAGTTCGCGTAGAAGCTGAGGAACTTGCCGTTGTACCAGCTCACGCCGCCTTGATCGGAGTCGTCGACGACGCCAGGTATGTCGGCCGTGACGTGCTGATAGGCCGCGTTCCAGTGGGTATCGGGAGAGGTGTAGTTGAGCGCGGCTGCGGCATCCGTACGATCGTCACCGATGGCGTCAAACGCGGCCACGCCGAAATCGCCCTCTCTGCCTTCGAACGCGTAGCCTTGCGACGGGGTCGGAATCGCTGGTGTGTAGAGGGTGGTGCGAAATCCGTTGCAGACATCGCAGTTGAAGTCGCCATAATAGGCGGACGCCTGGGTGAAGAAGGGACGCACTTCGCTGAAGATGCGGGCATACACGGTCGGCGAGATCGATTGTTGATCGAGCTCGACGTTCGAATAGTCGGGATGCAACGTGCCGAAGAGCGCTGCCGTCTGGGTCACCGGAATTGAGAAGTCCGCACCCACGCGTGAGGTCGATCCGCCGGCGGCCTTGCTTGCGACAGATCCGAGGCCATAGATGCCCGCCCGCGGTCGTGGCAGCGGGGCCCGCGCGACGACGGGAACCGTGACCTGGCCCGCGCGGGCTGCATCGTCTGGATTGGTCTGTGCGGAGTCGTAGGACCAGACGAGGAGCTCGCCGGTCGAGCGAACGTAGCGGACGAACTGCATGCGCCATGCACCCGCGTGGGCGCCATGGACCACGGCGAATGGGATTGCCATCGTTACCGTGAAGCCGCTGCCGCTGGCCGCTCCGTGCGACTCCCATTGCGGCGCAAAAGCTGAGTTTTCGCTTGAGGCCTCGTTGTGCGAGCCGTTCGGATTCGCTTCGAACTGGTACTGGAAGCCGCCGGGCCCGGTCGGCCACAGGTCGACCCACACACAGTCGTCGGTCCAGGCGATGCCCCCGTTGATGTTGCTCCCGCCGGCGACTAAGTCGTCGCTGTGTTGGTTCGCGATCAGCGGTTCGCGCTGTGCAGCATCAAAGCGCACGTAAAGGAACTTTCCATCCGTCGCTACATGGACGGTCGTGGATTCACTCGCGGTTTGCGCGTGCGCGACGTTCCATTGCAGGGGGATCGCAGAACCCGAAGTCCAGGCGACCGCCGGCTTTGCGGGATCCAGGGGAGGAGCTGTCTGCACGACGGGCACCATCAACGTCAACATGCGCTATCTCCTAATTCTTTAAGAGACAATAGCAGGTCCGTCTCGTGTTGTCAACTAATGAATTAGTTGACGGCCTGGTGATCGCGTGGTATGCTAAGGGCGATCAAGGAGGTTCGGGATGCCGAGAAAGAAATCGGCGACGCTCACGCAAGCCGAGCTGCGCATCATGGAGGTGCTGTGGAACAAGGGTAGCGCGACGGTCGCCGAGGTGTCTGCGGGTCTACCACCTCCGCCTATCGCCTACAACACCGTGCTGACCATGCTGAGGATCCTCGAGCGCAAAGGATACGTCAGACACAAGGAAGCCGGACGCGCGTTCGTCTATCGCACTGCGGTCAAGCGAGAGGATGCGGCACAGTCAGCGGTCGGAGATCTTATCAAGCGCTTTTTCCGAAAGGACCCGAGCGAGCTCGTCCTACGGCTCATCGAACACGAGCACCCCTCCGAGGATGAGCTGGCACGCTTGCGTTCGATGATAGAGAAGTACCAGGACAGGGAGTAGTAGCAGTAGCTCGCGTGGGCCGAGGGCCTGGATCGACTGCGCGCATCACAGGTCATCGATTGGGGACATGCCAACGCCGCACCAGTCCCACGCTTCTTTGTGCTGGAGGGTTTCCCAATGATGCGAATTGCCTCTTTTGTGAGCACGCTGGCGATAGCGACTATCAGTTTGGCTTCGGTCGCTAAAGCCGCGCCGGCTTATTTCAGCTGTCAAGGTACAGGAACGGTCGTCGGCGAGCGTGCTTCCACGTTCGAGGTGACTGGCTTTAGCTTTGGCCTTGGTCGCCCGGCATCGGTCGCGAGTGGATTTCGGGCCAACGCGACGTCGCAACCGCTGATCATCGAAACCGCTGGTGCTCACGCGTTTGAGATTTTCTTCAACGCCGTAAGCGATGGTGAGCATATCGGTACCTGCAAGCTTACGATCGCAGCGGTTGGCATTTCGCCCGAGGCACAACCCACCGTGTACACCTTCGCGAACGTGATAGCTTCACAGGTCCGCTGGATCTACAACGTCGGCACGACCCCGACACCCTCACCGGTCGTCGAGGCGACATTTGTCTATTCCGATGTGTCGTGGCCAGGAGCGCCTAGTCGACCAATCCGATAAAGTGCCCCTGGGCGGGCTCGCTGTTCCCTCCGGAGGGCTGAAGCCTAGCTCACAGTCCTAAGGGATCGCCGCGCGATCACTGACGCG
>DASPVP010000033.1:0-13711 GCA_035622315.1 Candidatus Acidiferrales bacterium | reverse complement strand
CGGCGCGCCTGTTCATAACGTACCGGAAGAACTCGTTCAAGGACTCGAGCGGAGGCGGCAGCGCCGATCTCTCTATCAGTGCGTCGACGAAAGCGTCGCGCGTCGCGCCCGGGGCGAAGCGCGTCAAGCGCTCGAGGAGCGTGCGCACGTTGGGTTCCTTTGTGTGAGCCGCTTCCGCCCCAAGCGACTTTCGAAAGTCAAACGACTCAGTCATCAGATACCAGAGCTCGTCGCTGTCGCGCACGTCGATCGCGAGGACGAAAGATAGATCTTCGATCTGGTCCGGGGCGGTCGCGATGTTGTGTGGGCGAAGCCTTCGCGGCCACGTAGCCGCGTTGAGCAGCTGGATCCCTAGCGGCACCGTGTCGGGAAGCGTGATCTCGTCGGCGAGCGTGCAGCCAAGCACGGCGCGCACCGATTCCGGTCGGGCGAACGCGTCCACTGGGTGGCCGCTGATGGTGATCTGGAGCGACTCGCCGCGAAACTGAATGGCGGTGATCCTCGCGTGGGGCGGCAAGGTGGAAACCATGTCGCCGTCCGAGCTAGAGATCTGACCCGCCTAACGCCAGCGCCTGCTTGAGGACCTTCAAGCCCAACAGCGCGCATTTCAGGCGCGCCGCCGAGATCTGGATGCCGAGATTCTCCAACACGTCTTCTTTCCCGATACGCGCGACCTCCGCCACACTCTTGCCTTTCACCGCTTCGGTGAGGAGCGACGCTGAGGCTTGCGAGATCGCGCAGCCGCGGCCGCGAAACTTGATATCTTCGATCACACCGTCGCGCAGTTTTAGATCGATGCGGATCTTATCGCCACACAGCGGGTTGTTGTCCTCGAAGCTGGCGTCGGGCGCCTCGAGCGTCCCCGCGTTGCGCGGACTGCGATAGTGGTCGAGGATGAAATCCCGGTAAAGCTCTTCCATCTGGCTGACGTCGTCGCGCATCGCGCTCACGCGATCTTGAAGATGCGCTTAGCCTGCTCGATGCCGGCGACCAGCGCGTCGATCTCGCCCGGCGTGTTGTAGATGTAGAACGAGGCGCGGGTGGTCGCGGGCACCCCGAGCTTCTCCATGAGGGGCTGGTTGCAATGGTGGCCCGCCCGCACGCAGATGCCGTCGCGGTCCAGAATGCTCGCAAGGTCGTGCGCGTGGATGTCGCCCACAGTCAGCGAGATAACGCCCGTGCGGTGTTCGATGCCAGGCCCGTAGATCACCACGTTGCGCAACGCGCCGAGTTTGGCGAGCGCGATCTTCGCAAGCTCGTGCTCGTAGGCGCTGATGCGTTCCATGCCGATGGCCTGCAGGTAGTCCACTGCCGCCCCGAGCCCCACCGCCTCGGCGATGGCCGGCGTGCCCGCCTCGAAGCGCGCGGGAACGTCGGCGTAGGTCGAGCGCTCGTACTCGACGACGTTGATCATGCCGCCGCCGGCCAAGAAGGGCGGCATGGAGTCGAGCAGCTCCTTGCGCCCCCAAAGCACGCCGATGCCTGTGGGCCCGAGCATCTTGTGCGACGAGAACGCAGCGAAATCGCAGTGCCATTTGGTCACGTCGACCGGCATGCGAGGCACGGCTTGGCACGCATCCACGACGCTTACAGCTCCGGCAGCTGTGGCCCGGGCGGCGAGTTCGTGCACCGGATTGATCGTGCCGAGCGTATTGCTCACCGCGGTAAAGGCGAAGATCTTCGCGCCCTCGAGCAGTTCGTCGAGCCGCGTCAGATCCAAGAGCCCATCTGGGGTGATCGGGACGAAGCGCAGCTTTGCGCCGACCTCGTGCGCCAGGATCTGCCATGGCACGAGGTTGGAGTGGTGCTCCATCTCCGTGACCAGGATGACGTCGTCTTTGCGCACGTGCTGGCGTCCCCAGGCGTACGCGACGAGGTTGAGGCCTTCAGTCGCGTTGCGTACGAAGATGCACTCCGCAGCGCACGGCGAGCCGATGAAGCGCGCGACCTTCCCGCGCGCCTCCTCGTAAGCTTCCGTCGCAAGCTCGCTGATGTGGTAGACGCCGCGATGGATGTTCGCGTGGTAGCGGCGGTAGTAGTCGTCCATCGCGTCGATGACTTGCACGGGCTTTTGCGATGAGGCCGCGCTGTCCAAGAAGATGAGCGGCTTGCCGTGCGGCTTTTCACATAAGATGGGGAAATCCGCGCGGATGCGCTCGACATCTGCAGCCGACAGGCTCGCTCCGTCTGTCGGCGCTTTAACGACCTTCACGACGTGACCTCGACGGAGATCTTACCGTCGTTGACGTGGACGGGATAGGTGCGCACCGGGCGGATCGCCGGCAGGCGCGTCGCCACGCCGGTGGTCACGTCGAAGCGCGCGCCGTGGCGCGGGCATTCGATCTCTTTGCCGATGAGCTCGCCTTGGTCGAGTGGACCGCGGTCGTGCGTGCAGACGTCGTCGATGGCGTAGATCGTGCCGCCGTAGTTGCACAGCGCGATCTGTCGGCCTTCGACTACAACCACTTTTACCTTTTCGTCTGGGATCTCGTCGACGGTCGCGACCTCGACGATCTGCGTGGGCATGTCTGTCAGGCGCCGACGCGCGCCACGTGGGGTGCGACCTTGCCTTGCAGTAGCTTTGTGACCGACGGCTCGCCGAATTTCTCGAAGACCTCATCGAAGAAGCCTTCGACGATCAGCCGGGCCGCCGTGTCAGGCGCGAGCCCTCGGCTTTCCGTGTAGAAGAGCTGCTCTTCATCTACAGGGCCGACCGTGGCGCCGTGGGTGCAGCGCACGTCGTCGGCTTCGATCTCGAGCATCGGCTCCGTGTCGGCGCGTGCGCCTTCACTCAACAAAAGGTTGCGATTGGCTTGATAGGCGTCGCTGCGTTGCGCACCGCGGTCGATGATGATGACGCCGGTATAGGCCGAGTGCGAGCGGTCATCGAGCGCCGCTTTGAAGAGCAGATCGCTGCGCGTGTTTGGCGAGCGGTGCCCTTGCAACGTGTGGTAATCGAATTGCTGCTCGCCTTCGGCGAAGACAAGCCCGAGCATGTCGCTCTCCGCGCCCGCGCCCATGAGCTCGACCTCGACGTCCGTCCGAGCCAGTTTGCCCCCAAGTCCGAAGTTGAGCGTGACGAGTTTGGCGTCGCGCGCTATCTCCGCGCGTTGATGCGAGAAGACCACGCTCTCACGCGAGCTGTCCTGCACGTGGATGTAGTTGAGGTGCGCGCCATCTTCCAGCACGAGATCGACGCGACCGGAGACGAACGGCTCCTGCTGCCCGTGCTGCTCGACGACGGTGGCCCGAGCGTTCTTACCCACCACGATCGCGAGTCGCGGGTAAGGGCCCGTTTGCCAATCGATGTGGATAGGCTCGACGATGTTGGAGCCTGGCGGGATCTGCAGAAATCCGCCCTGCTGCCACGCGGCCTGTGCGAGCGCGGAGAACTTGCGAAACGACAAACCGGTATGCACCGAGCTGACGGCTGCGACGGGGTGCCTGCGCACCGCTTCCTCGAGCGTCGACGAGACCACACCGGCTTGGGACGCCGCTTGGGGCAGACGAATGATGCAGGTGCTGGGCGCGGGAGCGATCGGATGCAGGTCGATGCCTGCCAAGTCCGTCCGCCGCCAACCGAGCGTGCTTTCGGTGGGAAACGGCATGGATTCGAACGCGGCAAAGGCGGCGAGCCTTGCGTCGCGGACCGCAGCAGGCTCTGAAGCGCCGATTCGCGCGACCACGTCGCGCGAAATCGGAGTCGTTGCGCTGGATTCGATCATCGCGTGGCGCTTAGCCTACGGAACCTTCCATCTCGAGCGCGATGAGGCGATTGAGCTCGACCGCGTACTCCATCGGCAGTTCCTTGACGAACGGCTCGAAGAAACCGTTGACGATCATCGTCGTCGCCTCGACTTCGGTGAGTCCGCGGCTCATCACGTAGAAGAGCTGCTCCTCGCCCACCTTGGAGACCGTCGCTTCGTGCTCGATGCGCACGTTGCGCGCGTCGATCTCCATGGTCGGGTACGTGTCGGAGCGAGACTCAGGATCCATGAGCAGCGCGTCGCAGCGCACGTTGGAGCGGACGCCGTCACAGCCGTCATAGACTTTGACGAGACCGCGGTAGCTCGTGCGGCCGCCGCTCTTGCTCACTGACTTGCTCGTGATGATCGAGGTGGTGTTGGGCGCGGCATGGACCATCTTCGAGCCGGCGTCTTGATGCTGACCCTCGCTCGCGTACGCGATGGAAAGCACGTCGCCGCGAGCGCCCTCGCCGACCATGTAGACCGAGGGATACTTCATCGTCAGGCGCGACCCGATGTTGCCGTCTACCCACTCCACGTGGGCGTTGGCCTTCGCGAGCGCGCGCTTGGTGACGAGGTTGTAGATATTCTTATACCAGTTCTGGATCGTGGTATAGCGGATGTGCGCGCCTTCCTTGGCGATGAGCTCGACCACGGCCGAGTGCAAGGAGTTGCTCGAATAGGTCGGCGCCGTGCAGCCCTCGATGTAGTGCACGAACGAACCCGGCTCGGCGATGATGAGCGTGCGTTCGAACTGACCCATGTTCTCGGCGTTAATGCGGAAATACGCCTGCAACGGGATGTCCACGTGCACACCCGGGGGTACCCAGATGAACGACCCGCCGGACCACACTGCGGAGTTGAGCGCGGCGAATTTGTTATCCGCGGGTGGGATCACGGTCGCGAAGTGCTCGCGCACGATGTCCTCGTGCTCGCGTAGGCCCGCGTCCATGTCCGAGAAGAGCACACCTTGCGCTTCGAGGTCCTTGCGGATGCTGTGATAGACGACTTCGGAATCGTATTGCGCCGTCACGCCGCCCAAGAACTTGCGCTCGGCTTCGGGCACGCCCAGGCGGTCGAAAGTGCGCTTGATCTCCTCGGGCACTTCTTCCCACGTCTTGCCTTCGACATCGGAGGCCCGCATGTAATAGTAGATGTCCGCGAAGTCGATCTGCCCGAGCAGTTCAAGATTGGCCCACGCGGGCATCGGCTTGCTCAAGAAGATGTCGAGCGAGCGATGGCGGAAGTCGCGCATCCATTGCGGCTCGCGCTTCATCTGCGAGATCTGCTCCACGATCTCGTGATCGATGCCTTTGCGCGCCTTGAACGCGTAGTTGACGGTCTCATCGCGGAAACCGTACTTGTAATCTTTGTCGACGAGCGTTTCTGGTTTGGTGGCCATGGTGTTCTCTTATGCCTCCACGAGCTCGCGGATGAGCGGGTCGTAGCCGCGGGCTTCGAGCTCGTGCGCAAGCTCGGGTCCGCCTTCTTTGACGATCTTCCCGCGTACCATGACGTGCACGACGTCTGGCTTCAAATAATTGAGGATGCGCTGATAGTGGGTGATGAGCAGGATCGCGCGCTCGGGGCCGCGCTGGGCCTCGATGCCTTCCGCGATGATGCGCAGCGCATCGATGTCGAGACCCGAGTCTGTCTCGTCCAAGATCTCAAGGTCTGGCTGCAGGACCAGCGCCTGCAGGATCTCGAGGCGCTTTTTCTCACCGCCGGAGAATCCATCGTTGACGTAGCGGCCGAGCACCGCCGGGTCCATCTTCAACTTAGCGACGCCCTCGTCGAGCAGCTTTTTGAACTTGGCAGGCGAGAGCGGCGCCGAACCCTTGTGCCGCGCCATGAGCGCGTTGCGCAGGAAGTTCGCGACCGAAACGCCGGGGACGGCCGACGGATACTGGAAACCTAGGAACATGCCGAGCAACGAGCGCTCGTTCGGAGCAAGCTCGAGAATGCTCTGTCCTTTGAACGTGATGTCGCCCTTGGTGATCTTGTACTTGGGGTGACCCATGAGCGCAAGCGAAAGGGTGCTCTTCCCCGAGCCGTTCGGACCCATGAGCGCGTGCACGCTCCCCCGGTCCACGGCGAGGTTTACGCCCCGGATGATCTCCTTGTCGCCGACGCTGACGTGGAGACCCCTGATCTCGAGTAGTCGCTCTGCCATGATTTCCTTATTATTGTACGTTCAAAGCTGCAAGATAGTCAAGATAAGGCTTGAAAATCTATGCTACATTCTATATAATCGGCATAGCACCCTCGCTTCCAATCTATGAGAGAACAAAGCTTCTTCCAGACCACGCGCGGGCGGATCGTCCGGTCGCTGAAAACGCACCGGACCCGTACGGCAGCTCAACTCGCGCAAGAACACGGCGTCACCCAGAACGCCGTGCGGCAGCATCTCTCCCGTCTCGGGCGAGACGGCCTCGTCGCGGAGCGCGCCGAGCGCTTGGGACGCACGAAGCCCACTCTCGTCTACTCCCTGACGGAAGAGGGCGAGCGCCTGTTTCCGCAGCGCTATCAGCTGCTGCTGTCCGTGCTTATGGACGAGCTTTCGCGCGAAGAAGGTCCCGCACGGCTCAAAGAGCTTTTCTCCAACATCGGACGCCGTTCGGCGCAACGGCATGCCGGTCGCTTCGCGGGTAAGGATCTGCCGGGCGTCGTCGCGGAACTCGCCTCGTTCTTGCGTGAACGCGGTGTGGTCGTGGAGTACGAGCGCTCGGGCGATGGGTTCACCTTCCGCGAATACAATTGCCCGTTCAAAGAAAACGTCTCCACGCACCCGGAGATCTGCGCCATGGTCCACACGTTGATGGAGCAGGTGTTGCCCGAGAAACCCCGGCAGACGGCTTCGATCGCTGCCGGAGACGGACGGTGCGAGTTCGAACTTGGTACGGTCGCCGCGCCGAAGGCCGCTGTCGCAAAGGTACCCGCACTCTCAGGGGAGCTCTGATGGATTTTCCAAAGTTTCAAGAACTCGTCACGAACCGTCATGGATTCGCGCAGATGGAAAACCCCAGTGCGACCGGTGAGTACTTCTCAGACTCGTGCGGCGACATGTACACGTTCTACGTGAAGGTCGGGCAGGATGAGCGCATCGACGACATCAGCTACTTCACGACGGGTTGTGGCTTCGGCGTGGCCACCTGCGCCATCGTCACGTCGCTTGTGAAGGGCCGAACGGTAAGCGAAGCTGAGGCGCTCACCACAAAGGAAATAGAAGACTTTCTCGGCGGGTATCCTGAGAGAAAGCGTGATTATCCGGAACGGGTGCTCGAAGCGCTGCGCATCACGCTCGGCAACTACCGTAAAGCCGCGGCTCCCACGACCGCCGCAGACAGTTTCTCGAAAATTCACTAGATTTTAACGCCTTCGCGCGACGATAGGAAAGCTCTCAAGCGTTTCCATGGCGAAGCACGCCGCTTGAGACAAAAGACACATACCTGGCACAGGGTCGTCTCTGGGGAGCGGTACGATTGAAACGTCTGCTTCGTACTAAGGGTAGAAGAGAAGAGAAGGAACCGGCTCGGGCCGGTCAAGGTCATGAAAACCAATACACTGCCGCTACGGCTCCGCAATGGGGTCATCAAGGCATCCGACGACTCGATCACGATCGGGTCGCACTTCGACGTTTCTGGATCTCGTCAATTCGCACGAGCGGTAGCGCGGCTCGCCGCACGCAAGCCGAGCCACGCGATCATCGATCTCTCGCGCACGCGCACCATTGACTCGTCCGGTTTCGGCGCACTTGTCTCCGGCCTCAAACGGCTGAGCGAGCACGGGGCAAAACCCATCGTGGTGTGTGCCAACTCATCGGTCCGCCGTCTCATGGACTTCGCCGGGATCGCACGCTCGTTCACGGTCGTCGATCGCGCGAGCGAGGCGCACCAGCTCATCTCGAAGGCTGCGGCCGCTGACGCGGCGGAGGCGATGGCGTCGTGACTGGGATCAAGGTGTTCGCCACGCTTGAAGAAGCGCTCAAAGCCGGGTTCGTGCTCTTCGACCGGATACCAGACGGGTATCTCGTGCGCAAGGACCAGGGCAACAACTTCGCCCTGGCCATCGTGAAGCTCAAAGCTCCTTCGAAGAACTGATCGAGCGCAAGGTCAAAAACGCGCGACCACGGTCGCGCGTTTTTGCTTTCTCGCTCCTTTAGGGAGTCGTAGCTTTAGACGTCAAGCGCGAGGAACGTCTCGACGACTCGCGGATCGAACTGCTTGCCGGCGCAAGCCTGCAGTTCCTGACGTGCTTCTTCGCGGGTCTTCTTGGGCCGATACGGCCGATCGCTCGTCATCGCGACGTATGCCTCGAGCACCGCGAGGATGCGCGACAGACGTGGGATGTCCTCACCCGCGAGACCATGCGGATAACCTGTGCCATCGAAGCGCTCCGCGTGATGACGGACGGCGATGGCGATGGCCTCGCAGTCACGCAAGCTGCTGAGCATCTGGTAGGCGAACTCCGGGTGCTTTTTGATGATCTCGTAGTCTTCTTTTTCGAGCTTGCCGGGTTTGCTCAGGATGAGACCAGGTATGGCAAGCTCGCCGATATCAAGCAGGGCAGCGGAACAGAGCAGCACGTGGCGCTGATGGTCGTCAAGCTCGATCGCCGCCGCATATTTCGCGGCGAGATGGTTGACGTTGATGAGCTGCTCGCGCTTGGTCCGGCCCGCGTTGGCCAGCGCGGAGATGAACGCGCCGAAAGGCTGGAGATCGCCTTCGAGCGATGCGATCAGGTCCTCCGAACGCAGCGCTTGTTCGGCTTCGCCGCGTTTGGCCGCGTACAAGGCGGCGTCCGCCACGCCGACGAGATCCTCTCGGCCTTCGCACTCATCAGGGTACACCGCGACGCCGATGGACAGGCGGATCGGGATCGACTGTCGATCGTCGATCTCGAACGGCTTGCGCGTGATCTCGGTGTTGAGGCGCTCGGCGAACTTCCACGCCGCTTCGCGATCGGTGTCCGGCAGGATCGCGCAGAACTCGTCGCCGCCGTAGCGGCCTATGACGTCCGTCTCGCGGGCCACGCGTCGCAGCACCGCTGCGACTTCCTTCAGCACGCTATCGCCCACTGGGTGCCCATACGTGTCGTTGAACGCCTTGAACTTGTCGATGTCCATCATCAACAGGGCGACTTTCGCGTTGGCGCGGCGCGCGCGTTTGAGCTCGTAGGCGAGCCGCTCCTGGACCGAACGCTGATGCGGCAACCCGGTGAGCGCATCGTTCTCGGCGAGCTCTTTCGCGCGTTCGTACAACTTGGCGTTCTGCACCGCGACCGACGATTGCTCGGCGATGGCGTTGAGCAGCTTGAGATGGCGCTCGTCGTAGGCGTTCGCGATGTAGGATTGGGTCGAGATCGCCCCGATGATGCGTCCGCCGACGGTCATGGGCACAGCTACGATCGATTGCACGGTCGTCGGACCTTCGCCGACGCGCTTTTGGCTTAGCCTGTCGCGCTCTTCGGTGTTGCGCACGAGGATCGGTTTGCCGGCCTCGATGACGCGGCCGACGATCGTGCCCTCGACGCTGTGCGTCGCGGGTGGAAAGACGCGCTCGCCTTCCACGAGATACTCGAGGGTCACGTCGCTCTTGTCGTCCGAGGAGCGTAAGGCCACGAAGAAGAGCGGCGCGTCGATGACGCGTTTCACCTGCTCGTAGATCTTCGCGAACACGCGATGCAGGTCCAACTCAGATGAGACCGCGCTTGCCACTTCTACGAGGAGGTTGAGGTCGGCCGCGCGCTGCGTGCTCGCGCGCAAGTTGCGCAGGTTCTCGACGGCGACCGCTGCCTGCTCCGAGATAGCGGTCAAAAGTTCGCAGTCGGTATCGGAGTACGAATTGGCGCGCGGGCTCTGCACCGAGAGCACGCCGAGCACGCGATCGCCGAGCTTCATCGGCACGATCAGCGCCGAGGCGGGTTCTTGCGCGTCGCCGAGCGTGACCGAGCGGACCGTGTTCCAATCCTCAGGCCGCCGGATGATCACGGGGTGTCCTGACTTCAATACGTCGCCAGAGACTGTCGTGAGCGGCAGCCGGATCCGTTCGACTGAGCGCTTCCCGAACTCAGCACTGTATTCGATCTCGAGCTGATCGCCGTCCGGAGTGAGCAATGCGGCCACGAAGAGGGACGCGTCCATGACGCGGCCGACGAGGGTGTGGAACTTTGCGAAGAGGTCCGCGAGATCCAAACCGCTCGACAACGCTCGCGCGGTCTCGAGCAGCAAGGTCAGCTCCTTCGCTCCGTGCTCGCACAGCGCCGCCTCGCGCGCGATCTCAAGATCCTGGCCGATGAGCACGCTCGCGCACTCGAGGAGCGCGCCAAGCTCGCTCGTGAGCGGCGCGTCAGACTGGATCGCAGAGAATCCGATGATGGCGCCGGCGACGCGGATGGGCGCGACCATCGCGAACGCCAAGCGGCCGCGCGTGTTGCGCGCGGCGGGGTCGATGTTCCTAACGCCTGCGACCGTCGGAAGCTCGCACAACTGCTCCGAGGCGAGCGCGAACGCCAACGTCTGCGCGTCGAGCGGCTCGGGGATTTGGGCGCCACGATCGGCATGGTAGTGGTACTGCACCGGGCTCGTCACGTCGCGATCGATCGTGGCGATCGTCAAGCGCCGGATGCCGCGCTCGAACAAAAGCTCGTGCAACGCTGCGAACGCCTTCTCGCCAGTCGAATGAGCGAAGATGGCGGCGACAGCGCTCAAGGCGCGTGCCTGCTCCGCGGCTGGATCGGCCTGTGTTGCCGCGGGTTTGGGGTTTTCGGTGCTCAGGTGAAGCTCCAGGTCCTGACGGGTTTCTTTCCTCTTCATTCATTATCGGCAGGAGGCCGCATCGGGCACCGCCGCGCTGCGATTTCTCAGGCTCGCCTCATCTGGGAGGCGACGCCCGTCATATGGGATGTCGAGGCCTGGGTCACAATCGTCCACTCGCCGAGGCAAAGCCGTCACGAAGCCGTCTAGGCCCCGTCATACAGACGGTGACGAACTATGCAACCACGCGATAAGTTTTTTTCCGCGCTCTTGGGGATTCAGGCCGCTGCCGCTGGGGCGACGAGCTCCGGTGAGGTGGAAGTCGTCTCTGCGGGCGACCGGCTGACGGCCGAGGCCATGGACGCGTTGCGCACCAAGCTGACGGCGTGCGCCCAACGCGGCAGCTGGCGCTACGTCTTGGACCTCTCGCGCGTCAAGAGGATGGATTCGCCAGGTCTTGGATCCCTCGTCAGCGCGTTGCGCTCGATCGCGGATCTGGGCGGCGTGGTCGGTCTCGTCACCGGCTCTCCGAAATTGCAGCGCATCCTCGAGTTGTGCGCGCGCAGTCGCTCGTGCAAGATCTTCGAGCGCACCAACGACGCGCTGCTCGCGCTGCGCACCGCGCAGCCGAAGACCGCCGCGTAACCGTCGAAGGTCTGACCCTAGTTCCCCGATAAAGAGCGCCCATGCCCCGCGACATCCCGGTCGGCAATGGGTCTGTGCTCATTACCTTCGACGGGCTTTATCAGCTTCGTGACATCTATTTCCCGTACGTCGGCGCGGAGAACCATAGCCCGGGCGACATCTGCCGGACGGGCGTCTGGGTCGATGGCGGCTTCGCCTGGTTCGCAGACGAGAGTTGGACGCGCACGATAGCGTACGAGCAGAATTCGATCGTGAGCCGCGTGACGCTCGAGCACGCCGGGCTGCAACTCCGCGCTGTGTGCAACGACACCGTCGATTTCGATCGCAACATCTTCTTCCGCAAGATACTGGTCACCAATCTCGCGCCGGTTGCGCGAGAGATTCGCATGTTCTTCCATTACGATTTGCACATCGAGGGCAATGAAGTCGGCGATACGTTCGCGTACCATCCGCACCTCGGCGCGCTCGTCGCCTACAAACGTCGCCGCTATTTCTTGATGAACGGGCAGGTCGGCGACGATCCCGGACATCACTTCGGCATCTCCTCGTGGGCGACGGGTCTCAAAGAGGTCAATGGGCTCGAAGGGACGTGGCGCGACGCCGAGGATGGCGTGCTCAGCCGCAATCCTATCGCCCAGGGATCTGTGGACGGCACGATCGCGCTGCATGCGCCCGGAGTCGGGGCGGGCGAGACCGTGACGTTCCATCATTGGCTGGGGCTCGCCGAGTCCCACCAAGACATCCACGAGCTCAACGACTTGGTCCGCGAGCGTGGGCCGTCGCAGTTCATCAATCGGACGCGCGACTATTGGAAGTTGTGGGTGACCAAGGAGCCGCTCGAGTCGGCGGATCTCGACGAGCGATTTGTGGCGCAATACAAGCGCAGCCTGCTCGTCATCCGGACGCAGATCGACAACCATGGCGCCATCATCGCGGCCAACGACACCGACATCTTGCGGTTCTCGCGCGACACGTACTCCTATATGTGGCCGCGCGATGGCGCCCTCGTGTCCATGGCGCTCGTCCGCGCCGACTATCAGGCGCTCGCCGCGAACTTTCTCACCTTTTGCGCCAACGCGATGACAGCCGGCGGCTACCTTTTGCACAAATACAACCCGGACGGCTCGCTTGGATCTTCGTGGCATCCATGGCTCGACGCGAGCGGCCGCGAGCAGCTACCGATCCAGGAGGATGAGACCGCGCTCGTCGTGTGCGCGCTGTGGGAGCACTACAAGAAGTACCGTGACGTCGAGGTGATCCGACCGCTGTATCGCGAGATCGTCACGCGCGCGGCCGACTTCATGTGCCGCTACCGCGATCCCATGACGAAGCTCCCGCTCGCCTCGTACGATTTGTGGGAAGAGCGCCACGGTGTGCACGCCTTCACCGTCGGCGCCGTGTGGGCTGGCTTGCGCGCCGCGGCGCAGTTCACCGATCTCTTCGGCGAGACCAGGCGCAGCAACATGTACATGGCGGTCGCCGATGAGATCAGCCAGGCGACCGGCAAGTATTTATGGGCACCCGACCTCAAGCGCTTCGTGCGCATGGTCAGTTTCAATACGGACGGCAGCTTATCGCGCGACGAGACCGTGGACAGCGCGCTCTTCGGACTGTGGTACTTCGGCATGTTCTCGCCACGCGACGAACGCATCATGCAGACGGTCGCTGCCATCCGGGAGCGCCTGTGGCTGCGCACGGACGTCGGCGGTTGCGCGCGCTACGAAAACGACTACTATCAGCGCTTCCACGATCTGCCGCCCTCGCTGCCCGGGAATCCGTGGTTCATCTGCACGCTCTGGCTCGCGCAGCACGCGATCGCCGCTGCGCAGACGCGCAGCGAACTCGAAGCGGCGAAGTCACAGATCC
Source organism: Candidatus Acidiferrales bacterium (assembly GCA_035622315.1). Taxonomy (GTDB): domain Bacteria; phylum Vulcanimicrobiota; class Vulcanimicrobiia; order Eremiobacterales; family Eremiobacteraceae; genus JAJPHJ01. The sequence goes on along the minus strand of DASPVP010000033.1, from coordinate 700 downwards.
AGTGGGCCTGCGACCATGCCTTGCCGAGCGGCATCTTAGCGGAACAAGCACATCCGCTGACGGGCGCGCCACTGTCGGTCTCGCCCTTGACCTGGAGTCACGCCGCGTTTTGTCTCGCATTTCAGGAATACGTGCGCCGCTGGGCCGACCTCGCGTGACACTCGCGCAAGATACGTAGCGGCCGACCTTTAGGTCGGCCTCACCTCGGGCGGACCTGACGGTCCGCCGGTACATCTCGGCTACATGCGTTTGTAGGTCGGGCCTGAGACCATGGGTGAGTCGGTTTGGAAATCCATCAACACCGAACTGACCGTCAACTCAAACGTGCAAAACTCGTCGTCGCTCGGCGTCGGCGTTGCGGCGACTTCCCCGCGGATGCAATAGGCGGCCGCGTCGAGCACGCACCACAGGGCCGCTTTTTTCGCGCGACGCAGGTTCGCACAGGTCGAGCTGCGCGTCGAGATGACGAAGTGGATGTGCGATCCGTCATGCGCTTTCATCTCCGGCGCGCCCAGGATGGCGACCCGTGGGGCGCCGTCGTCGTCCATCGTGAGCAAGAGGATCGCTTTGGGCAAACCGCCGCTCGGATGAGCGCCGAACTCGAAGCGCAGGGGTGGCGGGAGCTGCGAGCCGATCTCTTGCGACATCCTCAGGCCTTCTTGCGCCTAAAACGCTCGAGCACGTACTGGCATATCTGCTT
>DASPVP010000032.1:0-3774 GCA_035622315.1 Candidatus Acidiferrales bacterium | reverse complement strand
GACGGCAAGCGCGGCCACGATGTCCAGCATCGGGCAGGCTATTGCCGACGACCAATCCTTTGGCAAACCCCACCCGCCGATCGTCGCGGAAAACGATCCCGATATCACGGTCGAACGGCCCGAGCTGCCCGTGGGCACCGCGACCGTTGACGCGTACGCCGCGATGCCGCGCGTAAATGACAAGCGCACGCCCGGTATCGTGATGGTTCAACACGTGTGGGGCGTGGACGCGCAGATCCGCGACACCGTGCGCAGGCTCGCGAAGGCCGGGTACGTGACTGTGGCGCCGGACCTCTACGCGGGGATGGGTGCGCCGAGCGGCGACGGCGTCTCGGACTATACGGTGTTCGCGCCCTTTGCGAGCAAGCTCGATCCGAACGAGGTCGATGCCGAGATCGAATCGGGCGCTACGTGGATTCGTTCTCGCGTGGGATCCGGACCGAGAGAGCGGCCCCCGAAAGTCGGCATCATGGGATTCTGCATGGGCGGCAAGATCGCGCTGCGCGCCGCGATCGACGACAAAGGTATTTTCGACGCTGCGGTGATCTTCTACGGCGGCGTCCGTTGGGATGATTCAAAAAATCAGGGGCCGATCAGCGATGCGGCGCTCGCATGGACCCAGGGCGTGACCATTCCCCTCATGGGGCAGTACGGTGCGCGCGACACGAGCATCTTGCCGGCCGACGTCCAAGCGATGCAAGCGCGCTTGAAAGTGCCGAACGACATCAAGATCTATCCGGAAGCCGGTCATGCGTTCTTCGACGACACGCGCGAACGCTACGTCGCGTCTGCCGCCGCTGATGCGTGGACGCGCACGCTCACCTGGTTTGGGAAGTATCTCTCGTACTGACCGAGCGGCGCGGCGCGTCGGTGGCGAGCGCGACCATCATCTGCACTCCCGTCGCGAACGCTGATTCGTCGATCGCGAAGTGCGGGCTGTGGTGCGGTGCGTCAACCTTCGGATCCACGCATGCGCCCAGGAAGAAGAAACAGCCAGGGCGCCGCTGGAGCATGAACGAGAAGTCTTCGGCTCCCATGATCTTCGGCTGCTCGGCGACGCGTTTCGACCCGAGCAACCCAGCCGCTAAACTCATCACGTAGGCTGCCTCACCGGGGTCGTTCGACGTGATCGGGTACCGCTTGACGTACGTGTAGTCGTAGGTGGCGTTCGCACTAGCACAGCAGCCTGCCAGCACGGCTTCGATCTTCTGTGGCATCTCGTCGCGCAACTGTTCGTTGAATGTCCGCACGGTTCCGAGCAGCCGTGCCTCTTCCGGTATCACGTTCGGAGCAGTTCCCGCGTTGAAGGCCCCAATCGTGACGACTGCCGGCTCGAGCGGATCTACCTTGCGACTCACCACCGTCTGCACGGAGTTGACGAAGTGGGCTGCCGTCACGATCGGGTCGATCGTGTGATCCGGTTGCGCGCCATGACCGCCCTTCCCACGCACGGTGATCTCGATCGTGTCGCTCGTGGCCATCATCGGACCGGGTCGCGTCAGCACGATGCCAGGCGCGTGCTGCGACCAGACGTGCAGACCGTAGACCTTATCGACCTGCGGGTCGTCGAGCACGCCCTCGGCGACCATCGCGGCTGCGCCCCCTTTGCCTTCCTCTGCCGGTTGAAAGCAGAGCACGATCGTGCCGCACAAAGCGTCGCGTCGCTGCATGATCATCTGAGCAGCGCCGAGCAGGATCGCGACGTGTCCGTCGTGGCCGCAGGCGTGCATCTTCCCGCGTACGGTGGAAGCAAAAGGTAGCCCGGGAGCCTCCTCGAGCGGCAGCGCGTCCATATCGGCGCGCAGCAAGACGGTTAGCCCGGGTTTGCCCGTGCGCAGGATGCCGAGCACGCCGGTCTGCGCGATCTTGGTGCGCACCTCATACCCGAGGCGCCTTAGGCGATCGGCGACGATGCCCGACGTCCGCACCTCCTCGAAGCCGAGTTCCGGAAACGCATGGATGTCACGGCGCAGTGCGACGACGTCTTGCACGACATCGGCGGGGACGACGATCGGCTCGAGCACGCTCTTTGCCATGATTCTCCTTTGCGGTGGTCGAAGACGGCAAACCGGATGGCTTCCGTTCGACCGCTGGTCATTGCTGGCATTTCCATATTTCCGCCGCTGGCCCTCGCCCCGATGGCCGGTGTGACCAACGCGCTCTTCCGCAGGCTCTTCAAGCCCTTCGGGCTCGGCCTGACGGTCAGCGAGTTCGTCTCTGCGCAGTCGCTTGTCCGCGGGCATCACCGCACGCTTGAGATGATCGATGTCTATCCGGACGAGCGCCCGACCTCTGTCCAGCTGCACGGCAACGACCCCGCCGTCATGGCGCAGGCTGCCGCGTTTGTCGAAGAGTGCGGCGCCGACATCGTGGACATCAACTTCGGTTGCCCCGCTCCCAAGATCGTCAAAGGCGGAGACGGTGCCGCGATTCTGCGTGATCCTGATCTCGCCGTCGCCATTTGCGCTGCCGTGCGCAAGGCGGTGAAGCGCGTGCCAGTGACCGTCAAGATGCGTCTGGGCTGGTCAGCCGACAACTACACCTATATCGAGATCGCCAAGCGCGCCGAAGTCGAAGGCATCGATGCGTTCACACTGCACGGCCGATACGGCCAGCAGTTCTACAAGGGGCAAGCGGACTGGTCGTACATCAAGCAGCTGAAGGAAGCTGTCAGCGTTCCTGTGATCGGCAACGGTGACGTCAAGAGCGCTGCGGATGCGCTCACGCGGCTGCGCGAGACCGGTGTGGATGCGATCATGGTAGGCCGCGCCGCGCTCGGCAATCCGTGGCTCGTGCGAGAGATCGCGGCAGCGATGCGCGGCGAGCCAGGAGAGCAGACGCCAAGCGTCGCGGAGCGTATCGACTTCGCGCGAGCGCACTTCGACGCGATGGTCGAGCGCTACGGTGAGAAGTCAGGGATGCTGCAGATGCGCAAGCATCTTGGTTGGTATCTGAAAGGAATCCAGGACGCATCGAGTTTCCGCGAACGCATCAACCACGAAGCGGACCCCGAGGCCGTGCGGGCGCTGTTGGCGGAGGCAAGAACCCGTCCGCCTGCGGACGAAAGCGCGCCCGAACTGATGTCGGAAGCGGTGTGACGGCCATTGCGGTCTGCAACAATCGAGCCGCCCATCAGGTATAAGCTAGATGTAGGGTCCGATTGAAAATCCCGCCCGCAGTGTAGGGGGCGATTGAAAATCGCCCCGATATAAGGAGCGACCCGAGCACGATGGACAATACCGATCAATCAGGTCCGCAAGCGGCGCAACCGGCGACGCCGCCCGTCGCGGCACAGCCCACGCCACCTCCGACTTCCGGTCTCAAGCATGCCGGCAGTATCGGTGAAGCGCTTTCTAATCTCGCGAGCTACATTCCAGGGTTTGCGGGTTATAAGGCGGTTGAAGACCGCCGCATCGCGGACAAGCAATTGCGCGCGGTGATCGGAGAGCGGCTCGCCCGCGTGAAGGGCCGGCTCGATGCGCTCGTCGATTCGATCTCCCGATCCGGGAATTTAGATGGCGTCGCGCTCATCGATCAAAGCGGGCGCAAACTCAACCGGGTCATCGACCGTATGCGCTTTGCTGACTATGGGTATGCGGCCGTGTTCGATCGCGTGCAGCTTGGCGAGGCCGAGGTCACGCGGCTCTACGAATACGATGCCGGTGTCATGTCGCAGCTTGGCGTCTTCGATGACGCTGCAAATGATGTCGAGCAGTGCTGCACGGATGCCGATCGTCTGAAGATGGCGCTCGCGAAACTCGATGCGCTGACCGC
>DASPVP010000031.1:0-4681 GCA_035622315.1 Candidatus Acidiferrales bacterium | reverse complement strand
AGGACGACTTTCATTGCAGCGGCGTGGGGCGGTCGTCCGCGAGCACGGCGTCGATCGAGGTCGCGTAGTCGACCGATTTCTTGGCGAGCTTGAGGTTGCCGGCCATGAGGAAGCAGCGCGCCGCGTTGACGTAGGCGTCGCGCACGTGCGCGGGATCGTCGTCGTTCTCGGCCCAGCTGAAATAAGCTTTGCCCGCAAGGCGTAGATACTTGTTGGCGGAATCGCGGTCGCGCATCTCGCCTGCGGTGACGGATGCACTGCGGTAGGCGAGCGCGGCGCGGGCGAAGCGCCCCAATCGCTCGGCCTGTTCTGCTTCTGCCACGAAATTCGCGAGAGCTTCGTGGTGCTTGCCCAGGCGTGCCGCCTCCAAGCCGAGCATCCAGTGATCCTGATCGGATACGCTCAGGCTGGCTTCTGCGATGGCGCTTTGGGTTTGCGCCTCTTCACCTGCATCGGCGGCGATTGGAGCCCGCGCGGCCGCGAACTGGCGCCGCCAGTTGATGAGCTGCGCCACACGTGCGGAGAGCTCTTTGGGGTGCAGCGGCTTGACGAGGAAGTCTTGCACGCCCGTCTCGAGCGCGAGGACCTTATCGTCGACGTCCACCCGGTTGGCGATCATCATCACCGGGATGTCAGCCGTGCTCGGCTGGGACTTGAGGCGCCGGCAGGTGGTGAGCCCGTCCATCACCGGCATCGCCCAATCCAAGATGATGATGTCCGGGTGCTCGGACTCTGCAGCGACCAGGCCGATCGCCCCGTTGTTCGCGAGGGTGACCACAAAACCGAATTGCTCGAGACTGGTCTGGACGAATTTGCGCTGCTCGGCATCGTCCTCCACGAGGAGCACGTGGCCGCGGGTGCGGCCGGCGGCGGTCGTCGGCACTCGGATCTCTGCCACGATCCGGCCGAGGTGGTCCGCTAGCGCTCGCAGCTGCGCCGTGGAGACGGGGTCTGCAAACGCTGCTTCCTGGGTGTGGCACTCCAAGAAGCCCACGATGCTGCCGCTGTGCGTCAGGGCCATCCCGGTCACGAAGAGCGGCGGCCCAGGTTCCCCAGATTCCTGGTTCTCATTGAAGTCGACGGTGACCACTGCGGGCGGAGTGCCCGTGGACAGCGACAGCAGGTCGCGTTGCGCCTTTACCATAGAACCGACAGCCCGGGCGTCGAACCCACCGCGCAGCACCCCGTCAGAAGTCCACGAGACGAGGGGTGTCGGCTCGTATTTGCCGTCGAGCCGGAACCAGATGCGCAGGGCGGACAGGGCGAAATCGGCCACCGCCAACTGGACCCTGGCTTCAAGCGCTTCGGGTAATGGAAGCTCATCGGGCCACGTCGGCCCGACCTGGATATGCCCTGTAACCCTCATCTCTCTATTAGGTTTCGGCACGCCGAGGAGCGGCGAAGCCACCAGCCGTCTTTCGTCCTGAAAAAAGGGACAAATCAGCGCGGGGGAGCGTGCGAATCTTGCTTAGAAAACGTCCTCGCTATGAGGGGAGGCGTTCGTGAGTAAACCGATCGAGCCCGAACACGTTCTGCTCGAGTTTTTTACGATGTGTTCGTTCCACCCTGATACAGAACCGGCGTCGCAGCCCATACCACTGTTCGTACTAGGATTCCGAGAAGGCGGCGAGCCGGTTTTCGTTTGGCTCGTCGCAAAGAATCATTTCGACGGCTCCGGCTTGACGCGCGACTCGTACTTCCAACATGCGCTCTCCGATTTGGAGGCGTACTTCACGAAGAAGCTCTCGAAATGCGTGGCCGAAGAAGGCTGCGTGCGAGGTGGGATCGAGCTCTTGGTCTCGACCTATCAAAACCAGCTGCGGTTTTCGCCGCTGACGCCGGTAGCCGATCATCCCTTCGGTCTGCGCAAGTCGAAAGAACTCGCAGCCGTCTAGTTCGTGTAGGGGGCGACTGAAAGTCGCCCCTTCTCCTTTCCTGTAGGGGGCGATTGAAAATCGCCCCTTCTTCATAGGTCGCACCGGAAGGTGCGCCGCTTTGTTTTGTTGAGAATCTGTTCTTATGACCTACGCGACCGCGCCACCTCGCGAACGGATCGTCCTCGCCGGTGTTGACACTGGCACCGACCGGGTGCGCTTCGCCGTCGAGATGGACGAGCTCGAAGCGCTCGCGAAGGCGGCCGGCGCCGACGTCGTGGCGCGCCTGGAGCAACGGCGGCCTGCGGTGGACCCGGCAACCCTCGTAGGCAGCGGCAAGGTCGCCGAGCTTGCGCAACTCATGCGGGAGTCGCGGGCGACAGCTGTGGTCACGCTCAACCCGCTGCGACCCCGTCAGCGCGCTGCGATCGAGCGCGCGCTTGATGACGCGATCGTCATGGATCGCTCGGTGCTGATCTTAGACATCTTCGCGAGCCACGCGCGGACGAGCGAGGGCAAACTGCAAGTCGAGCTCGCGCAGCTGCGTCACCGCGCGGCGAACCTCATCGGATCGCGGGCGGAGCTGTCGCGCCTGGGCGGTGGCATCGGCACCCGCGGACCCGGCGAGACGAAACTCGAGGTCGATCGGCGGCGCATCCGCCTGCGCATCTCGCACCTCGAACAGGATCTCTTGCACATCCGCAAGCGCCGGGCGGAGCAGCGCCGCAGCCGCGAAGGCACCCCGACCGTCGCGCTCGTCGGCTACACGAACGCCGGCAAGTCTTCGCTGCTCAACGCGCTCTCCGGAGCGAGCGTGCTCGTCGCCGATCAGCCCTTTGCCACCCTCGATCCGACGTTACGCAAGGTCAAGCTGCCCGATGGCACGATCGCTGTCTTGGCGGACACCGTCGGATTCATCAGCGATCTGCCAAAGGAGCTGGTTGCCGCGTTCCGCGCGACCCTCGAAGAGGTGACGAACGCGACACTACTGGTCCACGTGATCGACGCCAGCAATCCATATTGGGAACGTCAGCGCACATCCGTCGATGTCGTCTTGCGCGAGTTGGGCGCCGCTGCCAAACCCGTCACCTATGCGTGGAACAAGAGCGACCTCGTCGATACCGCAGGCTCGCGACGTGACTTGGGCTCAGCGGGCGTGGTGGTATCCGCGAAGACGGGAGAGGGCCTCGCCGAATTGCGCCAGACGATCGCCGATGGACTCCGGACCTCTCAGGCGAGGTCGTCTTCGGCGTCGTCAGCGCCCGCGGGCTGAACCGGCAGCATGACGAAGAGCCCATCCGGCGGCGCCGCAAGCTCGGGCGCCGTGAGCTGTCGCGGCTCTGTTTCGACGGGCTGGAGCTGCACGATCTCGTCCTTGGAGAAGACGGACTCGTATTCGCGGAACTTGCGCGCGCTGACCAGCACGCGGCCCTCGAGCGAGCCGATCGCTTTGTTGTACGACTGCATCGTACGCTCGAGGCTGCGCCCGACCTCGAAGAAGTGACGCGCGAGGTCTGACAAGCGCTTGTACAGCGTGCCGCCGAGCGCGCTGATCGAATGTGCTTCGTGTGCGATCGCCTCTTGTTTCCAACCGTAGCTCACGGCGCGCAGGAGCGCGATGAGGGTCGTCGGGCTTGCCGGGATGACTCGCTGCGCGACGCCGGCTTCGATGAGCTCGGGCTCCACCTCGAGCGCCGCGCTGAAGAGCATCTCGCCAGGCAAGAACATGACGACGAACTCCGGCGCGTGTTCGAATTGCTGCCAGTAGCTCTTCTCCGCGAGCTTCTTCATGTGCGTGCGGACGTTGTGCGCGTGCAGCTCCAGCGCCGAACGCCGCTCTTTTTCGCTCGAAGCTTCGAGCGAATTGAGATATGCTTCCAACGGCACCTTAGCGTCCACGACGATCGTTTTTCCGCCCGGCTGCTTCACGAGCAAGTCGGGTCGCAGCCGTTTGTCTTCGTCCATCGCGGATGGCTGCTCTTGAAAATCGCAATAGTTGGTCATCCCTGCGATCTCGACCACGCGGCGTAGCTGGATCTCACCCCAGCGGCCGCGCACCGACGGCGTGCGCAGCGCCCGTTCGAGCTTTGCCGTTCCAGCCTGCAACGTCTTGAGCTGCTCGTTCAGCATCTCGTAGGCGGTGCTGCGCTTTCGCTCCAGGTCGCCGACCTTCTCGTCGAAACGTTGGAGGGTCTCGCTCATAGGCTTGAGCGTGCTCTCGATGGCTTGCTGTCGTTTTTGCAGGTCGCCTTGTGCTTCGATCTGATGTTTCTCGAGCGTGGCCTTCGCGAGATCGAGGAACGCCTGGTTGTTCGAGCGGAGAGCCTCGGCGGACAGCGCCGAAAACGCGTTGGTGAATTTCTCTTTGGTCTCTTGGAGCAGACCGAGCTGTTCGCCAGCAGACTTCTTCTCGGCAGCGAGCTGCGCTTCAAGCCGAGCGCGCGCGGCGACGGCCTCCGTCAACTCGCTCTGCAGCTTGTCGAGCGTGCGAGCGTCGCGCGAGCCAAGCAGCCAGATCGCAAGAGCCCCAAGTGCGATCCCCACGACGAACAGAGAGATAGGAAAGACATCCGCCATCAGCGCTTAGTTCGCGCTTGCCGCTTCGAACGCTTTTCCTTGCGCGCACGTGGTGATTCGAGGTGCACGCCCTCGCGGGCGAGCAGGGCGCGCTTGCGTGCCTGACCGATTGCGCCGTTACCGTACGGACCCAAACGTCCATCCGCGTAGACGACACGATGGCAGGGCACCAAGAGCCACAGCGGGTTGCGCGCCATCGCGCTTGCCGCCGCGCGTACGGCCAGCGGCCG
>DASPVP010000030.1:0-7487 GCA_035622315.1 Candidatus Acidiferrales bacterium | reverse complement strand
TGGCGCCAGGCGCGCAGGAGCGTTCGCTTCGCGTCGAGCGAGGCTTTGATGCGACGCGTGGGATCCGTAAAGGTCGGCTGGTTCTCGATGTACCAGACGCGGCGCTTGGGATAGCTCGCGAGCCATGCGATCGTGGCCGGGAGATCTGACGGGATCGCGGGCGCCTCCATCTCGTGACCGCGAAAAGCGCTGTAGTCGTGCACGACCCAATACTCGGCGCCCTGGTCGAATACCACGATGTCGTCGGGATGCTCGTACTGCAACACGAGCGCATTGACCTGATACCAATCCGGGAACTGATATAACGGCACGAAGAGCAAGTTCGGGATGCTTACCGCTGCAATGCCGAAGTACAGCGCACCGACCGCGAGGGCAGCCACGCGATATCTCGTGCGCCAGATCGCGGTCAAAAGCGCCGCGAGCGCGATGCAGAACGCGGGCACGTAGACGTAGAGGTAGCGCGGTACCACGAGATCCTTGTGCCAGCCGAACGAGGCCACGACGTGCAGCACGATCGGTGCGAGCCAATAGGGCACGACCGATCTGCGTGCGACGATGGCGCCGAAGACGAGCACCGCGAGCGTCGCGCTCGCGAAGACGACATCGAAACCCGGCCTCGTGAGCCACGCCGCCGGGATGCCGTACGCGATCGTGGCGCGTACGAGCGTCGGCCAGGAGAACTCCGGTGAGCTCAACTGCGTGACGAGGCCGCCGTGCGGGAATTGGATGCGGATAGCCCAGAGCCAGGGGATCATCGCGAGCCCGGCAGCCAGCTGCCCGACGAGCGCAGGCCAGCGTGCCCGGAGATCGACGATCGCATACAACGCTTGGCTCGCGACGACGAGCGCGCCGACGTATTGGACGTACGGCAGGACGATCGCGCAGAGCCCATACGCCGTCCACCAAAAGATCCGCGACCGCCCCGTCGCATCGCAGGCGCGCACGAGCAACCACCATGACACAGCGCCGAGCGCGACGAGGACGGCGTACTGGCGATACAGCCGGTCCCATTCGATGAGCGCCGGATTCAGCGCGACGGCGAACGCTGCGATAGTGGCGGTAGCTTCTCCGAAGAAGCGCCGTGCTATCGCCCAGGTGGCCGCAATGCCCGTGAGGCTGAACGTGGCCGTCAGATAGCGGTACTGCCAGGGTGGCCAGCCGAGGTGCTTCGTCAGAAAGGCCGTGACGAGGTAGAAGAGCGGCGGATGGAAATCCGTATAGGCCGTCGCGTGGATGATGTCTTTGACGCTGCCCGAGCTGATGTGGAACGTCCACCCCTCGTCGATGAAGAGGCTCTGCCCGGTCAAATCCCAGAAGCGGCAGAGCGCGCCGACGCCGATCGCAGCCCAGAACCAGACGCTTGGGCGCAGCGCGGCTACGAACGATTTCAGCGACATCGCTATGGCCTGCGGGCCGGAGCTGGCCCGAAGAGCACCACCGTCACCTCGTTCTCGGGCGCCTGACGTGGAAAGCGGCGCCTGAGGACGACCGGTCTATTCGCGAGCGACGCAGCGATCCGCAGCTGTGGATCCCAATAAGCGTTCTGGGCTTGCACGTACCAGATCCGTCGTTGCGGGTTGGCCGCGATCCATTGCAGGATCGGGGCGAAGTCGCTCGGGTTCATGAAGCTCAAGATCGTCCGGCCGCGGAACCCGCTGTAGTTGCGCACGACCAGGTACTCGTAAGCGGCGTCCAAGATGACGGCGTCGCTCGGCCGCTCGCCGGCGCGCAACGTCGCGTTGACCGCATACCAGTCAGGGAACTGGTAATACGGATCGACCAGCACGTTCGTGCTCGCGACGCCGAGCAGCGCGACGCACGCGGTCGCAGCGGCAAGCGCGGGGATGCGCGCGCCCGCTGCAGCGAGCTGGGCGACGATCGCCCCGAACGCGATAGCGACCGGCGGTATGTCGACGAGCAGATAGCGCGGGAAGTAGGCGAGGTTGCGTCCGAGCGCGACGGAGAGGATCACGCCGAGCACGAGCACGCCGAGCCAATAGGGCAAGATGGTTCGACGTCCGATCCAGCCGCCTGCCACAGCGATAGCGCAGACGAGGGCGAGGGGGACCCATAGAGCCCACGGCCGCGCGAAGAGCGCGTCCGGCAGTCCGGGGATGAATCCGCCGCGCACGCTCGCGGCAAGACCAGCGTCGAAACCGGGGCGCCCAAGCGCAAGGCCGCCCAGCGCGAGCTGTTCGCGCATCTTCCCAAGCCACGGCAGATACGCCAGGGCGGTCAAGAGGTACGCGAACAATGCAGGACGCGCGCTGGTCCAATGCACCACGACGTAGACGGCCTGACAGGCGAGCACCAGCAGGCCGAGATAGTGCGTATATGCGAGCGCCACGCTCACGGCCGCGTATCCGCCCCACAACCAAGCCCGCCGCGCGCCGGTCGCCGACTGCGCGAGGACGAGCAGCCACCACGACACGGTCGCGAGCGCGACGAGCACGGCGTACATCCGGAAGATGCGGTCGAACGTGATGAGCGCGGGCGAGAGCGCCACGGCCAGAGCCGACACGGCTGCGGCCACGCTGCCAGCAAGCTTGCGCGCCACAGCCCAGGTGGCCAGAATCGTCACAAGCCCGAAGGGCGCACTCGCGTAGCGGTAATCCCAAAGCGGCAAGTGCTCGACCGCGAGCAATACGTGCGTCGCGAGATAGAACAGCGGCGGGTGGTAATCCGCAGTGGCCAGCGTCTGGAGCAGCGCCGGGATGGGGAGGCTCGCGATCGCGAAGGTGTAGGCCTCGTCCGTGAACAGGCTCGCTTCTCCCAGATGCCAGAACCTCGTCGCGATCCCCGCGGCGAGCGCCAAAGCCAAGACCAACCAACCCAAGTCCCGTTCGGCTTGGTTGCGGCGCGACACCGTCGTGGTCAACGAATGTCTTCTTTGAGCTTGCGCAGCGTGCTCGCGAGCGTTCTCGAGATATGCTTTTGGGAGAAGCCCAAGCGCCGGGCGATCTCCGTTTGGGTCAGGTCCTTGTAGAAGAACAGCTCGACGACCGAGCGTTCGAAGTCGGCCAGCCGCTCGACCGCGCGATCCAAGACGATGCGGTCTTCGATCGGCAAACGGAAGGTTTGGTGCCGGGTACTGCGCAGCGCGGCCCAGCGCGGCGGCTCGTCGCCTCCCTCGGCCCGATCGGAGAGCGACATGAGGTTGTACGAGTCGCGCAGGCGCAGGATCTCTTTGATGCCGTCGACCTCGATGTTCATGTCGGCGGCCAGCTCTTCTTCCGTCGGCTCGCGCCCGAGGTCGACGACCAGGCGGTCGTGCGACTCATGCAGCCGCCGGTTCAGCGTGCGGTACCAGCGCGGCACTCGCAACACCGGCGCGAGGTCGCGCAGGTAATGGAAGATCTCGCCTGAGACGACAGTCCGCGCGTACGCTTCGAACGGCACGCCCAAGCTCGGGTCGTAGCGCTCGACGGCCTTGATCAGACCGACGTAGCCGACTTGCTCGAGGTCGTCGCGCTGCGCTTTGGCTTGATTGGGCGCGTAGTGGGCCACGATCGAGCGCACGAGGTCCATGTGCGCCACGACCAAGCGGTCGCGGAGCTCAAGCGCGCGTGTTTGCGCGTACGCTTCGAACTCCGTGTCGCTTGGCCGTGCTTGCACGGCCTGCGTCGCCATGGCCTTACTTGATGTTGCCGATGATCTGGTACAGCGGCAAGAAGACCGAGATCACGATGAAGCCGACCACGAAGCCCATCGCCAGGATAAGCAAGGGTTCGAGCAGCGACGTCAACGACGCCAGCATGTATTCGACTTCGACGTCGTAGAAATCGGCGATCTTCGAGAGCATGCCGTCGAGGTTACCGGTTTCTTCACCGACCGCCACCATCTGCGTGACGAGCGGCGGGAATAACCCGGAAAGGTTCAAAGGCACCGCGATCGACTCGCCCTCGCGCACCGATTCGCGCACCTTCGTGACGGTCTCGGCGATGACTTCGTTGCCCGACGCCTTACCCACGATCTCGAGCGCTTGCATGATGGGCACGCCCGACTGCAGCAGCGCGCCAAGCGTGCGGCAGAAGCGCGAGATGGCCACCTTGCGGATGAGCATGCCGAAGACCGGCAGCTTGAGCTTGAACTTGTCGTACTGATACCGTCCGGTCTGCGTGGACGTCCAGCGTTTGAAGAGGAAGAACCCGCCTACCGCAACGACCGCCGTGATGATGAGGACCACCGGATTGCGCGCGCCCTCGGTGAAGGCGATGAGGATCTTCGTGGGCAGCGGCAGCTTCATGTTCATGCCCACGAACAAACTCACGAAGGTCGGAAGGATGAAGGTCACGAGGAAGAACACGATGACGATCGCCATGACCAAGATGACCATCGGGTAGGTCATCGCGGACTTCACCTTCTTCTTCAGGTTGAAGTCCTTCTCGAGGAAGCCGGCGAGCCGGTTGAGCACCTCGTCCAAAATACCGCCGAGCTCACCCGCGCGCACCATGTTGACGAAGAGCGGCGAGAAAACTTTAGGGAACTTGGCGAGCGCGTTGGCCAAGGTCGAACCGCCTTCGACCTCGCGGCGCACCTGCACGATGACGGGTTTGAGCTGCTGGTCTTCGGTCTGGATGCCCAGCACGTCGAGGCAGCGGACCATCGCGAGACCGGCGTTGATCATGGTGGCGAACTGCCGCGCGAAGACGACCAGCGCTTGCTCGCTGACCCCCTTCAGCTTTCCGACCACGCCGCCGAACAGCGTCGAAACATCGGCGTTCAGACCCGCCGTCTGTTTCATCGTGATGCCCGTGACGTAATAGTTCATCTCGCGGAGCTTGGCGCGCAAGACGCGCTCGTTCTCCGCTTCGATGACGCCGTTGACGGATTTCCCGCTCGCGTCCTTGGCTTGGTAGGCAAAGCTCGGCATGAGATTAGTCCTCGAGTTCTCCTAGAGTTTTCGGGGTTATGGCGCCGAAGCTTAGAGCTTCGCCGCCTGGCCCACGACTAAGATGACTAACAGGATCAGCAACCACAGTAGCGATAGCATGGTTATGCAGCCCTCCTTCTGTTAGGTTCCTTCGATGAGTTTGCGAAGCTCTTCCGGATGCATCGAGGCAGCCAGCGCTTCGTCTTCTGTGATCATGTGTTTGCGGACCAGATCGCGCAGCGACATGTCGAAGGTCTGCATGTGCATCCCCCGGCTCGTCACGATCGCGTTGTGGATCTGGTGCGACTTGTTCTCGCGGATCAGGTTGCGGATGGCGGGCGTCGCCACCATCACCTCAGCCGCGGGTACCCGGCCGACGCCGGAAGCGTGCGGCAGGAGGCGCAAGCAGACGATCGCCTCGATGACGGCGGCCAACTGCACGCGGATCTGCTGCTGCTGATGCTCCGGGAACACATCGATGATGCGGTCGATGCTCTGCGCCGCGTCCGACGTGTGCAGCGTGGCGAGCACCAAGTGGCCCGTCTCGGCGATGGTCAGCGTCGTCGCGATCGTGTCCATGTCGCGCATTTCGCCGACGAGCACCACGTCTGGGTCCTCGCGCAGCGCGGCGCGCAGCGCGTTGGCGAAGCTGTAGGAGTCGTGGCCGATCTCACGCTGGTTGACGATCGACATCTTGTGGAAGTGGAGATACTCGACCGGGTCTTCCATCGTGATGATGTGCCGCGCCATGGTCGAGTTGATGATATCGAGCATGGAGGCGAGGGCCGTCGATTTACCCGAACCCGTCGGCCCGGTCACGAGGATGAGACCGTGCGGGCGCATCGTCAGATCGCCCATCACCGGCGGCAGGTTCAAGCTGCCGAGCGGCGGCACGGAGGACGGGATCGCGCGGAACACGCCGCCGATCACGCCGCGTTGCCGGAACACATTGATACGGAACCGGCCAAAACCTTTGAGGCCGTGCGAGAAGTCGAGCTCGAGGTTTTTCTCGAACCGCTCCTTCTGCTGGTCGGTGAGGATGCTGTACACGAGGCGCTTCGTGTCGTCGGGGGTGAGTTTCGGGAACTCCGTTGGGGTGAGGCGCCCGTCGATGCGCAGCATGGGCGGCAGACCGACGCTCATGTGCAGGTCGGATGCGCCGCGCTCGATCGTCACGCGCATCAGCTCGTCCATCCGTAGGCCGAGGAGATCGCTTACATTCGCTGCCATTGTGTCTCTCGATTCACACGATAAGGGTTTGAGGACTCAAAGAGCCGGACCACGTGCAAGCCTAGCCCCACATCAGGACTCGCAGCGGACTTATTCTTCGTATCGGCATCTGCCAGGCGGTCTGAAGGGTTGGTCGTACCTGGGAGGCGACGACCGGCGCCCGCCCTCTGTATGAAGGCAGGCCCCTTCCTTCCGGCTCGCATCCGTGTTTTGGGACGGCCAAACCGGTCCCTTCGGTCCAAAGCACCGGCCATGGTATATGAGGTCGCTTTCCAGCCGCCAGATCGGGGTTCGCAGCTCTTCCTCATCTTCTCGTAGACCTTTAGTGACCTATCTCATTGTGCGCGAGCCTACCAGGTCGGCGGCCTGGCTCGAGCTCGTATCTTCGCCCGTGTCGGGCCTGGGGTCGTCGGGCGCGCTGCCCAGCCTCATCGACAGCGGCACCCCGGCGAAGTCCGCAAGGCGACGGATCGGGGTCGTAAGCCAATTGACAAACCGCGCCTTCCAAGGATTCGTCATGAACGGGCGCTCGAGCACTGCCCAGAAGATGGCTCCCGCGGCGACGCCGCCGACCGCGGCCAGCACCGGGCTCACGGCGAGGTTGTTTTCGAGCGCGCCGATGACCGGCTCGTGTACGAGATAGATGCTATACGACGCCACGCCGATCCAGACGAGCGGGCGGAACGAGAGCGCCGCCCGCAGCGGAGGCAAACTACCGGCCGCAAGCACGAAGAAGAACGCGGCGAAGAGCCCGGCGGGCTGCAATTGCACGAAGTACTCGGGCCCATAGAGCGGCTCGAGCAAGATGCCGATGCCGGCGGCGAGGACGGCGAGCAACAACGGCAGCATGCCGAACGTGCGCTTTTCGATCTCGAACTGCGCCGCCGTGATGCCGAGCATGAACGCGGGCAACAGCGGCAAATCGAATCCACCTGCTCGCGTGGTGGCGGCGCCGATCAAGCAGCAGACGATGAGGAAGAAAAAGGCACGACGTGACTTCGTCCAGACGAGCAGCACGATCGGGAAGATGAAATACCAGCGCCACTCCACGGCGAGCGTCCAGAACGAAGGATTGAGAAACTCCGGTTTGCGGTCGGCGAAGAGGATCTGCTTGGCGAAGTCGAGCCAGCCGACGCGCTCGAGCGAAAGCTCGTAGGGCATCTGCCAGCCGATCCTGCCCAGGACGAGCAAGGCGATGACGACCACGGCGATCGCGAGGTAGTACGGCGGCACGATGCGCACTGTGCGCCGAGCGAAATAGCCGGCGATGTCAAACACGGTCGTGCCGCTGCGCTGCAGCGCGCGCAGCACGGGATACGATAGGCAGAAGCCTGAGAGCACGAAGAACAGGTCGACGCCGTGCGATCCCTCGCTGAAAGCGTAC
>DASPVP010000029.1:0-4600 GCA_035622315.1 Candidatus Acidiferrales bacterium | reverse complement strand
ACCTCGCGCGTCTTCAGATTGACCGAGAGGTCTTCGTAGCGCAAGAACTCAGGTGCAGAGATGTGCGGGCGGCGCAGCGCCGCCTCGAGCCGGCTCACGAGTTCTGCAAAAGCGAAGGGCTTGGGGACGTAGTCGTCTGCGCCGAGCTCGAGGCCTGTGACCCGGTCGTCGACGTCGGTTTTGGCCGTGAGCATGATGATGGGCGCTTGCGTGCGGCGACGGATGACCGGCAAAAGCGTGAAACCATCGGCGAACGGCATCATCACGTCGAGCACGATGGCGTCCGGCTCCCAATCCCCGATGATGCCGTCGATTCCGCGTCCATCGGGCAGGTCCCGGACCACGTAGCCCTGCTGCTCCAGCCCCAGCCGGAGCATATCCCGCATCGAGCGCTCGTCGTCGACCACCAGGACCTTAGAGTTCTTTGGCATTTCCCAGCTATTGTATGCCGGAAGCCTTAATCCAGCCTCAGAAACAGCAGACTTCCCGCTAGCACCTTGTGGAACGCAGTTGCCTGATCGGGCCTCGTTCTCAGAGCCATCCAAGGGCCCTCAGGTACACTGGACAGACATGAAACCCCCGTGGTTCGTACGTTCGCAGTTCATGCGCCGCGTCATCGCTTGCAAGCTCGCTTTCTCGCTCTTCGCAGTCGTTGCGGGGATCGCGTTTGCGCCGCCGCTACCTGCCGCGGCCCAAGATGAGGACGGCCAAATCGTCATCACCGTGACCGACGGAACGAGCAAGGCCCCGTTAGCTTTCGCGCGCGTCCTGCTCGAAGGCCCGGTCATGGCAAGCGAGCTCACGCTGACCAACGGCAAGGTCATCTTCACCGACACGCCCCCGGGCGTGTACACCGCGCGGATCATCAAGAGCGGATACAATTCCATCACCACCTCGTCGTTCGAGGTCGTCTCGGGTCAAGTGGTCGACGTCGGCATCGCGCTCGCCGTGCAAACGGGTCCGAAGACGATCGGCACCATCGTCGTCAAATCGCAAGCCAGCATCTCGAGCACGAGCATCTCGCAAGACAGTCCCATACGCAAGCTTTCGACGAGCCTCAACGACGCGCTCAATAAGCTCGCCGGCGTTTCGGTCGGCACGGATTCCGCGAGCGACGACGCGCCCGAGACGATCTCGCTCGAGGGGCACGATCCATCGCAGACCCAAGTCCTGCTCGACGGCATCCCGCTCTCGGGGCCGGGCACGGCGAGTGATCTGCGCTTGATCAGCTCCGATCTGTTCGGCGGCGCCTCGGTCAGCTTCAATCCTGTCGCGGGCGCTCTGGGCGGCTCCGTCAACTACCGCACGCTCGAGCCCACGCGTGCCTGGCAGTTCGGCATGACGCAGACCTTCGGCAACTTAGGCAATGCGGCGACGCTGCTCTCCATGCAAGGCACCTCAGGCGACATCGGCATCGCCTACGTCCACGCGATCCGCGGCAGCGACAACCAACTCGACGGCCTCAAGTATCTCGACACGAGCGGCTTCGACTACGTGCACCAGGGCGGGAACGAGACCGGCGGCGATCTCCTCAAATTGCGGGCCAACCTCGGCGCGCAATCGCTGTCCGGCATGTTCATCTCTTCTAACGGCTACAACGACGCGCTGTGCACGACCCAGACCGGGCCAATCCCGTGCGGCTATGGTCCCGGCAACGAGAACTACCGCCACCTCTCGCTCGAGTCGTTGAGCGACACCGCGTTCATCGGCGTCACCTCGGTCCAGCTCTCGCTCTTCGGGGCGCAGACGAACCAGACGCGCGATCTGCTCAACCAGTACGTGGACGGCGTGTATTCACCGTATGGCACGAACACGACGAGTTCGAGCCGCGGCGCTACCTTCAGCGCCGAGCTGCCCGCGCGCGAGCGCCACACGATCTCGATCCAGGCAACCACGTCATCGCAGGACGAGAACTCGATCGCGCTCGTGCCCACGGAGGCGTTCTTCGGCAACGCGCAAGGCACGAGCTCGTATTCGACTGTGTCGCTCACGGATTCGATCCGTTCGAACGACAAGCTCACGCTCGGCGAGCACATCGGCCTGGCCGACGCCAACAACATGGGATACTCGCTGCTCGCGGGGATCAACGGGCAGTGGAACCCGTCGCAGAACGACGCGGTCGCCGGCAACCTGGACTTCGGCAACAACGGCGCTGGGCCGCCGCGTTTCGGCGTGTTGAGCGATCCGACGCAGCTCACTTTCAATTGCGAGACCGGCACGGCGTACGGGTCTGGCCCGGGCGACGAGCCCGGTTCGCAGACGGCGTTCTCCGCGCGCGGCACCTGGCAGCACGATTGGCCGCGCATCGGCGATCTTTCGCTGTCGCTCTACCGCCAAGTGCAAAACGACGTGCTCCTCAACGCGCAGGTCAACGGCACCGCGTTTCCGCCGAGTTACTTCCCGCCGGGCTACTTCACGGAGATCGGCGAGATCTTCCAATCGGCTGGCGGCTGCGGTGAACCCGCGAGCGCGTTTCTCCCGAGCGATCTTTACCTGAACGTCCCCATCTCGGGCGTGCAGGAGATCTACGAGGGCATCCAACTGCAAGGCGACTTCAACGTCTCGAGGACGCTCGCGGCCGAGCCGTTCTACACGACGCAGGTCGTCAAGCCGATCACGGACGATCCGCGCCTCTCGAACATCTACTCGTCGATCATCTCCGGCTCGCAGCTGCCCGGCGTGCCGCTGCACCAAGCGGGGGTGACCTTCGACTATCGCGCCTTCAACTCGCCGCTCGAGGTCCTCGCTGACGCCCGTTACAACAGCCCGGGCAACCGCCAGTATCTGCCTGGCTACGTGACCGCAGACGCAGGCTTCGGCTATGA
Source organism: Candidatus Acidiferrales bacterium (assembly GCA_035622315.1). GTDB lineage: Bacteria > Vulcanimicrobiota > Vulcanimicrobiia > Eremiobacterales > Eremiobacteraceae > JAJPHJ01. The sequence goes on along the minus strand of DASPVP010000029.1, from coordinate 1,775 downwards.
TTTCACCCATGGCACAATCTCGGTGTCCGAGAGCAATATCTTCGACAAGTTCGGATACGAGTTCGCCTCTTCGTCGTACGCGGTCGGACCGGCGACGATTGGCGTCGGCACGCTGCCTGTGATCGCACGACCCCTCGCGCCGCGCACGCTGCAAGTCAGCTACACGGTCCAGGTCGGCTACGGGCAGACCGCCATGCAGGCGAGGGAATGGCACACGAATCCCCAGCAAAACCAGCGCCAGGGCGGTAACGGATTCTTTGGGCCCGGCGGCGGCGGCGCGGGCGGACGCGGGCCAGGAGCCGGCGGGTTTTTCTCGAGCGCGCAGCAAGGCTTCCCCCAAACGCCGCCCACGGATCCTTTCGCTCCGGACACGAGTCGCGCGAGCTGCAGCGGCCAGACCGTCGCACCTGCGACGCAGACGCTCGATGCGGTCAAAGCATACGTCGCAGCGATCGAAGCACTGAAAACAGCGCAAGGCTATCCCGCCACCTTGCCGCCGCAGATGCCGAGCGTGACGGGATTCACGATCGGCTACCATCCGATGCAATCGACCTATGCGCTCACCTTCGAGCCGCAGACATTCGACGCCATGCGCGGCTTCCTCGGCTGCGCGCCGATCCACATCGGCACGAAGGATGAAGCCACCACCATGCATCTGTACACGCCTGAGTCGAGCTCGTTCTTCCGCAGTCCGCTCGCCTACATGCCTGCCGTCGGTCTGTACATCGTGCGCCAGCCACCTGTCGCCGGGCAAGAGCAGTTCCGCGTCTACCGCCTGCCCACGACGCCGCCGGCGCAACCGCTCGCGATCGTCGATTCGGACCGCTGCACCGCGGATCTGAAACCTGTCGCGCAGCAACTGCTGTCGTCGCTCTCGCAGTACGTGGCCGCTCGATCCGCGGGCAACACCGCTCCGCCGGCACCAGCTGGCTGGACGGTGACGCCGCACACTACGGCAAAGGGCTGGTGGCTCGAATTGCAGCCACAAGCACCGATCGCGATCCCGGCACTGCTGAATTGCGCGCGCATCTCCGCCGGTTCGCAACAGGACCTCGCAGCGACGCAACTCGGCGGTGCCCGCTTGCCGTCCGTCAACTTCGCGCCCGCGCTCGGCTTGTACATCGTGCGGAACGCCCCACCGCCAGACAACCAATAAATGTAGGGGGCGATTGAAAATCGCCAGTCTGTGTAGGGGGCGATTGAAAACCGTCGATTTGTGTAGGGGGCGATTTGAAAATCGCCCCAAGATCCGGCTAAAAACAGGTCATCTCAAGGTTTTCCCAGGGTAAAATGATATAGTATCGGCATTCCCGCTATGACGAGCAAAGCGTACTCAATCCGGTGTCTAGTTGCGGCTTGTCTTTTCGTCCTCGCCGGTTGTTCCCACGCGGCCCAAAACACCCCGCCGCCGCCCACCGTCAAGACCGCCACAGCAACCGTCCGCACGGTCCATCCCACGATAGCACTTTCCGGCATCGTCGCGCCGCTTCAAAACGTGGCGATCACGACGGCGCTCCAAGAGCCGACGGACTCCGTCCTCGTCAACGAGGGCGATCGCGTGAAGGCGGGCCAGGTGCTCGCGCAGCTGAACACGGCGGACCTCTCTGCAAACGCAAGCCAGGCAGCTGCGCATCTCGAGCAGACGCAGTATCAGGCGAACCTCTCCATCAGCCAAGGCGGCGACCAAGTGCGCTCGGCACAGGCCGCGCTCGCGCAGGCGAAGTCGAACCTGCAGCTAGCGCAAGTCACCTTGCAACGCGATCAGGAGCTGCTCA
>DASPVP010000028.1:0-12734 GCA_035622315.1 Candidatus Acidiferrales bacterium | reverse complement strand
TTCACGCCCAGCGCTTTCGCGGTGTCTGGCATTAATTGCATCAAGCCCATCGCACCGGCGCGCGAAACGGCATCCGCCCGATACCCAGACTCTTGATTGATGACCGCACTGACGAGTTGCGGATCCACTTCGTTGCGTCGGGCCGCATCGCTGATGAGGTCACCATACCGTTGGAAGCGAGGCGGCTTGCAACCACGATGCCCGTTCGCTGGAGCCGGCTGGGCTGCCGGTTGGCCGCCCAATTTGATCTCGCGCAGAGCCTGCATCAATTGCTTCTCGAGCGCAGCGAGCTGCTGGCTCAGATCTTTGATGAGCGCGCTGAACTGTTTGTCGATGCTTGCAAACGGGGTTGTGCTCGCACTCGATTGCGCCGGCTGGCCTTGTTCCTCTTCTTCGTTCTGACCGACGGGCATCATCGGATTGTAGAGCGGATTCTGCGCAGGCGGTAGTCCGGCTGGATCGGTTGGGTTGATCATGGCTCCTCCGAATGAGACGCGCAGGCTTTCCCACTTGCGCTCGCCTGTGTCTAGGTCGAACGGAGTGCTGCGGCCACGAGTGCGAGCTGTTCGACGGGATCTGCGACCGTGCGGTCTCCTTGATAGATGAGGCCTTCGAGGCGCTCGCGTTGTGCGACCGCGGCGTCGAGAAATGGGTCTCCGCCGGGCGCGTACGCGCCGATCGCAAAAAGATCTTCCGCCCGCTCCAGTGCGGCGAGCGCTTTGCGCACGAGTTGCGCGTCCGCGAGCTGTTCCGGCGTTGCGATGCGCTGCATGAGTCTGCTCGAGGAACGAAGCACGTCGATGGGCGGAAAGCGGCCTGCGTCGGCCAAGTTGCGAGCGAGCACCAGGTGACCGTCGAGCAAACCCCTGACCGTGTCGGTCACGGGCTCGAACTGATCGTCCGCGTCCACCAAGACCGCAAAGATCGCGGTGATGCTACCGCGCCTGCGCGCACCAGCGCGCTCCACCATCGCCGCGAGCAGCGACGCGAGCGACGCGGGATGACCGCGATGGGCCGGCGGTTCCCCATTTGCGATGGCGATCTCCCGCCAGGCATTGGCCACTCTCGAGAGCGAGTCCATGGTGAGCAGCACGTCGTGTCCCCGCTCGCAGAGCCACTCTGCTTGGGCGATCGCCGTGTGTGCCGAAGCGAGCCGCTCGCTTGGAGACGATTCTGCCGTCGCGCAGACGACCGTCGTCGACGGCCACCTCGGCGTCGCCCGAAGCTGCTCGACCGCCTCAGCCGCTTCGCGTCCGCGCTCGCCGATGAGCGCCACCACGTGCGCGTCGAGCTGCGCGTGCCTTGCGATGAGACGTAGGAGGGTGGACTTGCCCACACCCGACCCCGCGAACAACGCGATCCGCTGTCCGACACCGACCGTGCAGAGGGCGTCGATCGCCGCAACGCCGGTGCGGAGCGGTCTCTCGATCGGGCTCCGCAGCTCGAGCGGCATCGCACGATCTGCGGGAGCGGCTACGGCGCAGTTCGCGTTCGCCGGGCCGCCCCACGCGTCGACGCAGCGCCCGAGCAGCCCATGCCCGCAGTACGATCCCATCTCGGCTCCGGTCGCGGTGGCTTCGTCGCCGACCGCGACGCCGTGCATGGATTCCAGCGGCGTGCACGCGACCGCACTCGACTCGACGAGTCGAGCGCGCGTAAAGCGAGTGCCGCTGTCTCTCGTCGTGATGGCGACGAGCGCTCCACACTGAACACCGCGAATGCGAACCGTAACAACCGTGGGCTCGACCGTGATGACCCGCCCGCGCCGCACCCAGCCGTCGCAGCGTCGATAGTGGATGGGTAACCGCGGGTAAAGCCAAGGAGAGAGATTCACGCGCTCGCTGCCGCTCGGACGAGCAAGGCGGCTCGCGTTTCGATATCTGCCTCGATGCCCGTATCGTCCACCTCGATTGCAACCGAGCCTGACCCTTCGTCTCGTGCATCCAGCCGCGCGACGACGCTGCTTGGATCCACGGGCGCGATCGCGGCTATTGCCTCGTCGACGAACGCAGCCAAGAGCTGCGGATGGATCGCAGCCACGTGCCGAAGCGCGCGACCGCACGCGATAGCGGCGAGTCTGACAGCCTCGGATCGTACCTGCGCCTCGTGGTCGCACGATGCGGATGGCACTTGCTCGCGCAACACCGTCTCACAGGTCACGTCCGGCGTCTCTTGATCGACCAGACTGTCGGTCGAAGTCGACGCAAGTTCCGGCGCTGCGTCGCCTGCTTCAAGGCCCGAAAGGTCGCCCGCGTCCGCGCTCTCAGAGGTCGTCAGGACCGTCTCGGCCGTTTCATCGAGAGCTGCTTCGTCGTGCGGCGGCGCCGGGGAATCGTTTCGCGCAAATCCCACTTCGGGCGCGACCTTTCGAGCGATGGGTGGTACGAACTGCACCCAGCCCTCAGGACTTGCCGGCTCGTCCATCCATCCATCCGAGGATCTGCTCGCGCTGCGCGGGAGCGTACGCAGCGAGCACCCGCTCCCGCAGGTTGCGGGGGAGCCCACCGAGCACGTATGCCGCGGTCTGCGGCATCTCGTGCCGCAGTTCTGCCTGCAATTCGGTCGCCGCGCGCTCCTCGGGCGAGGGTCTCGGCGCTCGCCTTCCGGACAGCGCCGAAAGACATGCGATAATCGCCGCGACGATCGCGCCCGCTGGCGCCCATGACCGCAGGGAAAACCGAGCGTTCGTGGCCGCCGCTGCTTCTGAGCTTGCGAACGGCAGCGCCGCGACCACCACCTGATCGGACGCGAGATCCGCGCCCGCCGCTGCACGCACCACGTCGGCGACCTGGGCCGTCTGCGCCGAGGAGATCTTCTTCGAGTCGACGAGTACGGCGACCGAGAGTCGCTCCAGCGCGTCGGCATGCGCGCTGCGCGTCTCGACGACCGTGTCGTACGCGTAGCGCGTCTGCGTGTGCTCCTTGCTGAAGTTCTTGCCGCTCTCGGTTCCGGTCTCACTGCCGTGCTCGGCCTCAAGCACGCCGTGGGGCGTGACGAGCGTGCGCTGCGAAGTCCGTTCTTCGCCTGCGGCCCGCATGCTCACGCGGACGACAGTGCTCCCTGCGCCGAACACCGCATCGAGTGCCGATTGGATGGAACTTTGGAGCTCCACCGCCTCGCGCCGGGCAGGCGCGACGAGCGCGCCGTTACCTTCTGCCGCGGCCGAGTCGACCACGACCACTCGATCGGGAGTCAAGCCGGGAAAACTCGCGGCGACGAAACGCTTGATGCCGACGACCTGATCGTGGTTCAAGAATATGCCAGGCTGCATCAGCATCTGCACGCTCGCGCTCGCCGAGCTTTGGTCTTCACCTGCGGAAAGCGGGTCTTCAACGGCGGGGGCGATGACGACCGTCGCATCCGAAACACCGTCCATGCGACGTAATCCCGCGACGAGATCACCCTCGATGCCTGCGCGACGGCGGTCGTCCATGACCGCGGGTGGAGCGAATGCGTTCGGCTGGTCGGCGAGCACGTCGGCAGTCGTGGGAACATACTCGTGGGGCAAACCAGCGAGGGTGAGGCGTAGCAGGATATCGCGGCGGCGCGAAGCCGTCACGAAGATCTGGGCATGCGCGGCATCCGTCGTGAAGGTTTCGTTCCAAAGCAAGAGCGCGCGCTCCACTTCCATCGCCTGACTCGGATGCAACGGCGCGCCGAAGAGCGCGGCCTGCGTGGAGAGCTTGGATCCCCCAGCGAGAATCAAAAGACCGAGGAGCAATAGGCCGGCGCTCGTCCCGACCAGGAGTTTTCTCGGCCCAATCCAGCGCAGCGCATCTCGCAATACGCGAGGCAGCGCGGGCGGCAAGAGCGCAAGCACGGAACTTTAAAGTTGCGTCTGGAGAAGCTGCGTGAGCGCACCGCTGACGCGCGCGGCAGCCACCGCCGCGACTTCGAGCATGACGTCGGCGCGAGCCCGGGCGACCGCGGCTTCGGCGATGTCAGTCGTCTTGGTGGCGGCTGAGACGCTGAGGGCATCGGCCTTCGCAAGCGAGCCCGTAAGCCCGTCCAATGCGCCCGCTAAGGCGTCCGCGAAGGAGGCGGCTTCTGGGCGAACGAGCATCGCGTCCGAAAGCGCGGTCGTCTGCGGCCGTAGCGCTTCGATCGCCCCAAGCGGCTGCAAGATCATGAGAGTCGATCGATGTCCGCGGCCTCGAGGTCCATCTGCTTTGCCGCCTCGAGCATGCTGACGTTCGCGTCGTACGCCCGCCCGGCAGAGACGAGCGAGACCATCTGCTCGATCGGATCGACCTCCGGCATCGCGATATATCCTTTATGTAACCCGGTGCGCGCCGCGTACGGGTTTTTGGGATCGTAACGATAGACGGGGTCTTCGCTGCGCTCTACGACGCTTGCGACCTCAACGCCCGAGGGTGTCGCCGGATCATCCTCGCCGGCGAACCGCAGGTCAGCAAGGTCGAGCTCGCTTGGATCGCTCATCACAGACGAGAATGGGGAAGCCTCGCTCAACAGCGCGGTCTTCGCTCGAAAGACGGTGCCATCGGCGCGCGGGATGCCTGCATTTGCAAGATTTTCCGCGATGAGGTCCATCTGCACGCGCTGCGCGGCCATGCCGCTGGAGGCTATATCGTACAGGTCCGCCATATAAAGGTCAACGTTCCGATTGCTCGGCGACGTTGCGTAGCTCGCGCAACATCGCCCGTTCCTGCTGCGCGAGCTCATGATAGGCGACGGCATTGCGCGCTTGCGCTCCCATCGCGTATTCGAGCACACCGGCCGACCCATTGACCGTGACGTCATGGAGCACGGTGGAAAAGCTTTCCCCACCCTCTCTGGGAGCCGGAACGAGGCTGGCATCTCGCGCGACGAATCCCGGCGTACGTGCGTTCGCAACATCTTCCGCCAGCAGCGCGCCACGCGTGCGGGCAAAGCGCATGGCGGTTTCAACGTCTTCCAAAGCTAGGTCGCTCATGGGAGCCGGATTGTGGCAGCCGGATGCGGCCGCGCTCTGACCCGCGTGTTGCGCGCCTGAGGTGCCGATATTATGAGAGTGAACAAGCGCGAACGCCGGGATGATCCTTGGAACCGGATCGCGTCGCGGCTCGACGAGGCGCTGGACGACGCCCGCAATCTCGCCGAGCGCCCCGCCCCGAACACGCGCGGCGTCGAGCGGCTGCTCGCCCTCCTCGCCGACGCACGCAAAGACGTGCAGGCTCGCGAACTCGAGGCCCGCGTCTCCGCCACCCGCGCACAGCGGCTCGAGTCAGACCTCGAAGGGCAACGCAAACGCGCCGACGTCCTCGTGCGCATCGGCAAGGCGATCAACGCTGTCCGCGAACTGCCAGCGCTGCTGCAGCTCGTCATCGATCTCGCCGTCGACGCGACCAAAGCCGAGCGCGGGCTCATCGTCGTCCGAGATCCCGAAGGCAAGGTACGAGAGTTCAGCGCCACCGCCAATCTCGATTCGAAGATCCTCGCGCAGCCGGAGTTCGCAGTAAGCCGTTCCATCATCGAGCGCGCCTTTCGCGATGGCCAGCCCGTCACTACCACCGACGCGCAGAACGATCCCGCGCTCGCAGACGCGCCAAGCATCCGCTCGCTGCATATCCGGTCGATCATCTGCGTTCCTATCCGCGGACAAGATGATGTCATCGGCGCCATCTACGTCGACTCGCGCATCACGACCGACGCTCTCCTGGCCCACGATCCGGACCTTCTGGCAACCATCGCGGATCAGGCCGCGGTCGCGATCGAGAACGCCCGCCTATACGAGCATCTCAGCTGCAGCTTTCAAGAGCTCTCGTCGGTCAAGTCGCAGAACGACGAGGTCCTGGAATCCATCGCGTCCGGCGTCATCATCTTCGACGACACCGGCACAATCGCGCAATTCAACCGCGCCGCCGAGCTGACGTTCGGGCTGTCCGCTTCCACGGTCGTCGGACGAAGCGCGCGCATGCTCGACAGCTGGCTTCCCGGCTTCACCTCGCTGCTCGAGCAGCACCGAGCAGATCCGGAAGCGCACATGCAAGTGGAGATCCCCGGCAATCACTTCGTGCGCGGCGCCTTTTTGCTGCAGATAACCTTCTTCCGCATACGCGGCTCCTCGCCGGGCGCTGACAGCACGGCTGCGGTGATCAACGACCTGACGGAGAGCCGGGCGCTCGAGGCCGAGAACCTCGCCCAGGCGCGCAAGAGCGAGCTCGTGGCCCGGTCGTTCGAGCGCTACCTGGCGCCCCACGTGGTGAGCTCGCTCATGAAGGACCCGGAGCAGGTGGTGCTTGGCGGCACTCGCCAGACGGCAACCATGCTCTTCGCCGACATCCGAGGTTTCACCGAACTCTCAGAAAGATTGATGCCGGAACAAGTGGTGGAGTTGCTGAATCGTTATCTCGCTCCGGTCGTCAACGTCGTCTTCGCCAACGCCGGCCTGCTCGACAAATTCTACGGCGACGGCGTCATGGCGGTCTTCGGTCCGCCGCGGCCGTCAGACGACGACGCCTGGCGCGCGGTGCTCACCGCAGGGCAGATCCTCGAGCAAGTCCGTGCGCAGAACAGCCAGCACCACGTCACGTGGCCCCTGGCAGTCGGCATCGGGCTCGCCACCGGCGACGTCGTCGCCGGCCACATCGGTTCGGAGCGCCGCCTCGAATATACGGTGATTGGAGACGCAGTGAACCTGGCATCCCGCTTGCAGCAGATCGCGCAGCCGAATCAGATCCTCGCCGATGAACGCACGTACGAACGCGTCAAAGGCCGCATTGCCGCGACGAAGCGACTGGCTCGCATCAAGGGCAAGGCAGGCCTGACGCCGGTGTACGTCATTCATGGGTGATCGTGGCTAGGCAGAGCATCGAAGGGCACGACGAAAGCCAAGAACCGCACGAGCAAAAGGACGCGCGCACGAACGCTGCGTCGACCCTCGCGCGCAGCGCGCTTGGGCTGCTCGGCTGCAACGCCTGCGAGATCTTCGCCTACGAGGAGAGCCTCGACAGCTATGTGAGCGTCGCCTTGGCGGCGGACGACCCGCGGACGCAGTCCCGCGCCTCGCTCGGCGCAACCGCGCTCGAAGCGATCTTCCCCGAAGGCATCGACGTCCTGACCGTCGACGACACGCGTGCGCTCGAGGAACCGCTGCAAGCGGTCACCGCGAATCTCGGTGCTGTGTCTGCGCTCATCTTGCGCATCGGCCTCGGCGACCGCCGCCTGGCCATCATCATCTGCGCATATCGCTGGTCCCGGCATCTCTCGGTCGCGGGGACGGTCGTGCCGCGAGCCTTCGCGAGCATCGCCGCGACTTCGCTCGACCTCGCGCGCCGCGCTGGGCTCGCGCTCGATCGCGCGGATCGCCTTGCGTCGCTCTTGGACAGCGCCTCGCGCTTTGCGGGCGAGCTCGATCTCGAGACGCTCTTCGCGACGATCCATCAAGAGGTCGGACGGCACATGGACGCGCCGTCCTTTTTCGTCGCCTTGCAAAACCCGGATAGCGGAGAGCTGCGCACCGAGTACGCGATCGAGTCCGGCATGCGGCTCCATTCGGACGCACTGCCCGGGCGCGAGGGTCTGGCCGCGAGCGTGCTCGCCTCGAACCGACCGGCCCTCGTCGAATGGTCGGACGTGTACGCGAAGGCAGAGGGGGACGCGGGCGCGAGCGGCAGCATTTTGCTCGTGCCGATGCGTTTGAGCGACCGGATCATCGGCGTGATGTCAGCGCAGTCCAAACATCCCAACGCGTACTCGCAGCACCATGTGGAATTCTTGCTGGAGGTCGCCGAGCAGGCTGCGACCGCGATCCAAAACGCCGGCATGTTGCGCGAGGAGCGCCGTCGAGCTGCCGAGCTCACCATGCTCCACCGCGTCGCGGTTTTGACGAGCGCGGAGACGCAACTCGACCGCATCATGGCTGCCGTGGTGCTCGAAGCCGCGTCGATCTTCCACGCAGACGCTGTGTCCATCAGCTTGGAGAACGAACACGGCGATTTCGAGGTCGCAGCTACATACGGGCTTTCGGACGATTATCAGCCAGCGCGGCGTGAGCCCGGTGCGTGGCTCCGGGCGTGGTATGGTAACCCTCCCACCGAGCGCTTCGCCGGTCCCGATCAGATAGCCGCAGTCGGTCAGCCCGCGTTGCTCGCCGCCGAGGGGGTCAAGACGATGTTCTTCATCCCGCTCGTATATCGTGGCAAACTTGTCGGCAGCCTCGAGCTCTACGGCCGCCAGAGCATCGTGCGGCTTTCGAGCGGTGAAGCGCGGCTCGCGCAGGTGTTCGCCGATCAGGTCGCCGCGGCTATGCACCGCGCGGCGGCGGCACAAACACTCGCTGAACGGATCGAAGAATACGACATCATCACGCGCGTCGGCAGCGCGCTCGCGTCGAACCTCCCCGCCAACTTCTCGAGTGTCCTCGAACTCTTGCGCGAGCAGATGGGCTATGGTCATCTGGCCGTGTTCTCCGTGCACGGCGATCCATTGGCGCTGCATCTGCACACGGCGCTCGGCTACGACGTGCCCGCAGAACGCCGCCAGCTCGCGCTCGACCAGGGGCTCGTCGGCCTCGTGGCTTCGAGCGGGGAGATGGCCTACATCCCGGATGTCTTGCTCGATCAGCGGTATCTGAGCGTCGCGCCGAACATCCGATCCTTCATCGCCTATCCGCTCACGGTCGAGCGACGGGTCTTAGGCGTGCTCGCCATCGAAAGCGTGAAGGCTGACGGTTTCGTCGCGCGCGACCGGCGGGTACTCGCCGCGATCGCCGACCAAATGGCGCTCGCTATCTCAAACGCGCGCCAGTACGCAACGGCGACCGAACGTTTGTCCACTTTGGGCGTGGCCCGGTCGCAAGCCGAAGAATACGCGCGCTACCTCGAGCGTCGGCACGAAGAGCTGGAGCTGCTCGGCACGGTCGGGAGTGCCGTCAACTCCACGCTCAACCTCGGCCGGATGTTGGCGACCGCTGCGGAGAAGATCGCGGCGGGGCTGCATGTCGAGCGCTGCGTCATCAGCGTGTTCAACGAGGAACAGACGGAGACAGAGGTGGCAGCGGATGCGTGGAGCGGCGGCTCGCAGATCATGGTCGGCGCGCGCTTTGCGGTCCGCGAGAATTCGGCCGTGCTGCGCTTGCTGCGGCAGCGCCATACCGTGGCGAGCGAGGACGTTCGCACGGATCCGCGCTTCGATGGTAACCGCCAGGAGATGCTCGAGTTGCAACTCCGTGGCGCAGCGCTCGCGCCCATCACCTCGGAAGGACAGCTGCTCGGCACCCTCGTCGTCGGTGAGACCTCGGCGGCGCGGCGCTACACCCCGGAGCAGCTCGAGGTGCTCGAGACCATCGCGACACAGCTCGCGCTCGGCGTGCGCAACGCGCGGCTCTACGGGCGCGCACGTGAACGCGCCAACGAAGACTCGCTGACCGGCCTCTTCAACCACCGATACTTGCATGGCCGGCTCGAGCAAGAGCTCGCGCGCACGCAGCGCTCAGGCCAGCCCCTCGCCATCGCGCTCTTCGACTTGAACAACTTCAAGGCGTTCAACGACAACTACGGGCACCAGGCGGGCGATGAAGTCCTGCGCTTCATGGCAACCGTGCTGCATATGAGCTTGCGCGCAACCGATATCGCGGGGCGTTACGGCGGCGACGAGTTCCTCGTTATTTTGCCCCAGTCGGACGAGCAGGGCGCACACCTGCTCTTAGAGCGCGTGCGCCGGAAGATCGAAGAGCAAGCCGGCACCGGTCTGCTACCCATACCGATCAAGCTGTCGGCGGGCGTCGCTGTCTATCCGCGCGACGCCGACAACAAGTCAGATCTCATCGCGCGCGCCGACGCGGCGATGTACGCCGACAAGCGCAGAGCCCCGTAGCACTTAAGGCTGCCCGAACCCGAAGCAGGGCGATCGCAAATCGCCCCTTTTCCCTCAAGGGTTATGTTAATAATGCTTGACATCATGTTATGTATGTGTTACCTTAGGTCAGCATACGCTAACACAAACTTTCATGCCTAAGGAGGCCCTTACCCATGCCCTATCGCGAGAAGACCGCTTGGCTGGCCCTGATCTCCATTGTTGTTGCTTTTGTACCTTATTTCGCCATCGTCGCAGCGCGCCAAACCGATGGCAGTTCGGCGTCTGACGTACGTCAACTGGCGCTATTCGCTGTCGCAGCGGTGGCGCAAGTGCTGATCCTCGCCGTTGGAACCATCATCCTCGCCCGCACGGCGCCGCATGATGCCCAAGTGCCACCGGACGAGCGCGATCGCAGCATCGTGCAGCGTTCCACCAACATCGCCTACTACGTGCTGATTTCCGGCGTCATCGTCGTCGGCTGCGTGATGCCGTTTACGTACTCGGGCTGGCCGATCATCAACGCGGCGCTGCTGGCGATCGTCATCGCAGAGATCACGCGCTACGGCGTCGTCGCCGTGAGCTATCGCAGGCAAGCATGAGCGCAGGGACGATCATCAATCGCATCCGCGCACTGCGGTTCGAACACGGCGAGATGTCGCAAGCCGACCTCGGCCAACGAATTGGCGTCACGCGCCAGACGATCGCCGCGATCGAAGGGGGAAAGTACTCCCCTTCGCTCGACGCGGCCTTCCGTATCGCGCACGTGTTCGGCATCTCGCTCGACGCCGTCTTTCAATGGAAGCCGAATCCCACGCAATAGTCCATGGCGAGACCGCCATGTGTGGATGGCTGGCGAGTTTCGCTTCGCCGGTTGGTCTTAGCGCTTGCTGAACTGGAAGCGTTTGCGCGCGCGCTTGCGGCCGTACTTCTTAGATTCTTTTTCGCGCGGATCGCGCGTCAAGAAGCCCGCCTTCCGCAGAACGGGGCGCAGGCTCTCGTCCATGCGCACAAGTGCGCGTGCGATACCGTGGCGGATCGCTCCGGCTTGGCCTGAGAGCCCACCGCCGATGGCAGTGATCGCGATGTTGAAACGTTCGGTGCTGTTCGTCAGCTCGAGCGGCTGGCGTACGACTTGGAGCAGCGAGGCTCGCCCCAAGTACTGGTCGATCGGCCGCCCATTGATCTTGATCTCGCCCGGCCCGAGCGTCATGCGGATGCGGGTGATGGCCCGCTTGCGGCGGCCGGTGGCCGCGCTGAGAGTGCTGGCTGTCATTTAGATCCCCGTGAGCGGTTTGGGCTTGTGCGCGTCGTGCGTGTGCTCGACGCCCGCAAAGACGCGCAATCGCTTCATGCGCTGCGCGCGCAGGTGGTTGGTGGGAAGCATGCCGCGCACAGCGGTCTCGACGAGACGCGTGGGAAATTGCGCGTGCACTTGCTCTGCAGTCCGGCGGCGTAAACCACCCGGGTATTGCGAATGCCGGATGTACTCTTTGTTCGTCCACTTCTTGCCGGTCAGGTGGATCTTGGCGGCGTTTGTCACGATGACAAAATCACCGTTGTCGGCGTGTGGTGTGTAGTCGGGCTTGTGCTTGCCCATAAGCACGCTCGCGATCCGCGTCGCGAACCGGCCGAGCGTCTTATCCGTGGCGTCTGCGACATACCAATCGCGCTTCACGCCATTCTTTGCAACGAGCGTCGTGGTCATGATTTCCTACAAGGCGGTTGAGGGCAACGTTAGGATGATACCGGGTTGAGGCCTCGCCCGTCAAGCGGAAAATGGGACAAAAACGGCGTCAAACCGGGTCCTCGTAGGTGACGTGTTCGAGATACAGGCCGTGGGCCGGCGCCGTGAAGCCGGCGCGCGCGCGATCCTGCGATTGGAGCGTCGCCTTGACGTCCTCGACCGGCCGCCTGCCACGACCAACCTCGACCAGCGTGCCGACGATGATGCGGACCATGTTGTGCAAGAATGAATCCGCATGGATGCGGATGTCGAGCGAATCGCCGCGCCGGGAGAGTTCGACGACCTGCAGATTTCGACGCGTCGGCTTGTGGCGCGACTCCGACGCGCAAAACGCCGCGAAGTCGTGCTCGCCGACCAGGTGCGCGCCGCCGCGTGCCATCGCTGTGAGGTCGAGCACCGCCCCGACATGGAACGCGCGGCGTGCGAGCAGCGGTGAGGGCGCCACGCGATTGAGGATCTCGTAGCGGTACGTGCGAGCGAGCGCATCGCGGCGTGCGGAGAACCCAGGCGCACGCTCTACCGCGCGGACGACTGCGATGCCGCTCGGCCGCAAGATCGCGCTCGCGGCCACTGCGATCCTGCGCAGCGGCAGTTCGCTCGTCGTCGAGCAACTGATGACCTGACCGGTCGCATGCACGCCGGCGTCTGTTCTACCAGCGGCGACGACGGGCGTGGGCTGGCCGAACAACATCTCGAGCGCGGTTTCCACCCGTTCTTGGATCGACGCAACGCCGGCTTGGCGCTGGAAACCACGATAGGGCGTGCCGTCATATTCGAGCACGAGTGCGAGGGTGCGGTCCATCTCAGTCCGTCGCGCTTCGCTTCGCGCCTATCCGTGCTCCGGCTTTTGCAATGGGAAGAGCAGCACGTCACGGATCGATTCTTGGTTCGTGAGGATCATGATCAGGCGATCCAGCCCCACACCGATACCGCCGGTTGGCGGCATCCCATACTCGAGCGCCATGACGTAATCCCAGTCGGGTTCCGGGGCCTCCGGATCGCCGGCTGCGCGCTCCTTCGCTTGCGCTTCGAACCGGACGCGTTGATCGTCGGGATCGTTGAGCTCCGAGAACGCGTTTGCGATCTCCATGTTGGCGATGAACATCTCGAAGCGCTCGACGATCTGCGGATCGTCAACATGCCGCTTCGCAAGCGGCGAGATGAGCACCGGATAATCGGTGATGAAGGTCGG
>DASPVP010000027.1:0-30371 GCA_035622315.1 Candidatus Acidiferrales bacterium | reverse complement strand
GCGCAGCCCGGGGTGACGTAGATCGAGCACGAAGCGATACTTGCAGCGGCGGAAGTAGTTGGGCAACTGGACGGCGAGCTGCGCGAACAGACCGACCGCCGTGCCGAAGACGAGCGCATAGATCCCGTACGACTTGAACAGTAACAGCACGAACAGAATCGTCACCAAGTTGAGCGCGACGCCCTGGAGCGACGCGGCGCGGTAGCTGCGCTGCGCGTTGAGAAGCGCTTGCACGACACCCGCGATCGACGTCGCGACGATCGCCGGCATGAGGATCCGGGTCATGGCCGTGGTCACGCCGGCCTCAGGTGCGGGGAAGCCGCGGGCGACGACGTGCACGAGCCACGGAGCGGCGATCCACGCGAGAGCGGCGAGCACCGAGAGCACGATGACGAGCACGTTGATGACCGTGCTCGAGAAGCGCCAGGCTTCTTCCGGTTTGCCTTCGGCGAAGTAGCCGCTGAAGATCGGCACGAGCGCGCTGACGAGGGCGCCGTTGAAAACCCCGAACACGAGCGTAGGCAGGATCGCGGCGACCAAGAACGCGTCCAGCTCCCAGCGTTCGCCGAAATACTTCGCGTTGACGACCTCGCGCGCGAAGCCGAGGACCATGCTCAAGAGCGTCGCGAGCATCACGGCGAACGTCGAGGAGGTCACGCTGCGCTTCATGGGGTGCGCGATAGCTTACGACCCGTCAGTTGCGGCTCCTTTGGCCGCGGGCGTGCGCGAGGCCGCGACGCCCGCGCCGAGCAACAACCAGAACAGCCCCGCGACTTTCGGGAAGAAGAACAGATCGTCGACCAGTTGGTGGAAGAGCAAGCTGACGGTGGCCAGAAACGCCGCGAGCGCGAGGCCAGAGGCCAAACGCAAGCGCCATGTCTCGCGCAGCGCGAGCACGCTGAAGCCGGCGAGCGCCAGGAATCCTATCAAACCCTGCTCGGCGAGCGTCTGCAACCACAAGCTGCTCGCGTTCGTCGCCACGCCGAACACGCCCACAGACGGCAGCAGCGCCGAGAAGTTGCCCGCACCCACGCCGGTGAGCGGATGTCGTTCGAAGAGCGCGATCGCTGCCGGCCAGAGCTGCGCGCGCGTGCCGACGCCACCGGCCTGTTCGCTCACATCGAGCAGAAAAAAACGCTCGAGGTCAGCCCACGTCGCGTGCGCCCGCACGAACCAGAACGCGAGCACCGCGACACCGAGCACGGCTCCGGCCAGCATCGCCATCGCGGCCGAGCGCGCGAGCGCTGTGCGCACCCGCGCGAGGATAAGATAGACGACGGCCACCATGATGATGCCGGCGCGTGATTGGGAGAGGACGAGCGCGGCCATCGAAACGCCTGTTCCATAGTCGCGCAGACGAGGCCACTCGAATCCTGCGAGCGGCGAGATCCAGAGCAGCGGCAACGCAGCCTCGAGGAAACCCGCGAGCTGGTTCGGCCCCTCCAGCGTGCCTGCGACGCGCGGCAACGCGTAGCCGTGCACGAGCACTGCGGAAGGCGCTCCGCCGAAAAACGCTTGCCACAAAGCGAACGACGCGACCGCGCTCGTCGAGAGGACGACACCGAAGGTGAGCGCGCGCGGCGCACCCTCCAGATTCTCGATGCCGACCACGGCACACCACCAGAGCACGAGGTACTCAGCCTGCTTGAAAAATTCACGACCGACTTCGAGCCTGTCCGGCGCCGCGATGGAAGAGAGCGCTATCGCGATCAAAAGCGCGACGCCTGCGATGAAGATGCGACGAGCGCTCGGAGAGCGCGGCCAGGGATGGATGCCCGAGAGCAAGAGGCCAACCGCGCTGCCGAGCGTCAGCACCTTCGGCACGGTGAGCGTGGTCTGCGCCACGTCGCGATATCCCGCGAACGGGATGGTCAGGGCGAGGACGAACAAGATCCACGGCGAGCGCCGATATCCGAGGTAGGCGGATGCGGCGATGATGCCTGCGAATGCGGCAGCCGACCACCCGGTGAGAGGAACGCGTTGGATTGTCTGGTCGACGACCGGCGCAAGCGACGCGAGCGCCTGCGTCACCAAGCTCCTTCTCGGCGGAGCACCGCCGGAACCGTCTTGGCGAGGATCCACAGGTCGACGAGCGGCGACCAGTGCCGCGCGTACCAGACGTCCATGGCCATCCAGCGCCGGAACTGGACGTTGGTGCGGCCGCTGACTTGCCACAAGCCCGTCATGCCCGGTAAGACCGTGAGCCGCTGGTGGTAGTGCGGTTCATACCGCTCGACCTCGGACGGCAGCGCCGGCCGCGGTCCGACCAAACTCATCTCGCCGCGCATGACATTCCAAAGTTGGGGCAGCTCGTCGAGACTGCTGCGGCGCAGGAAGGCGCCGAGCGGATGCAAGCGCGGGTCGTTCGGGATCTTCAACGCTGGGCCGTCGCATGTGTTGAGATGCGCCACATGGGCGTGCAGCAGATGCGCGCCGTCCACCATGGTTCGGAATTTGAACAGCTTGAAATGGCGGCCGTCCGAGCCGACGCGCTCCTGGACGAAAAACACGGGTCCCGGCGAAACGATTTTGATCGCCGCCGCGATGGCGAGGCAGAGCGGAGCTGACGCGAGCAGGATTGCACCGCCCGCCAACACATCGATGGCGCGTTTGGCGGCAAGCCACAAGCGCGGCACGTTTCGCGCGGCACGATGCCACCGGCGCGAGCGCAGATACCGCTCAAGCCCGTCGGTCTTGACCGGAGCAAGGCGCGGCGCTGAGATCGCGATCATACGCTGAGCATCTCTCTTGGGGCGCGGACGCCGAACGTCTCGAGCACGCGGTCGCCGACCTGCGCGAAGGAGTCGAGTTCGCCGAGAACCGCCCCTGCGTGGCCTGGGCGATAGTCGATGAGCGGCACGAACTCGCGCGTGTGATCGGTGCCAGGCGCAGTCGGATCGCAGCCATGGTCTGCCGTGATGATCAACCGATCTCCCTCGCGAAGCTCGTCAAGGAGGGTAGCCAGGCGCCCGTCCATCGCCTCGAGCGCCTTGGCGAATCCGATCGCATCTCTGCGATGTCCATACTTCGAGTCGAAGTCATTGAGATTCGTGAAACAAAACCCGCTTGTTTCGCTCTTCAACCACTCGAGCGTCCTCGCAAGCCCCTCGGCGTTGTCCGCCGTTCGGCTCCCGGAGGCGATGCCCTGGCACGAATAGATGTCTTGTATCTTCCCCAAGCCGAGCGTCGCCACTCCTGATTCTGAGAGACGCTCGAGGAGACTCGGCGACGGCGGTCTCACCGCGAAATCGCGGCGTCCTGCGGTGCGAACGAATGAGCCTGGATGTCCCTCGAAGGGCCGTGCGATCACGCGGTTCACGCGGTGTGGCGGCACGAGCATGTCGCGCGCTTTTTGGCACCAGTCCCACAGGGTCTCGAGCGGCACGACGTCCTCGTGCGCCGCGACTTGAAAAACGGAGTCTGCGGATGTGTAGACGATCGGAAATCCGGTGCGCAGGTGTTCGGGCCCAAGCCGCTCGATGATCTCCGTGCCGGAGGCGACTTCGTTGCCGAGGATCCGCCGGCCGATGATCGCCTCGTAGCGCTCGATGAGATCCGCTGGAAAGCCGTGGGGATACGTGGGGAAGGCATGCTCGATGCGGATGCCCATCATCTCCCAGTGCCCGGTGACGCTATCCTTGCCGTTGCTTCGCTCGCGCAAGCGCGCACATGCTGCGAGAGGCTCGTTGGTAACCGACACGCCGCTGATCGGCACGAGGGAGCCGAGCCCAAGCCCCGCGAGCACCGGCAGGCGCAGACTGCCTGCGGCGAGGGCCGCATTTCCGATCGAGTTCACTTTTGGCCCGTCGCCGTATCGGCCCGCATCCTCGCTCGCGCCGATGCCGCCGCCGTCGATGACGACGACCACCGCTCTGGC
Organism: Candidatus Acidiferrales bacterium; assembly: GCA_035622315.1. Classification (GTDB taxonomy): domain Bacteria; phylum Vulcanimicrobiota; class Vulcanimicrobiia; order Eremiobacterales; family Eremiobacteraceae; genus JAJPHJ01. The sequence continues at coordinate 26,494 of DASPVP010000027.1, read as the reverse complement.
TTCCTTCATCTTAATAGCGGACTTTTACGGACACGCTTTGGCTTGCGGTGACGCCGTCTGCCCGGATCGCGGTGACGACGATCGTGGCCCGGTAGCTCGGTATCAAAAGCCGCGGCACGCGGACCGAAAGCGCGAAGGTCCCCACGTCTACACGCGGCACGTTGACCTGGTAGGAACCTATCCTCGCGAGCACGGCTGCGGCGTTGCTCGTGGTCAGAACGCGACCCGAGGCGACCTCGCCGGCCCGCACCACGTCTGACGAGAGTCGGACCGATTCGATCTGGACCGGGTCGCTCGGCGCTGCGTACTGCACCCCGGCCGGCAGCATTGGAGCGCTTGGCGCCGTCTGTGGTGAGGTAAGCGCGACGCACAACGACACGGCCAGAGCGACAAGCGATCCCATCCTCGGACGCTGCGGCCTTTCCGATTTCTTTACCTTGTGATGCCGAAGCCTCGGTGTCGGAGCCGTAGCGGCCTCACACGAAGGGCCAATAGCTCGCCCGCCTAAATGTGTCTGTTGAAGACAGCGAGGGGCTGGGTCGCGCGCGACCTGGCCAACACGCTTTGGAGAGGACGATCGTGGCCCAGGACATAGGCGCAGCCATCGCCCGCAGTTTGAGCTCATGGGACAAGCTCGGCGAAGCGGCGGTCTCATTGCGCAAGCGCGGTGTCGTCGATCTGTGGGAATGCGCGGCTGCGTCCAGGCCGGCGCTCGTGTCGGCGTTGTGGACGGAACTCGGGCGGCAGTTCATCGTTTGGAGCGCAAACCAAGAACGCGCGGACCGATTCGCCAACGACTGCGCGTTTTACACCGCGGACTTCGGATCGCCGGTCTACACGCTTCGGGCTAGGGATACAGAACCGAACGCTCTTGCCAATCCGACCGAGCACGCAGACCGCATGATCACGCTCGACGCGCTTGCGTCCAGGACGCCTGGGATCTTCTGCGTCTCGCACGCTGCCGCTCGCCAAGGGCTGCCCGATGCCCGCGCGTTCGCGAAAGCCGCGCGCGAGCTCAAAGCGGGGGAGTCGTACCCCTGGGAAGACCTTCTGCTCGCGTTCGATGCGCTCGGCTATGCGCGCAGCGAAGTGGTCAGCGCCGCCGGTGAATATGCCGTGCGCGGCGGTCTGATCGACATCTTTCCGGCCACGGCCGACCTACCCGTTCGTTTGGAGTTCTTCGGCGATCGCTTAGAACAGATCCGATCGTTCGCGATCGCGACCCAGCGGTCGCTCGAGGAACTAGCACAGATCCGCATATCGCCGTGGTCCGAAGGCGACTTCGGAGAAACGGACACGCTCGTCTGGTGCTTCGCACCTGACGCGACGCTCGCGATCGACGATCCGGACGCTATCGTCACCGCAGACCATGCGCTTGCGACGGCTGGCGATCGGGTGGCGACGGTCGCAGCGGCGGACGAACCACAAGAACTGGCCGAAAGTGAACCCGACAATCATCCAGGCGCACCCGATCCAACGGACCGGCCTGAAGGCCCGCCGCTACATGCGTTGCTTGACGGCATCGGCGAGCGCGCAGTCGTCAGGCTGCAAGGCGGTGTCGCGCAACCGTTCGGGCCGCAAGCGACGACGAGGATAGAGATCGACAGCAGACCCGCGCCCGCTTTCGGCCGGAGCATCGAGCGATTCGTGGACTACGCGCGCGCGAGCCTCGCCGACGGCCTCACGCTCGCGATTGCGTCGGTCGGTCACCGCCGCATCCGCGAAGTGCTCGAGGAGCACGCGATCGCGACGGCCGAGACGCCGAAGCGCTTCGAACTCCCTTCGCAGCGTGGCGCGATCGTCTGCGCCGAAGGCGTGATCGACGGCGGCTTCGCCGTGCCCTCGTTGCGCCTCGTCGTCCTCGGTGATGACGAGCTCTACGGCCACCCAGCGCGGCGCCGCCGGCGCAGAAGCGCGAAAGAAGGCGTGCCGGCATCGGTCGCAGACCTCGCGGTCGGCGAGCATTTCGTGCACGCGCACCACGGCATCGGACAATACATCGGTCTCGAGCATATCGTGGTCGAGGAAGTCGGCCGCGACTTCATGACATTGGCCTACGCCGGCGGCGACCGCCTCTACGTGCCGGTCGATCAGATGCACCTCGTGCGCAAGTACGCGGGGGCCGACGGCGCACCGGTCCGCCTTTCCAAGCTCGGCGGTTCCGACTGGGTCCGCACGCGTTCGAAGGTGCGCGAGGCGGTCGAACGGATCGCCGACGGGCTCGTGCGGCTCTACGCGGCGCGCGAAGTCGCAACCGGCCACCCATTCGCTCCCGATACGCCGTGGCAGGCGGAGCTCGAGGAATCCTTTCCTTATGATGAGACGCCGGACCAAGCCGAGGCGATCCGGGTTGTCAAAGACGACATGGAACGGCAGCGTCCCATGGATCGCCTCGTCTGCGGCGACGTGGGCTACGGAAAAACCGAGGTCGCCGTGCGAGCCGCCTTCAAGGCGATTATGGACCGCCGTCAAGTCGCGCTCCTCGCGCCGACGACCGTGCTTGCCGCGCAGCACTTCCGGACCTTCTCGGAACGCTTCGCCGCGTATCCGGTGAACATCGCGTTGCTCTCGCGTTTTCGCACCAAGGCCGAACAGAAAAAGACGCTCGCCGGTCTTGCCGACGGCAGCATCGATCTCGTCATCGGCACGCATCGCCTTTTGCAACGCGACGTCGGCTTCTCGCGGCTTGGCCTCGTGCTCGTGGACGAGGAGCAGCGCTTCGGCGTCATGCACAAAGAACGCTTGAAAGAACTGCGGCAGTCGGTCGACGTGCTGACGCTGTCGGCGACGCCCATCCCGCGCACGCTGCACATGGCGATGGCCGGCGTCCGCGATCTTTCGCTCATCCAGACGCCGCCCGCCAACCGGATGTCCATCAAGACCGTGGTGGCGCCGAGCAGCGACGCGCTCATCGAGCGGGCATTGGCGCTCGAGCTCGATCGCGGCGGCCAAGTGTACTTCGTCCACAATCGCGTCGAGACGATCTACTCCGTCGCTGCGGCGGTCGGTGCGCTCGCACCGCGCGCACGCATCGCCGTCGGCCACGGACAGATGCACATGCACGAGCTTGAAGACGTGATGCTGCGCTTCGTCAACGGCGAGATCGACATCTTGGTCTCCACCACGATCATCGAAAACGGCTTGGACATCCCGAACGTCAACACGATCGTCGTCAACAATGCGGACCACTTCGGGTTGGCGCAGCTCTATCAGTTACGCGGTCGCGTGGGGCGCAGTGCGCATCAGGCGTACGCATACTTTTTGTATCAGCCTCACCGGTCGTTGTCGGACGTCGCCCAGTCCCGCTTGGAAGCGATCCGCGAGTTCTCGCATCTCGGCTCCGGCTTGCAGCTCGCCATGCGTGATCTCGAGATCCGCGGCGCCGGCAATCTCCTCGGCCGCGAGCAGAGCGGCTTCATCGCGGCGGTGGGTTTCGAGACGTATTGCGAGATCTTGCAAGAAGCGGTTGCGCAGCGGCGCGGACAACCGGTCGCGGCAGATATCCCGCCGCCCGTGCTCGACATCCGCGTCAACGCGTTCATCCCCACGAGCTACATGAAAGCGGCCGCCCAGAAGATCTCTTTTTACCAACGCATCGCCGCCGCCGTCACAGCAGACGAGGTCGATCGCCTTGCGGACGAGCTCAAAGACCGCTTCGGTCCGCCGCCGCCAGAAGTGCTCGCGCTGCTCGATTTGACGCGCTTGCGCATTCTCGCAACCACGAAAGGAGTACAAAAAGTTGCACTCGAAGCGCGGCGGCTGACCCTCGAAGTGGGGCCCAAGTTCACATTGTCCGAGCAAGCCGTAGGGGCGCTCACCAAATTCACTGGGGGAAATTTCCGGTTCGCGAAGGATGCGATCGTGGTCGGCCTGCCCGACACGGAACCACACGGCCGGCTGGCCTCTGTGCGCGACGTCGTATCCATCCTTTGAACCGTCGCGGCGCGACGTATCGCGCCGACAAGGAGCACACATGACGTTTCACAGGTTTGCCGGCGCGACACTCGCGATCGCGGCGATGACCTTTGCGCTGCAGCTCACCGCCTGCGCGGGTTCAGAAGACAAGACGATCGTCTCGGTCAACGGCGAGAAGATCACGAAGTCGGCGCTCGACAACCGGCTCGAGAACCAAGCCGGCAAGACGACGCTCCAGCAGATGGTCGACACCCAGCTCGTGCTGCAGTACGGCAAGCAGGCCGGCATCAATCCGACCGATGCGCAGATCCAAGACCAGGTGACGCAGCTCGAGCAGCGCTTCCCGCCGGGCCAGTTCGATTCCATCCTCAAGCAGCAAGGCCTCACGATGGACGACGTCAAGACGATCGAGAAGGTCCAGCTGATCATCAAGCAAGCGGTGGACAAGCAGATCAACATCAGCCAGGCCGACATCACGGACTTCTACAACAAGAACCGTACGATGTACAACACGCCGGCGCAGGTGCGCGCGCGGCACATCCTCGTGAAGACCAAGGCGCAGGCTGACGCCATCTTGGCGCAGTTGCAGCACGGCGCGGACTTTGCCACGCTTGCGAAGCAGTATTCGGACGACCCGGGCAGCAAGGCGCAGGGCGGCGAGCTCGGCTGGTTCTCCGCGACGCAGATGGTCGCGCCGTTCGCGCAAGCGGCCTTCGCGCTGAACGTCGGGCAGATCAGCCAGCCGGTGAACACGCCCTTCGGCTGGCATATCATCCAGGTCGAAGGCAAGCGGCCCGCGCACCAAGCGTCGCTTGCGGAAGTAGAGCCGAAGATCCGGGATTCGCTCGTGGAGCAGCAAGAAGCCGCTCAGGGCGCGCCGTTCATCCAGCAACTGCGCGACAAGGCGAACATCCAGGTCTTCGACGATCGCTTCAACCCGCTCTTCCCGCCGCCGGCGGGCATGCCGATGGGAACGAGCGCGCCGCAGGCGCAGCCCTCAGGGCAGTAACCACGACAAAAGGCGCGGGCTCGGCCCGCGCCAAACTTTTCTTCATGCCCCAACTCTCGATCGTGGGTCTCGGTCCGAGCGACGCTCGGCTCCTGACCTTGGGCGCCCTCGAGTCGCTGCAAGCAGCACCCGCGGTCTTCACCTGCGACGCGGCGCCGGCCACGCTGCAATACCTGCGCGACCACGGCGTGCCGGCGCAGGTGCTCCCGGGGGATGGCGGCGGGCTGTTGCGCGGGGTTCCAAGCGCAGTCGAGCAGGCGGCGGACCTTTTCGCGAGCGGCGACGCGGCGCTCGGCGTGCCTGGCCACCCGTTGATGGACTTTTCAGGGCTTCCGCATCTGCTTCACGCGCTCGCCAAGCGTGACATCGACGTCACGATCGTGCCGGGAGTTCCGCGCTCGGCCCTTTCAGCAGCCGCCATGTCCCCGCTCTTGCCGCTGCCGCCGATCGCCGTGCACCACAGCTGGGACGAACTGGTCGAGATCATGGCGCGCCTGCGCGCATGCTGTCCGTGGGATCGCGAACAGACCCACGCCTCGCTCCTACCCTACCTCGTCGAAGAGACGCACGAAGTCGTGGAGGCTGTGGACGAACAGGACTCGCGCAAGCTCTGCGATGAGCTCGGGGATCTCTTGCTGCAGATCGTGTTCCACGCGCAGATCGCGTGCGAGCGCGGCCAGTTCGCCGTGGCAGACGTCATCGACGCCCTCGCGGAGAAGATGATCCGGCGCCATCCGCACGTCTTCGGCGACGCCAGCATCTCGACGTCCCAGGAGCAGATGAAGTCCTGGGAGCTCATCAAGACGCAAGAAGCCTCTATCAAGCATCGTGAGTCTTTGCTCGACGGCGTTCCTCGATCGTTGCCATCGCTGTTGCACGCGCAGCGCATCCAAGAGAAGGCGAACACGGTCGGTTTCGACTGGCCGCAGGCACGCGACGTGTTGGCGAAAGTCGAAGAGGAACTCGTCGAACTCCGCGAGGCGATCGAGCACGGCGATCCCGGCGCGCTGCGCGACGAGCTCGGCGACGTCCTCTTCACCATCGTCAATCTCGCACGGCGCAGTGGCGTCGACGCAGAAGCCGCGCTGCGCCAAGCCAACGCGAAGTTTCGCCGACGGTTCGCGGCCATGGAGCAGATCGCAGGCGGCGGCGCGACCGCCCTCGCGAACCGGACGCTGACTGACCTCGACGCGCTCTGGCGGCAAGCCAAAGAGCTCGACGTCGACGTCGCCGCGGACCGTTGAGACTGGATAAGTTCCTCAAGGTCGCGCGTTTGGCCAAACGCCGCAGCGAGGCGAAGGACGCGATCGACGCGGGGCGCATCGAATCCCGCGGCAAGCCGCTGCGCGCCTCCCACGCGGTGAAGCCTGGGGACGAACTCACGATCCACTACGCGACGCGTACGCTGCGCGTCCGCGTCGAAGCGGTGCCCGAGCGGTCCCTGCCGAAGGGCGACGCTGGATCGCTCTACACGATCCTCGAAGACACGGCGCGCTGACGCGCGCGAGGGTCAAGAAATGCGGCCCACGCACCTGTGCTGACCATCGGCATGTTCTCCGACACCTACACGCCCGAGACGAACGGCGTGGTGACCTCGATCGTCTCGACGGCGAAGGCGTTGCGCCGGCGCGGCCACCGCGTCATCATCGTGGGGCCCGCCCATCCGCAGGGCGACGACGACCATCCCGACGTCTTCCACCTGCGCTCGACGTCGTTCCCCTTCTACCCTGGCTTCCGCCTCGCGTTCCCGCTGCCCGCGAAGCTCGTCGCGAACCTACCCAACGTGCCCTTCGATGTGATCCACGCGCACACGTTTTTCTTCATCGGATGCTTGGGCGCGTATCTCGCGCGCATGCGTAAACTGCCGCTCTTCTTCACCTATCACACAAGGTTCGAGGACTACGCGCACTACCTCCCCGTGCACCAACGGGTGACCCGTGCGCAAGCGAAATGGCTGTCGCGAGAATTCTGTAACCGGTGCGATCGCGTGATCGCGCCTACCGTCGGCACCGCGGAGCTGTTGCGTTCGTACGGTGTGACGGCACCATTCTCCATCCTGCCGGGCGGCGTCGACCTCGAGAGCTTCGGGCCACAAGGCGAGCCGCCGCCCGCTATCGCCGCCGCACAGGGACCAGTGCTTCTCTCCGTCGGACGGCTGGGCAAGGAGAAGAATCTCGACCTGTTGCTCGACGCGTTCGCGCGCTTTGCCAAGATGCGGCCTGATGCGCGGCTCGTGGTGGTGGGAGACGGGCCGCATCGTGATGAGCTCGAGCGGCGTGCGAAGGATCTTGGTTGTGCTGCCTCCGTCACGTTCGTCGGCGCGCTCGAACAGGGGGAGCTCGGCGCATACTATCGAGCGGCGGGGGTCTTTGCATTCACCTCGCTCACCGAAACGCAAGGACTCGTCATCGTCGAGGCGCTCGCGCACGGATTGCCGGTCGTCGCCGTCGACTGTCCGGTGACGGCTGAGATCGTGACGGGTGATGCCGGGATGCTGACGGCAGATGACGCGGAGGCATTCGCCCGCGCATTGCAATCCTTCTTCGATGAACCGCGCGAACGCCGAGCGATCCGCGGCGACGCCGCGCGCCGAGCTGCGGCGCCATTCGGGGTCGACGCGCTCGCGGAGCGGCTGGAAGGAGAGTACGAGCGAGCGCGCCGCGACGCGGTCGCAACCGGCTCCTAACCATGTTCTCCCGGAACGCCAAAGACGAAATCGCGGCTGTCCGCGAGCAGCGGCCGTGTTGCGCCGCCACGTTCGTCGGCGTTTTGGTTCGGCTCGGAACGCGCGATCCCGGCTCTTCGACCGTCGCGCTTCCGACTGCGCACGCGGCCACGGCTCGCGCATTCGTCGCCGCGGCGCACGCACGCAACGTCGTCGCGCACGCCTCACACTCGCATGGCGGCACAGGTTCGCGCTGGGTCGTGCACGTGGGTCCGTCGCCGGGAGCGACCACCGCGCCGGCGCAGCCGCAGGTGGCGCCACGGCGCACCTGCTGCCGCCGCGCGTTCTTGCGCGCGGCTTTCCTGATCTGCGGCTCGGTGAGCGATCCCGGCCACGGTTATCACCTCGAGTTCCTCTGCCGCGACGATGACACCGCACGTGCGCTCAGCGATGCCATCGCACGTCTCGGTGGCGACGTCGGGCTCACGCGGCGCCGCGGCCGCGCGCTAGCGTACGTCAAAGACGCGCAGACGGTCGCCTTGCTGCTTGGGAACATGGGCGCCACGCGAGCGCTCTTGCGTCTCGAAGAGCAGCGCGCGTTGCGACAGACGAAGAACTCGATCCGGCGCACGGTGAACAGCGAGGCAGCCAACGCGGCACGCGCAGCAGTGTCGGCAGCTCGGCAGCGCGACGCGGCGCGACGCGTCCTCGCGTCCGCGAACGGTCGCGCGCTTTCGAGCGCGGTGCGCGAGGCCGCCCGCCTGCGCATAGCCCACCCTTCCCGCACGCTTGCCGAACTCGCGCGCGCCGCCCGGCCGCCGATCACGAAGGCCGCCATGGCGAATCGGATGCGACTTTTGGAGCGGCTCGCGAAGAGGTAATCCGCCCCCCTCCTCTTGTAGGGGCGACTGCTACGTCGCCCTCCGTACCTTGCGTCGAGGGCGATCGCTATCGCCCCTTCCGGAGGATCTCATGGCCAAGCGGATCGCGATCAACGGGTTCGGTCGCATCGGTCGTCTAGCGTTTCGCGTGCTGCTGGAACGCTATAAGGACCTCGAGGTGGTGGCGCTCAATGACCTCGTCGACCCGAAGACTGCCGCGCACCTCTTCAAATACGATTCGAACTACGGCACGTATCCAGGCTCTGTCACGCACGCCGACGGCTCGATCACGGTCGATGGCCGGCAGATCAAACTGCTCGCCGAGCGCGATCCGGCGAAGCTGCCCTGGAAAGAGCTGGGCGTGGACGTCGTGCTCGAGTCGACCGGCTTCTTCACCGATGCACAAAAAGCCAAAGCTCACCTCGAGGCCGGCGCGAAGCGCGTGATCATCTCCGCCCCGGCGAAGAACGAAGATATCACGATCGTGCTCGGAGTCAACGAAGAAAGCTACGATCCTCAAAAGCACCGCATCGTCTCCAACGCCTCCTGCACCACCAACTGCCTCGCGCCCATCGTCAAAGTCTTGGTGAATGAGCTCGGCGTCGTGCGCGGCGCGATGACCACGGTCCACTCCTACACGAACGATCAGCGCCTCTTGGATTATCCGCACGAAGATCTGCGCCGCGCTCGCGCTGCAGCCATCAACATCATCCCGACGACCACGGGCGCCGCCAAAGCGCTGCATCTCGTCGTGCCCGAAGTCAAAGGCAAGCTGGACGGTTTCTCGTTGCGCGTGCCGACGCCCACGGTCTCCATCGTCGATCTCGTCGCCCAGACGGAAAAGCCGACGAGCAAGGACGCGCTCAACGATCTCTACCGCAAGTATGCAGCAGGGCGGATGCAAGGCATTCTCGGCGTCAACGACGAGCCGCTCGTCTCGACCGACTACAAACGCGACCCTCGCTCGTCAATCGTCGACGCGCTCTCGACGGTGGTGATCTGCGATCAGCTCGTCAAAGTCGTCTCCTGGTACGACAACGAGTGGGGCTACTCCAACCGCCTTGCGGACCTCGCCTGGTTCGTGGTCCAAAAGGAGCAATAGTTGCCCACGCGATTCGAAGATCTCGACGTCGCGGGCAAGCGGGTGCTCGTGCGCGAGGACCTCAACGTGCCGTTGGAAGACGGGCGGGTGACCGACACGACGAGGATCGACGCCGCGGTCCCCACATTGCGGTCGCTCGCGGAGCGAGGCGCCAAGGTGATCGTCATGTCGCACCTCGGACGGCCAGACGGCAAGGTCGTTGAGTCGCTGCGCATGGCACCGGTAGCGCGAGCGCTTTCGAGCGCGCTCGGCCGCGAGGTGCAGACAGCCACCGATAGTGTCGGCGAACCCGCCAGAGCTGCGATCGCGAAGATGGCCAACGGCGACGTGCTCCTACTCGAGAACCTGCGCTTCCATCCCGGTGAGGAAGCAAACGATCCGGCATTCGCCCGCTCGCTCGCCGAGCTCGGCGACATCTACATCAACGACGCGTTCGGCACGGCGCATCGCGCCCATGCCTCGACGGTCGGCATCACGCAGTACCTGCCCTCCTATGCCGGCCCGCTGCTCACGCAAGAGCTGGAGATCCTCGACCGCGTGCTCTCGCACCCCGAGCGGCCCTTCGTCGCGGTCCTCGGCGGCGCAAAGGTGGCAGACAAGATCGGCGTGATCGACCGGCTGTTGCGCATCTGCGACGCCATCGTCATCGGCGGCGGCATGGCCAACACGTTGCTCGCGGCGCAAGGCTTCGATGTCGGCAAGTCGCTGCGCGATCGCGACCTTGCGCCTGCGAAACAGGTGGTGCACACGATCGAACACGATGCGGCCAAGATGGACGTGCATCTTCCGACGGACGCGGTCGTCGCTAAGGAATTGTCGCCGGATGCGGAGACGCGCGACGCTGATATCGATGAGATCATGCCCGACGAGATGATCTTGGACATCGGGCCCGGCACGGCCATGGATTTCCGCGGCGTGATCCTCGAGGCCAAGACGGTGCTTTGGAACGGCCCGATGGGTGTCTTCGAGATGGATGCTTTCGGCGCGGGCACCGAAGCAGTCGGCCAGGCGATCGTGGATTCGGGCGCTGTCTGCATCGTCGGCGGTGGTGATACGGCCGCAGCGGTCCACAAATTCGGCTTCGCCGATAAGATGACGTACATCTCGACCGGCGGCGGGGCCACGCTCGAGTACATCGAGGGCAAGGAGCTGCCCGGCGTCGCGGCGTTGCGGAGCAAAGCCGGCACGTGAGTCGGCGACTGCTGTTCGCCGCCAACTGGAAGATGCACAAAGGTCCCGCGCAGACGCGCGACTACGTCGTGCAGTTCTGGGCCGCGGCAGAAGCGTTGACGCGCGCCGATATCTGTCTGTGCGCTCCGTTCATCGACCTTGAGACGCTGCGCGTCGAACTGGCTCCGTCGCGAGTGCGCTTCGGCGGGCAGGATTGCTACTGGGAGCCCAAAGGCGCTTTCACTGGGGAGATCAGCGCTGCGATGCTCGCCGATATCGGAGCGGCCTACTGCATTGTCGGCCACTCCGAACGGCGTCGCCTTTTCGGCGAGACGGACGAGGATGTCGCACGCAAGGTCGCGGCATTGCTCGCGGTTGAGGTCACGCCGATCGTCTGCGTCGGCGAGACCATCGAGGAGAAGCAGGCGAACCGCACGGCGGACAGGGTGACCGAACAGGTGCGGGCAGGTCTCGGAGCGCTCACGGACGCGCAGCGCGCGATGCTCGTGATCGCGTACGAACCGATATGGGCGATCGGCACAGGCCTGAGCGACGACCCGACGACCGCGGACGCGACGATCGGCATCATCCGGAGCGCGATCGGTGGCCTCGCGGATGCGCGTGTCCTCTACGGCGGCTCCATGAACCAGGAGAACGCCGGCGCGTTTTGCGCGCAGAAGAACGTCGACGGAGGTCTCGTGGGTGGAGCGAGCCTCGATCCACGCGGCTTCTTGACGCTGATCATGAACGGGATACGGGCCAAGGGATGAGCGGTGCGACCGGCCGCCGGGTCGTGCTGTGCGTCCTCGACGGCTTCGGCATTTCGAAGGAGACCCGCGGCAACGCGATCGCCGCTGCGAAGATGCCGAACTTCCGTCGCATGGCGGCGACCTATCCATACACAGAGATCGGGGCGGCGCAAGAGGCCGTGGGGCTTCCACACGGCCAACAGGGCAATAGCGAAGTCGGACATCTCAACTTGGGCGCCGGCCGTGTCGTCTTGCAAAGCGTCACGCGCATCGATCATGCGATCGACACCGGAGCATTCTTCACGAATCCCGTGCTCGTCGCATGTTTGGATCACGCAAGACGCACGGGCGGCACGCTGCACCTGCTCGGACTGTCCTCACCGGGCGGCGTGCACTCATCCCTCAAGCATCTCTATGCGTTGATGGAGGCCGCTGCACGCGCGGGCGTGCCGGTGAAGATCGCAGCGTTTCTCGACGGGCGCGACACGCCGCCGCGTAGCGCCGGCCCGTACCTGGAAGAGATCCAAGCGCGCGGACGGGAGCTTGGCAACGCCTCCATCTCCATGATCTGCGGCCGATACTATGCCATGGACCGCGACAAGCGCTGGGAGCGCACCAAGGTCGCTTACGACGCACTCGTCTTCGGCAAGGCGTTGACCGCGGGTTCCGTCCAAGAGGCCGTTGACGCGGCGTATGCGCGCGGCGAGAGCGACGAGTTCGTGCAACCGACGATCATCGGTGCAACCGAACCCATCGTGCGGGATCACGACTCGTGCTTTTTCTTCAACTTCCGCCCCGATCGAGCACGCCAGCTCACGCGAGCGTTTTCACAACCCGGTTTTTCCGAGTTCCCGGTCAAGCACTTCAGCGATCTTGTCTTCGCCAGCATGACGCTCTACGACGATACCTTCAAGAACCCGGTGATGTTCGGACGCGTCTTCGAGGAGCAGACCCTTGGTGAAGTGGTGGCAAAAGCCGGACTGCGCCAGCTGCGGCTCGCCGAGACCGAGAAGTACGCGCACGTGACCTACTTCTTCTCCGGTGGGCGCGAGGAGCCGTTCGCAGGCGAGGACCGCGAGCTCATCCCGTCGGCGCGCGACGTGGGCACCTACGATCATCTGCCGCAGATGCGCGCGAGAGAGATCACGGACGCCGCCGTCAAGGCGATCCGATCGAAGAACTACGCACTCGTCATGATGAACTACGCCAATCCCGACATGGTGGGCCACACGGGCGACTGGCAAGCGATCGTGCAGGCGCTCGAGGTTGTGGATGAGTGCCTAGGGCGGCTTGAAGCAGCAGTGCTCGAGTCGCAGACCATCATGGTGCTGACCGCCGACCACGGCAATGCGGAGGAGAAGGTCGATCTCGCGACCGGCAAGCCGCTCACCGCGCACACCTGCAACGACGTGCCTTTGCTTTTGGTGAGCGAACCAAAGCTCGGACCGCTGCGCAGCGGCGGCAAGCTCGCGGACGTGGCCCCGACCATCTGCCAGATCCTTGGCTTGGCTCAGCCTCCTGCGATGACCGGCCGCTCGCTGCTCTAGGGGCGACGCAGGATGTAGTGCTCCGCGAACGCGGCTGCTTGCGGATACCGCGTCGCCCGCACGCGGCGAGCGGCGTCTTCGAGGTCGTATGTTGTGCGCCGCAGCTCGACCTGGGACCCGATGAGCAGCCAATAAGCACCGGGGGCCTCGAACGGCATCCCGACGCTGCCCGCGTTGATCACTCGAATCGCGCCTACCCTCCGTTCGAACTGGGCGTGCGTGTGGCCGCACGCGACCAGATCCGCCGTGACGCCCGCGAACATCGGGACGACTTGTTCTTCCGGCGTCAGCTGCGTGAAAATCTCCGTGTCGCTGCGCGGTGTAGCGTGGCAGAACAGCACCGAACCGAGGCCCGGGATCTCGAAGGTCTCACTCTGCGCCCACGTTTGAAGATGCTGCCGCTGCGCGCGGTCAAGCTCGTCGCAACTCCAACGAACCGCTTCTTGTGCGCGCTCGGGCAACGTCGCGATACTCGCGCCCGAGAGCTGGGCGAGCACCGCGGCTTCGCCATTGCCCCGGATGTACGTGACGGGTGCTGGCGCATGCGCGAGCCTCTCGAGCGATTCACGCGGCATCGGCCCCGGCAGCACGTCGCCGCCGACCACGATCCGATCGACCTCGTGTTGCGCGATGTCGCGGAGCACCGCCTCGAGCGCAGGCTGGTTGCCGTGGATGTCATAGAGCGCAGCGATTCGCACGTCACCTTCCGCTTAGCCGAGCTTCCAGAAATCTCCGGTCAGACCGACTCTGCGGAAGATGTCGTGCGCTTCGTCCATCGTGAACCGGCGCCAGGCCAGATCGCGCCGGTCATGGCTGTACCAGATCTCGGCGAGCTGCCAGCATTGCGCAAGCGTGAGAACCGCGCCGCGTGCGAAGCGCCAGTCGCGACACCACCGCTCGACGTGCTCTTCCGACCGGAAGAGGAGCATGGTCTTTCAGTTGAAGACGATATCGTCCCACCAGCGGGCGGCTGGGATCGCGAAATGTGCGAGCCGTTCGTCACTCGTGCAGTCGCCCGGCACCCGCAGCGTCATCGCGCTCCCGCAACAGCCGCATGAGGCTTCGACCACCGCCTCGCGATGCGCCATCGCCGCGATGCCCATCGCGTCCCAGATGCAGTTGCCGTGCCACGAATTGGCTCCGATCGAGACGACGAACGGGGTCGGCACGGCCGAAAACGGGTTGGCCATCAAGATCTCACCGTCACGCTGGAGCACGAGCATATGTGCGTCGGCCAACCGCTGCAGGGACGCTGAGGTCTCGACCAGCGTCAGATCTGCGGCTGACGCCAGCGATGCCTTTGACGGTGTTCCGCCGCCGCTCAGAAGCCGGTCGTAGACGAGACGCCGGATAAGAAGATCGTTATCGGTGAGGGCTGCCACGCGTCACCTCGACGTGCGAAGCTGCGCTTGTTCACATGTTGGACGCAATTGAGCGACCGTTTGGTCAAACGCCCTTTATACCTTAGGCCTCCATTGTCTTTGCGGAGGTCTGTTCCATGGACATCCCCGATGCGCTCACCTCGGCGACCAACGGCATGCGCGCGCAAACCGCGCAGCTCGACGTCATCGCGCGAAATCTCGCGAACGCCGCCACCACCGGGTACCGCTCGCGCACGGAGGCGTTCGAGACGTACGGACCCGAGCTTGCGGCGCGGACGGATGTCGCGCAGACCCAAGGATCGCTGCGCAAGACCGGCGTGCCGACCGACCTCGCGCTGGTAGGTCCCGGCTACTTCGCGATCGCGACGCCCGACGGCGTCAGATACACACGTGATGGCCGCCTGACGATCGATCCGCACGGCTGCCTCCGCGACGCGGCAGGTAATCCGCTGCTGGGATCGCTCGGGCCCGCCAGATTCCCGCAAGGCTCGTCGATTTTAGAAGATGGACGGATCGTCGCGCGCGGTGAGGTCGTGGATCGGCTTCGCGTGGTCACGTTCGACGTGCCGGCACAAAGCCTCGACTCCGGGCTTTTCGCAGCGCCGCCCGGCCGTTTCCCCAAGCGCTCGTTCGCAAGCGTGCGTTCGGGTTTCTTGGAGGATTCGGGCGTGGATGCCATCGCCCAGATGACCGCGCTCATCTCGGCGGAGCGCTCCTTCGAAGCGGACGAAAAGTCGCTCGAGCGCACAGACGAATCACTGCGACGTCTCGTGACGGAAGTGCCGGTGGTGCGCACGTGAATCGTACGCTCGCCGTCGCCGCGGCCGGCATGGCCACGCAACAAGCGCTCCTCGACAGCATCGCCGCGAACCTTGCCAATATCGACGTGCCCGGATACCGCGTCACGCGCGCCGACTTCTCGGCGTTCATGAGCGGCGATGGGCGCGTGGTGGCGCCGGAGACGGGCGAGCTGCAACGCCTCTTCACCCAAGGCCGCTTGGATCTCACCGATAACCCGCACGACCTCGCCATCGAGGGCGACGGTTTCTTCTCCGTCATCACCGTGGACCACGAACGAGCCTACACGCGCGCCGGCAATTTCAGTCCGGACGTTCACGGGCATTTGCGTCTCCCGAACGGCGCGGCGCTCGAAGGCGTAGCGCTTCCAGCCGGCGCGGTATCGTTCACGATCGACGAGAGAGGAAAGGTCTTGGCATCCTGCCCTGGCCGTTCGGGAACGGTCGGGGCAGGTCGCATCGGCTTGGCCACGTTTATGAATCCCACCGGCCTTCGTCTGGGCGCCGACGGCCTCTTCCGTGCGACCGCGTTGTCGGGGAGCGCGCGCATGCAGCAAGCCGGCGCCGCAGCGGGAAAGTTGCGACAGCGATACTTGGAACGGGCAAACGTCACCGTGGTCGCGGCCATGATGGCGGTGCTTGCCGCCCAGCGCGCATACGAAGCCAACGCCAAAGTCGTGCAAGCCGCGGACGAGATGCTCCGCCTCGCGAACAACCTCGAGCGCGGCTGATGGCCGCCGAGCTGCAAGCGGCGTGCGCGCAATTCGAGGAGCTCATGCTCGGCTCGCTCTTGCCGACGTCGCTCTTCGCTTTTGGATCCCAATCCAGCGATGTCACGAGCGCGCTCGGCGGCCTTGACCGTGAGATCTTCAAAGAGGCCTTCGCCGCCGCGTTTGAACGGGCCGGCGGTCTGGGCCTCGCCCCCGAACTCGACCGCGATCTCGAAAGACCGTCGTGATCGCAAGGAACGACCTCGACCTCGAATGCGCGGCCGCGGCGTATCTTCACGCACCGAACGCCGGTACGCGCGAGCGGCTGTGCGAGGCGGGATTGCCGCTCGTGCGCCGGATGGCGATGAGCGTCTTGCGGCGCCTGCCGCCGCATTTCGGTCTCGATGACCTCGTAGGAGACGGATGTGTGGGTCTGCTGCGCGCCATCGACCGCTTCGATCCCCGGATCGGCTTGTGTTTCGAAGCGTGGGCGGCTCGTCTCATCCGCGGAGCCATGCTGAACGGTTTGCGCTCGATGGATATCGTGCCCGAACGAGTCCGCCGCGACGCGCGCAACTTGGACTGGGCGCGTTGGCGGCTCGCGCAGGCGCACGGCAGCGCTCCGACCGATCGCGCTGCAGCCGTGCGCGCGGGACTCACGCAGCGCAAGCTCGCCGCCGTGCTCCTCGCCTTACGCCGCTCGACGCCTATCTCGCTCGACGTACCGCCGCCGCAGCAGACCGACCAGCCGTTCACCGCATCGCTCGGCGAGCGGGTACCCGCAGCGACGACGGATCCGGGAGACGATGTCGCGCGGCGCATGGCGAACGCGCAGGTCGCGCAGGCGGTCCGCTCGCTGCCGGCCCGCGAGCAGCTCATCATCTCGTCGTTCTATTCAGGCGGTTTCACCTTTCGCGCGATCGGCGGACGCCTTGGCATCAGCAAGCAACGCGTTTCGCAGATCCATGGTCGTGCCATCGCGAGCCTGCGGACGTTGCTCGCTCCCGTGCAGAGCGAGTCGTGACCGCCCGCGCAACCGGCGCCGGATCTGTCGCTGGGCCGCTCGCACCCGGCGATGCGCGCGAAGCAGGAGAGCTGCGCACCCTCTGGGGCGTGGTGCTCGGCGGATCGCTCAACGGAGACGTGATCATCGCGAGTCCTGAGGCTGTTGCGATCGTCCGGGCCGGCAGGCTCGTTCGCGCGTTCGTGCTCGCGGGCATTGAAAAGATCCGTCGGACCATACCGATCGGACATCGTGTCGCGCACCTGGAGTTCGGCGTCTACCGTCCGACATATTGAGCGATGCGCGGGAAACGGGGTGCTAGGCCGGCGCTTTAGACCGCGCTCTTCGCTCCGGGATGCAGATTATCGATGAGCTCGAGCTGGCGGCTGAGGAAGTTGCGCAGATCGTGCTTGGCGGTTGCCGTCTTGTCGCTGACGCGCTGGAGTTCTGCCTTGGCCTCGGCGATCTGGTCGCGCACCGCACGCAGCTGCTCCTCGACGTCGATCTTCGCGCGCTGCTTGATGAGGTCGACCTCTTTGTGCGCGGACGCTTTGAGCTCGTCGGCCGTTCGCTGCGCGAGCACGAGCGTGCTGCGGAGGCTGTCCTCCATGGCCTTGAAGTGCGACACCTTCTCCTGCAACTCGGTCACGAGCGCCTCGAGGCGGGTGCGCTCCTCGATGTCCGCCTCGAGCTGCTCGATGACGTCGTCGAGGAATTGGTCGACCTCCTCACGGGCATACCCTTGGATGGCCCGTTTGAACTCCTTGTGCTGGATGTCGACGGGGGTTATCTTGGATGCCACAGGATCTTCCTATTAATAGCCCTCGTAGCCGGCCGCCGCGGCGAGTTCCGTGTCGTGGGCCATCACGGGCACGTTCGCCGGGACGAACAAGTAGATGCTCTCTCCAAGCCGCTGCATCTTGCCGTCCACCGTGTAGACCACGCCGCTCAAGAAGTCGACGATGCGCTGGCTGAGCGCCCGGTCTGCTCCGACGAGGTTCACCACCACGTGGCGCGCCCCACGGAGATTGTCGGCGATCTCAGTCACCTCGTCGAAGCGGCGCGGATGGAATATCGAAACGCCGCGGCAACGGCCGGACTTGTTCTCGGGGAAGAGCACGACGTTGCGGCGTGGCTCCTCGGGTTGTCCGAGTTCCTCGTAGTCGTCGTCCGCGTCAGTGCCTGCGAAGAAGTCTTTCACCTTCGACCACATGCCCATAGCAGCTCCACCTTCCTCCTGGCCTTTTCTCTTCCACCGCCGGATGATGATTGCCTGTGGTCAACGGCTTGGGCGAGGACCGAAGAGCGCTGTGCCGAGACGCAGCATGGTCGACCCATGCGCGAGCGCGATGTCCATGTCGTCGCTCATGCCCATCGAGAGCACGACGGCCGCCGCAGGCGCTTCGGCGCGCAGCCGCTCGAAGCACGCGGCCGCGCGAGCAAACGCTGCATCGGCTGCGCGCCGGTCTGCCGGCCCCATCGCCATCAGACCGCGCAGGCGCAGGTGACGGTGCGGCCTCAGCTCTCGGACAAAATCGAAGAGCAGATCCGGCGGCACGCCTTGACGCTGGTCGGAAGCGACATTGACCTGCACGAGCACGTCGAGCGTCTTGTGCGCCGCAGCCGCACCGCGATCGAGCGCCGCCGCCACCTCAAGGTCGTCGAGCGTCTGCACGACGTCGAAGAGACCCACGATCCTGCGCGCCTTGTTGCGCTGCACGCGTCCGATGAAGTGCCGCACGGCCGCCGCCGGCCATGCGACCGAGGCGAACTTCTCGGAGGCCTCTTGGTAATAGTTCTCCCCGATGTCGTGCAGCCCAGCCGCAAGCGCCGCCTCGATCGTGGCGGCGCCGAAGCCCTTGGTGACGGCGACGATCCGGACGTCGCGCTGCTCGCCGTGGCATGCGTCGAGCACGCGCCGCCGCACGCCGTCCAGTGCGGGGCGGATGTCCGCGGGCCGCTCTATCATGCCCCCGTCCTTGCGGTCGGCGCGAGCGCTTCCAGACGCCGGGCGCGAAATGCCTCGAATTCACCAGCGATTATGGCATTGCGCGCGAGGCTTGCGACCGTCACGAGACACGCGATGTTGTGTATGCTCACAAGTCGCGCCCCGAGTTGCTCGCCCGCGCGGAAGCAGTGCGCGAGGTATGCGCGCGAGTATGTCGCACACGTCGTGCACGTGCACTCGGGATCGAGCGGCCGCTGATCGCGTTGGTATGCGGCGTTACGCAAGTTGAGCCTGCCGTGCGAGGTGAGCGCGAGGGCATGGCGAGCGCACCTTGTCGGGTACACGCAGTCGAACATGTCCACGCCGCGGCCGATGGCGTCGATGAGATCCTCCGGCGTTCCGACTCCCATGAGATAGCGGGGCTTCTCTTCGGGCAGCGCAGACGTGCTGACCGAGACCATCTCGAGACCGAGCGCGCGCTCCTCACCGACCCACAGCCCGCCGATCGCGTAGCCCGGAAAATCTAAAGCCGCGAGCGCACGTGCTTGCTCCCTCCGTAGTTGCGGATACGTCCCTCCCTGCACGATCGCAAACGTGAGCTGCTGAGGCCGGCGCAGCGCAGCGCGAGCGCGCTCGGCCCACCGGAGCGTCCGCTCCGCGGCTTCGCGGGCCAGCGTTTCCGAAGCGTCGGCTGAGACGAGTTGATCCAACACCATCGCGACATCGCTGCCTAGCGCCTCTTGCAAGCGAACGACCGATTCCGGCGTGAAGACATGCGGCGAGCCGTCCAGATGCGAGGCGAAGTGGTAGCCCTCGTCATCGATGCGCGATAGGCGAGCGAGCGAGAATATCTGGAAGCCGCCGCTGTCTGTGAGGATAGAGCCATCCCACGCCATGAAGCGGTGCAAGCCGCCAGCTTCCTCGATGACCGATGCGCCGGGTCGCAGATACAGATGGTAGGCGTTCGCGAGGAGCATGCTGACACCGCACGCGCGCAGCTCGGCAGGCGAAACGCCTTTGACGGACGCCTGCGTGCCGACCGGCATGAAGACCGGCGTTTGCACGGTGCCATGCGCCGTGAGCAGCGTGCCGGCGCGCGCGGCGCCGTCGCGCGCTGCTAGAGCGAAGCAGCTCACGGGCGCTCGCCCGTGCGCAGCCGATCGTACAGCGCGCGCAGATCGTCGGGCCACGCCGCGGTGAAGCGCAGCGCCTCTCCGGTGAAAGGATGCGCGAAGGAGAGCTCTGCTGCGTGCAGAGCTTGTCGCCGCATCCGCAGTCCGGGCACGATCGGTCCGTAGGTCTCGTCGCCGACGATCGGGTGACCGATGGCGCTCGCGTGCACGCGGATCTGATGAGTCCGCCCGGTTTCGAGCTCGAGCCGCAAAAGCGCGGCCGAGGTCGGCGCGTCGTTCCCCGCCTGTGCCACGCGATCGAACGTCTCGACCCCGCGGTAATGGGTCACCGCGCGACGGCCATCGTCGCGCACGGCAAATTTCGTCCGTTCGTGCGGGTCGCGGCCGATCGGGGCATCGATGACCCCACGGGGATTCGCCGGGATGCCCCAGACGATCGCGTCGTATGCGCGCTTGATGCGCCGCTGCGACATGGCGCGCGTCAATGCAGCCATCGCTCGTTCTGTCTTGGCGACGACCAAGAGCCCGGACGTGTCCTTGTCGAGCCGGTGGACGATTCCCGGTCTGCGCACGCCGTTGATCGCGGGGAGCGCCGGAAAGCGCGCGAGCAGGGCGTTCACAAGCGTTCCGTCGTGCGTCCCCCGCGCGGGATGCGTCGCCATGCCGGCAGGCTTGTCGACGACGCAGAAGTCGGGATCGTCGAAGACGATCGCGAGCGGCAGGTCCTGTGGCGTCACGCCGAGCTCGCGCGGTGGTGGGGCATCCAAGACGATCCGGCTCGGGCCCTCGATCACGTGCGACGGCTTCACCACGCGTCCGTCCAGCGTGACGTGACCGTCGCGGATGAGCGTGGCGCAAGCGCTGCGCGAGCGGTCGAGCAGCTGCGCGAGGACGACGTCAAGGCGCCGTCCGGCATCTGCCGGGCGTGTCCACAGTTCCACGGGATCGGTCATTCGTCGGCCGGCGCGGTCTCGCCCAGGATCGCGCCTGTGCCCGTTGCGTCCGGGCGCTCGTGCGGCGAGCTCGTTGCGGGCGAGGGTGCACGCCTCTCGTGCACCAGCATCTGCAGCAGGAGGATGCACACCCCGATCGTGATCGCCGAGTCGGCCACGTTGAAGACCGGCCACCAGCGCAGGTCGATGAAATCATGGACGTAGCCGAAACGCAGCCGATCGGCGATGTTTCCGACGGCGCCGCCGAAGATGAGCGCGAAGGCGACATGCACGCCTGTCGAGGCGCCTTCTCTGCGATACCACAGATAGAAACTGATGAGGACCACCGACGCGAGCGCGGTCAGCAGCAGCGGATGCGCCCCGAACAATCCGAATGCGCCGTGATAGTTCTGCACGTACGTGAAGTAGAGCACGTGCGGGATCACGATGCGGCTTTCGCCGGGCAGGAAGGTCGTGGCGAGCCACACCTTCGTCACGTGATCGAGCACGATCACCCCCGCAGCCAACACCACCCAGAGCAGAGAACGCATCGCCGTCGCTAGTGACCCTTGCCCGAATCTTGCAACAGGCGCACGAAGCTTGCGAGGAACTGGCTGACGCCCGGCAGGTTGGTTTCGATGATGCGGTGCGCCAACGCCAGGATGAGCGAGACGAGCAGCGTGGCGCCCAGAATCGTGCCGAGCCCGCGGGCGAGCCCTGCGACGAAGTTCAGCCACAAGAGTCGCGCCGGACGCTGCAGCAGGCCGACATAGTCGCCGAGATTCATGCGCTCGACGATCTTCGCGATGCGATCGACCTCTTTCGTGATAGCGCGCAGCTCCTCGGCGTGTTCCGGCGAGGCGCTCGCGTTCGCGCGCTCGGTGTCTTCCTGGCCGGGATCTGCTTGGGGCCGCTCTGCCGGCAACATCACAGCCGCTGATCGATCAGCTGACGAAGCGCGCTCACCATGGCCTGCGCGGCGCGGATGAGGTGGACCACGAACGAGTTCTCGCCGCGGTGGATGTCGAGGCCGAGCAGGAGCGCGGCGAAGATGAACGCGGCCGCGCCTGCCGCGGCACCCCCGAAGAAATTACTCACGAAGACGCGCGATTCGCTCGACCAATACCGCGACGCGGACTGCGCACCGAGGCGCTGCAGCACGACGCGCAACTGCCGCAGGCTGTTCTGCGCGTCGATCACGCGGGCGTCGGGGTCTGCGAGCGGCCGGCGTACGAGGCCACGAGACTCTCGATGCTCTGACCCGTCAGGTAGCTGATGTAGACCGGCACGAGCGGCAAGACGCACGGCGAGATGAACGAGACAAGCCCCGCGACGAACGCCGCACCGATCGAGACGGCTTCGCCGGTCGAGGCCTCGGGGCCGGTTCCCACGTTCGCAAGCGCCGGAAACGTCTGATAGAGCCAGCCGGTGAAGCGCAAGAACGAATCCGTGACGAGGACGAGACCCATGCCGATGACGATCAAGCCCGCCACGATCTCGATCGCGCCGAGAAAGCGCCGCAAGCGCGCCAAGAGCGGCAGCACCCACTGCAGTGCGACGGCGGTGGCGAGCAGCGGCAGCGAGAGGCCGAGCGAATAGATGAAGAGCAGGAATGTTCCCTGCGCCACCGTCTTCTGCTCGCTCGCGTAGGCGAGCACCGCGGCGAGGATCGGCCCGATGCACGGCGACCATCCGGCCGCGAAGCCGATACCGACGAGAAACGATCCAGCGTAGCTCGCACCCGCGTTTTGAAAACGCAAGCGTTTGTCCATCGCGAGGAACGGCAAGCGGAACAGGCCCAGCATGTTGAGCCCAAGAACGATGACGACGATGCCGAAAACCCGCGTGATGAGGAGGCGGTATTCGGCGAAGACCTGACCGAGCGCGCTCGCGGTAGCGCCGGCCGCCACGAACACGAGCGTGAAGCCGGCGATGAAGATCAGCGAGTGGATGATGACGTTGCGTCGTTGCGACATCGGTCGTCCTTACAAGTTGCGGTCGCGATGGATGGAGGTTGTTGCGTGCTCGCCCTGATCGCTGCGGGGACCCACTGGTTCACGTATCCCAACATCAACCCGGTGGCGTTCCACGTGGGGCCGCTGTCCATCCGCTGGTACGGTCTCAGTTACCTTTTCGGCGCCCTTTTGGTGTACCTCCAGTTGCAGAGCCGCCGAAGCCGGGAACGCACGGGCCTCACGATCGATCAAGCGCAAGAGCTTGTCGTGTACGCCATGATCGGCGTCATCGTCGGCGGTCGCCTCTTCTTCTTGATCGCGGACATGTTGACGCCGGCGAGCGCCGGCGGTCACTCTGCATCCTACTACGCGCAAAATCCGCTGGAGATCATCGCGATCTGGCACGGCGGCATGGCGTTCCACGGCGGCTTCATCGGCGCACTCGTCGGCATCTGGTTGTTCGTCCGCAGAGCGCATGCAAGTTTCTACAAGCTCACGGATGAGGTCGCGCTGTGGATGCCGCTGGCCATCGCCACCACGCGCGTGGTCAACTTCATCAACGACGAACTGCCCGGACGCGTGACGGACTCGCCCATCGGCATTCTCTTCCCGTGCTGTCTCGGCTACCGTTATCCCTCACAGCTCTTCGAGGCGGCGGGCATGATCGTGATCCTGCTGCCCCTCGTGTGGCTCGTGCACGGCTGGAGCAAACGCCGGGACGGGCTCGTGCTCTGGGCGTTCGTCGCAGGCTATGGTCTGGTACGCACCATCGTGGAGTTCTATCGCGAACCCGGCATCATTTTCTTAGGCCTGACCGGCGCGCAGTATCTGACGCTTGCGATGCTCGTCATCGGACTCTTCATGATGTGGCGCGTGCAGCAAGCTCCCCAGGCACCTGCCCGGACCAGCGCCTCGGGTCGCGTGGTGAAATCCTAAGGGGCGACTTGCGATCGCCCCCAATAGAGTCCTAAGAGGCGTCGTTAAAGGCCGCCACCGCTGTCATCCTCGGGGGGCGCCTCTTCGGGCGCAGACTCCGCCGGAGCCGACTCGTAGTCACCGCCTTCGGAACTCCCGGTATCCTCAGAACCTTCATCTGAATACCCGCTCGAGTTGTCGTTCTCGCTCTGCGCGTAGTTCTCGTCCTCTTGCGCTTGCGCGGCGGCGTTCTCTTCCTCTTGCTGCTGGTAATTGATCTGCTCTTGGATCTGCGCCTGTGCGTCGTACGCGTCTGACTGCGCCTGGTCCGCGGCTTCCTGGTCCGACGATTCATCGTCCTTGGCCTGATTGACGCCGTTGTCGATGCAATCTTGGTAGTAGCTGTCCGATTCCGAGTAGTATCCGCCGCATTCGGAGACGCGTTGTTCGTACTCGCTCGGCTGCGGCTGCTGCTCGTTTTCGAGCTCGTGCACGTTGAGCGAGCCGATCCCGAACGAGCGCACGCCGGCCTGCTGCGCGGCCACCACAAAGTTGCCGAGGCTCGCGCGGTACGAGCTCGCCATCGTGTTGCGCGGATTCAAGCGCAACGCTTCGTCGTAATCGATGAACGCAGCCCGGTATTGCATCATGCGCTGGCGGATCCAACCCCGGTACGCATACGCGATGGCGTTCTTTGGATCGGTCTTGATGGCTTCGTTCGTATCCGCAAGTCCGCGCTTGTTCGAGCCTAGTTCCGCCTCGGCCCATGCGCGGTCGACGTACACGACCGACCACGTCGGGTAGTACGCGAGTGCGCGGTTGCAATCGGAGAGCGCCGCTTTGAGCTCGCCTAGGTTCTCGCGCGCCTCGCAGCGATACGCCCAAGCCCAGGCCTTCGGGATCCGCGCGATGGCCGAGGTGAAATCGCGTTGCGCATCGCGATAGTCTCTGGCGGCGAAGTACGACTGACCGCGATTCTGATACGGTAGGCCCCAGCGTGGTGAAAGGTGGATAGCGCGGGTGAAGTCGGCTTGCGCCGCCGCCTGCCGCCCCGTGTGATAGAATGCCAACCCGCGGTTGTTGTGATCGATCGCGTCGTTGGCGTAGATCTGCAAGCCTCGGTTATAGTCTGGGATGGCGTTTGCGTAGTCGTTCAGCGCAGCACGTGCATACCCCAAGCTATCCCAGGCAAGCCAGCTCTTCGGATAGGCGACGACGGCAAGACGCAAGTCGTCCTTCGCCCCCGACCAATTGGCCTCTTGGATCCTGCTCAAGCCGCGGAAGTAGTACGCCGCCTTCACAAAGTTGGGTGGGAGACGTTTGTCGCCCGCGTTCGCCATGCGCAGCGCGTCCGTCAGATCCTTGTCCGCTTGCGCATACTGTTTGAGGTTGTAGTACGACACGCCCCGGTCGTAGCTCAACCGCGGATCGGCAGGCAGCGTCTTCGCAGCGATGTTGTACTGGACGACCGCGGCCGCGAAGTCGTTGCGCGATTGCGCGGCGCGGCCCTGTGCGAACGCCGCCTCTGCCGCCTGTTGGCCTGCCTTGCCACAACTCGCTGCAAGGACGCTCGTGCCCGCGAGCAGTGCGAGAAGGACGACGATCGGGCGCTTGGAGTGCGTCATAGCATCACCGCCTGTCAGGAAGTGCGAGTCGCAGGAGCGGTTTCTGCGCGGCTAGCGCCTGGCCTTTACTTAAGCGCGTGCGAGCTCCACGGTGAGGCCGTCGGGGGATCGGCTCGTGAACGCCGCTTCGAAGCCGGCGCCGTTCAGGTCCTCCGCGAGCGTTTCGCCTTGGATGTAGTCCCGGAATCGCGCGATGGCCTCGGCTGCGGCGCCGTCGGCGGTCACGCGCAGATGGATGCGGTCGCTGACCTGCAGGCCCGCCTGTTTGCGCGCGTCCTGCACCGCGCGGACGATCTCGCGCGCCAGACCTTCGAGCACGAGGTCAGGATCGAGCCGCGCATCGAGGGCGACGAGCATGCCGTCGCTCTCGGCGAAGGCGAAACCGGCGGCTGATTTACTATCGACGAGCACGTCATGCGGTTCCAGCTCGAACGTCTGGCCGTTTGATGTCACGGAGAACGAGCGGCCCGCCGCGACTGCAGCCGCGACCGATCGCACATCCGCGGCGGCGAGCGCGGCCCGCAGCGCCTGCATCTGCTTGCCGAAGCGCGGACCCAGTCGCGGCAGGTTCGGACGCAGCGCGTATTCGATGAACTGCGCCTCAAGGCCGACGACCTTGATCTCCTTCACGTTGAGCTCTTCGAGCACGAGCGGGCGGAAGCGGTCGAGCGCCGCGGCCTCGTCGGTAGTTCGCGCGCGGACGTAGGCGATCGCGAGCGGCTGACGCGTTTTGAGTTTCGCGCTCGCGCGGGCCTGACGGCCGAGGTCCACCGCCTCTTTCGCCACGGCCATCGAGCGCAGAAGGTTCTCGTCGATCGCAGCGTGGTTCGGGGCAGGCCACTTGTTCAAATGCACGCTTTCGGGACCGAGTGGATCCATCGGGCGGATCAGATCGCGGTACAGCGCGTCGGCGAAGAACGGCACGAAAGGTGCGAGCAGCAACGTCACCCGCGTGAGGCTCTCCCACAGCGTCCGGTAGGCAGCGCGTTTGTCCGCGGTAAGCGTCGCTCCCCAAAAGCGATCGCGCGACAAGCGGACATACCAGTTCGAGAGGTC
>DASPVP010000026.1:0-5419 GCA_035622315.1 Candidatus Acidiferrales bacterium | reverse complement strand
ACGAGCAGGTCGACCAGCGCTCGCCGTAAGGATCGAAGACCTCGCAGGTCGGCAGATTCACTTCTTGTTCGTCGCGGCCGCCAAGCACGATCAGCTGTCCGCCGAGCACGGTCGAAGCCAGACCCTCGCGCTCGTCCGGCAGAGCGTACGGCTTGACATCCCATTGCCCCGTCGATGGATCGAAGATCTCCATGCTGGTCGCGTCATTGCCGTGCGACACAGCGCCCCCGAGCAAGTAGAGCTTACCGTTGACCGCCTGCATCGTCGCGCCATAGCGGGGAATAGGCATCGATGGGAACTCGGCCCATGTGTCGTTGGCGACGTCATAACGCCAGAACTTATTCGTGACGAGGTCTTCGATCCGGCCGCCAGCCACATACACGTACCCACCGAGAGCTGCGGCGGCAGCGTGGTCAACCGGTTCGGGTATCGGCGCGGCATACGTCCACGCGCCCATGCGCACGCCTGCTTGCTGCACGGTGCTGCCCGGCTCTTCTTGCGCGATCTCGGGCTCCCACACGAGCGTCGTATCCATCTGCTCGTCGTGCGGCCCATAGCCACCAATGATGTAGATCCGTCCTGCGAGCACAGCCGATGCAGCATCCTGGCGCGGTGAGGGCAGGTCGGGCCCGTGCGACCAAGTGCCGCGGTTCAGATCTGCTCTCACGTCCGTGTCTTCCGGCGGCGCGAGGGCGGCTTTGGCTTGCATGTGGTTCGCGTGAGACGCGGAGTAGCTGACCGCGGCGGCGGCGAGGCTGGCGACGATGAGCGCGCGCGCGGCGATCCTCACGTCAACACTCCTGCGAGAGCGGGGTCCGCATCCAAGCCCTTAAGGTATATCTGACGGATGATCGCCTCGAGTTCGGGTTCGCTGATCGTCACGTCTTTGAGCGCATATTGCTTGGCGAGCGCCACGATCAACTCGTCAGCGCTGACGCGATCGCGGTCGAATTCGAACGAAATCCGATTGCCCAACTGGGAGAGCAGCCGCACGCCTGGGATGGCGATATCGCATTCCCCGCAGAAGCCTTCGATCTCGGCGACGAGCACGCGCTCGCGCCCGTAGCGACGTTTGATCGCCTCGACGCTGCCGTCGTAGAGCTTCTGTCCGTGATCGATGATGATGATCCGGTCGCACAGCTTCTCGACGTCGTTGAGGTCGTGCGTCGTCAAGATGAACGTCGTGCCCCGCTCGCGGTTGGTGCGCGCGATGAACTCGCGGATGGCTTCCTTCGCGACGACGTCAAGGCCGATCGTGGGCTCGTCCAAGAACACGACGGGGGGATCGTGCAGCAGCGCCGCAGCGAAGTCGCCCCGCATCCGCTGGCCCAAGCTGAGCTGGCGCACCGGTGTCCTGATAAATTCGTCGAGCGCGAGCGCAGCGGTGAACTCGCGCATGTTGCGCTCGTACACATCATCAGGAATGCCGTAGATGGCGCGCAGGAGCTCGAACGATTCTTTGAGCGGAAGATCCCAATAGAGCTGCGTGCGCTGCCCAAAAACGACGCCGATCTGCTTGCCGTTCTGGGTGCGGTTCAGCCACGGCACGACGCCATTGACGACGCATTCGCCGCTCGAAGGCACGAGGATGCCCGTGAGCATTTTGATGGTCGTGGATTTACCGGCGCCGTTCGGGCCGATATAGCCGACCAACTCGCCTGCCTCGAGCTCGAAGGACATGTCGCGCACTGCGAGCTTCTCGTCGAACTGGCGCGAGAACAAGGACGTCAGCGTGCCGACCACGCCGTCGCCGCGCCGTCTGGTTCGAAACGTCTTCGTGAGGTGCTTGGCGCTAATGATCATGCTTTGGCCTTGGGAGTGCGATGCGGCCCTGGACACGAATGCTTGCGCGTGCCCCAGACACCTTCCTGGGAAACGAGCGTGGACGGCGATGTCGCGTACCTTTTCGTGTACGGCGGACTGATGCGTGGATTCGATCTGCACGGTCACTTGGCCGGTTGCACGTTCGCGGGTGACGCATGGCTCCAGGGCATCTTGATGAGCGTCGGCCGCTATCCCGGTCTTATCGATGGTGACGGACGCGTGCAAGGCGAGCTGTATATGATGAGCGATCCGCCCGCGCTCCTCGAGGCGCTCGACGAGCTCGAAGATTTCGACCCGCTGCATCCAGAGACAAGCGTCTACGTGCGTGTCGTGCGCGACGTGCACGTGCACGACGGGACGATCGTGCCCGCGTGGGCTTATACCTACAACCGCGAGGTGTCGGGTCTTGCGATCGTCACAGGCGGGGATTGGCGCCGCGCTCGCCCGGCGCAGGAGGACCGGTGATCAAGCGTGCGCCCCGGCTGTAGGTGAGATAGAGGAAGCCCCACTCGATGAAGACGAGCAGGCGGCTTTGGAACTCGACGATGTAGAGCAGGTGGATGAAGAGCCAGAGCAGCCAGGCCGGCCAACCCCACACGTGCACACCGAAAACATTTGCGACCGCGGCCGCGCGTCCGATGACGGCCATATCGCCGCGGTTGAAATAACGAAACGCGGGCACGGCGCTCACGCCGCGGAGGCGCGCGTTGATAACGCGTGCCGCGTACGCACCCTCTTGCATGGCGACGGGAGCGAGACCGGGGAGCGAACCGCCTCCCGGGCCTGCAGCTGCGGCGAGATCACCGACGACGAAGATCTCCGGATGTCCGGGGACGGTCAGATCTGGGCCTACTTGGATTCGGCCAGCACGATCGGTCGGCGCGGAGGTGCGTTTCGCGACGAGCTCGCCAAACGGCGTCGGTGCGATGCCGCCCGCCCACAGCACCGTCTTGGTCGGCAGTCGCGTCGTCGTACCATCGTGCTCGTAAGTGACCGCATCTTCGCTGATGTCGAGCACGCGGGCATTCGTCAACACTTGCACCCCGAGCCGCTCGACGAGCGCCTGCGCGTGGCGTGACAGATCCTCAGGGTACGCGGGCAACACGCGTGGTGCGACCTCGATGAGCAGGATGCGTGACGACTGTGGACGGATCGCGCGGAAATCGTGACGGAGCGTCTGTCGCGCGATCTCGGCGAGCGCCCCCGCGAGCTCGAGACCGGTCGCACCGGCGCCCACGATCACAAACGTCAGCCACGAGCGTGCCTCATCCGTGTCGGCTGCCGCGCGCTCCGCAGCTTCGAACGCATAGAATATCTTGCGGCGGATCTCGGTGCTCTCCTCGATCGACTTCGGGCATTGCGCGAACGCGCGCCACTCATCGTGGCCATAATATGAGGTCTTGGAACCGGTTGCGACCACGAGCTGGTCGTAATGGAACTGCGTGTCATCAGAGAGCGTGACGACGCGCTGCGCCGGATCGAGATCGGCCGCCTCGCCGAGGAGCACGCGCGTGTTGCGCTGACGGTTGAGGATGGAACGAAGCGGCGCTGCGATCTCGCCGGGTGAGAGCGACCCGGTCGCGACTTGATACATGAGCGGCTGGAACAGGTGGAAATTCCGCCGGTCGAGCAACGTGACGTCGGCGTCAGCCGTACGCAGGTGCTGCACCGCGGATAAACCACCGAATCCCCCGCCGATGACGAGGACGCTGGGGCGCGCCATCACTCGCCGTCGAAATAGTCGAGGCGCGGTTTTGCCCGCACGATGAGCCGATCGCGGGTCGATATGAGAACCTTATCTGAATCGGGATAATAGGCGACGGAACCCAAGCCTTCCATGCCGAGCATGAACACGCGACAAGGCTCGTTGCTGCGATTGACGAGCTGGTGTGCGCCGACGTCGCCGGGCGGAAAACAGATCACGTCACCGGGCTTACAGGCGACATCGCCGCGCAAGGTACGGACTGTGGGCTTGCCTTCAAAGACGATGAAGAGTTCCTCTTCATGATCCTCGACGTGCAATGGACAAAAGCGCTTGCCCGGTGCAAGTGTGACCATTTGGTAACCCAACTTGCGCGCTCCGATGAGCAAGCCAAGCTCTTGATCGTCGCTCTCGTATCTGCCGCTCGGGTCCGCGAAGTGTTCGGATAGCGCTTCCTCGACATTGATCCGGTTGACGTAGACGTCTTGTCGGCCTTGCAGGCAGGCACCGATGATCGCATCAGCTCCGCCGAATAGACAAGCGCCGTCGCCCACGAGCAGGACTTCGAGCCGGAGCGCCCAGACCTGACGCAACGAGAGCACCGCTGTTCGCGGATCGATGAGCTTTTCGTCCGGAGGCAAGCGCAGCGAGCCGGCGGGATCGCCCCAAAGCGCGTCGCCGACGATCGCCGCCTTGTGCTTGGGGAGCGAGAGCGCGATCTCGCCCGGCGACTTGCCTCCCGCAAGCGCGATGACGCGAATGTCGCCGTCGAGCATCTCGTTATGCGCCAGCATGCGGTCGACGGCACCGGAGAGTAGCGGCGCATCGCCGTCGCCGGCGGCTATCTTCGCGCCGAAGGTCGTCGCGAACGAGCTGGCAGCGCGCTCGTGGTCGCGGTTGGTGATGATGACCAGCGAGACGCCGCCCCGCTCCCGCATGTAGGCGAGATCGTCATCGGCCGGCACGAGCGGATCGACCACGATGTTGCCGTTTGGGCGCTGCAGGAAGAACGAGTTGAAATACATCTTGCGTTCCGGCTGCCATGCAGACCACATCGCGACGCCGTCTATGGCTAAGGGTTGCATGCGAGATCCTCCGTCGGTTGGGGCGATTTGCAATCGCGGGGCGCTTTGCAAGCGCCCCCTACATCATCGATGTTATTCGCGCGCGCGTTTTTGGATGGCAAGCGAGATCGCCTGCAACAGGGTTTGCGGCTCAAATGGTTTGAGGACGCTAGCGTCGCCGATGCGATCCATCTCTTCCTGCATCTCCTCATCGATGCTGCGAGCGGTGACGAAGACAAAGGGCAGGCCGCGGGTTTTTTCGTCGGCGCGTAGCGCCCCGCACAACCCGATCCCATCCATGCCGGGCATAAGCACGTCGGACACGACGACATCGACGGGCCGCTCCGCGAGCCGTCCGAGCGCTTCATCACCATCTTTGCACTCGATGACCTCGTGCCCGGCGAACTTCAGGTACTCGCACAACACCGACCGCAAGAGCGGCTCGTCGTCGACGAGCAACACGAGCGCCATCTAGGCTGACTCCGAAATGGGTTGCGATGAGGGAAGCTCTTGCTCCGCCACGGCGAGCGGATACTCCACGGTCACCGTCGTGCCTTTGCCCGCATCGCTTGCGACCGTGATCGTGCCATGCATCAACTCGACCAGCCGCGCGACGATGGCGAGCCCAAGACCTGCGCCCGAGGCTTGGGCTGCGGCTTGAGGCGAGCGATAGAAACGCTCGAAGATATGTGGCAGGTCGTCCTTCGAAATGCCGATCCCGCTGTCGGCGACGACGAAGCGAACGCGGTCCTTGGTCGTCTCGAGCGTCACCGCGACATGCCCGGTTGCCGGAGTGAACTTGCGCGCGTTGCCGATGAGGTTTTGTGCG
>DASPVP010000025.1:0-12294 GCA_035622315.1 Candidatus Acidiferrales bacterium | reverse complement strand
CTCGGGTACTCGAGCATCGCCCAAGCCGGGTATATGGTGGTGGCGCTCGCGGGCGTGCAGCCGGGTGGCTTGAACGTGCTCGTGTTCTACCTCTTCGCGTACGCGCTCACCACGCTCGGCGCCTTCGGGGTGATGGCACTGCTGGGCGATGGCACCGATGCTTACGCGGAGCTTGACCGTTACCGCGGATTGCATTTCCGCCGGCCATGGACCGCCGGAGCGATGGCGCTGTTCTTCTTCTCGCTCGCCGGCATCCCGGCGACGGCCGGGTTCTACGGGAAGATCTTGCTGTTGCAGCAAGGATTTGCGGCGGGGCCGTGGGGCATCGCTCTCGCGGTCACCCTCGTCGCAGGCACGCTCGTCTCGTTCTATGTTTACGGCAAGGTTGTGTGGGATATGTACTCGTACGTCGAGGGCGAGGCGCCCGCGTCGTCGGGCAATGCGTTCGCACCGTGGCTTGCGGTGCTCGCTGGCGCCGTGGGGACGATCGTCTTCGGCATCTTGCCCGGGACGTTCACCATCTTGCAAAGGTAGGGGCGATCCGCAAGATCGTCCTACGAGGTCGCCGTGAGACTGGGCTTGCTCTGCGCCCTGGTGACAGCCACCATGCTCTGCGCCTGCAGCGCTTCGGGCAGGCACGACGCCGCGGCGCAGATCTCACCGCTGCCGATCGCGACCGGCGACTATCCCGCGCTCGGGCATGCACCCGACTTCTCTTGGATCTCCGGGCGCGTGGAGAGCGACCTTGCGTGTCGTTACGTGCGGTTCGGTGCGGCGGCGCGGGCGCCGTGGGGCGGTCGCATCGCGATCGTCGCGCCAGCGGGCATCGCGGATCTGCTGCAATCAGGCGATACGGTGGTGCTGCACGGCAACATCACACCGCTTTCGTTCGGGAGATGCGGCGCGCCCGCGTATCTCGTCTTGAGCGTCGAGGAGCATTGAGCAAGACGGGCCGCTTCTCGCAGCCCGTCTTGCTGTTGTGGTCCGCGGCGCGCCAGGGGTCCGACGCTGCTATGTGCTTGTTGGAGCCGGCGCCGCATGGTGATGATGGTGCGAGCTCGGCGACATGCCTGAACTCATGGAGCTACCGCTCGGCATCGAGCCGCCAGTGCTCGCAAGATGATAGCCCTTGAGGTTCGCAGTGGCCAGACACATATATGCGCCATTCTTCGTGCGCCCGTACCACGGATCGCCTTGCTCGTGATACACATGTGTCGAGAGGTTGACCCAGACGATCTGCGTCTTGCAGGTGAGTCCGGCCGGGATCGGCGCTTGGCCGGCC
Organism: Candidatus Acidiferrales bacterium; assembly: GCA_035622315.1. Classification (GTDB taxonomy): domain Bacteria; phylum Vulcanimicrobiota; class Vulcanimicrobiia; order Eremiobacterales; family Eremiobacteraceae; genus JAJPHJ01. Next base: position 11,012 of record DASPVP010000025.1, on the reverse strand, counting down.
GCGCTCGTCATGGCCTGACTTGCCCCGTTCATGGCTTGCCCTGCAGCCGTCGCAGCGGAGTTCGCCGCGTTCTGGCTGCCGCTTGAACCGGAACCGCCACATCCACTGAGCAGCGCCGCCGATAGAAGTCCTGCGGCCACGAACGAAGCGCACAGCATGCGTGAAAACATGGATTCCCTTTCGATTGGCGGAGCCAAAGCAAGAAACCGCCGCGACCAGATGATCGCGCGTGCGGTGAGGTTTGCGCCGCCTGCGGCAAACCCCTCTGCTGCGGCGAGGTATTGATGGCTCGCCGAAAAAACGTTCGCCCTTCGTCGGCGCACATGGCGTCGCGCAACAGGAGGTTTCAGATGGGCGACAGGGCTCAGTACATCGCCACGATGATCGCGCTTGCAAGCGCGGCTTTCGGCGTCATCGCGGCACTCGCGTGGAACACGGCCATCACCGATCTCATCAAGCAGATCCTCCCCGCAGGCAAAGGCATCGGTCCGGAGTTTTTGTACGCGGTCATCGTCACCATCGTGGGCGTGATCGTCATGGTCAACCTCGGCAAGCTCGCAGAGAAAACAGGCAGCAAAAGCGCAATGTAGGGGCGATTGTAAGAATCGCCCCGCATATTCGATCCATGTAGGGGGCGATTGTAAAATCGCCCCCACTCTCTTTCGTCCATCGCGTGTGTCTGCTGCTACATTTGCGTGTCCCGAAGAGGGCACGTGACAGGTAGCGCTTCGGCCGCGCCGTAATGGTGAATCCGAATGTTGCTGGCCGCTCTCGTCGCCGCGTCACTTGGCGCGTCGCCTTCGATTCTCGCCGACGCCCCCCAAGCCACGCCCATCCCGCAAACGCAGACCCGCAAGGTCGGCGAAAAGCTCGACTATAGCCTGCACGCGCTGCTCACCCAAACGATCGCAGGCAAAGACGCTTTCGGGCGCATCATCGACCAGCAAGCTGTGCCCACGAACGTCAAGGGCTTCGAGCGCATCGTCGTCACGAAGGTCGACGGCGCAGGCGTAACGCTACATCGCTCCGGCACGATCACGGTCACGGTCGACGACGTGAGACCCGTGATCACTCAGCCGCAGAGCTGGTCGCTCATCGACACGCGTGGCAAGATCGTGCGCGATTCGGGCAGGCTCGGTGGCTTCTTCTTGCTGCCGCTGCCGTTTCTCGGAGAGACCGCGGTGAAAGCAGGCGACGACCTCGCCGTGGGGGACGCGTGGACGGGCAAGCTTGGCACGAGGCTGTTCGGGATGATGGCGCAGCCGGAGTTGCACTTCGTGGTGACCGGCACGCGCCTCGTCTTCGGCGTGCAGGTCTTCACGATCCAAGCCACCGGAACCGTGCCCATGCGCGAGCCGGTGATGACCTTATCGGATGAGGCCTTGGGCTACGCCACAGGGATCGCGCACATCTCAGCGCAGCTCGATTACGACCGCGCCAGCCGGCGGCTTGTCTCGCTTGAAGCTGTCCTACTCGACTCCTTGCATTACAACGGACCGCATGCCGGCGGCATGGTGCACGACCATGAGAGCTGGTCGATCGCCCTGGATGCTTCATCCATGACCGAAGGGTTGAACAGCGCGACGGCGTTCGGACCCCGACCCTAGTCCCTGCAGCGCTCGGGGGTTACGTCGTCGTGCTCTTCTGCGCGAGCGCGGCCTTGCGCGCTTCGCTATGCCAGTAGCCGTACAAGAAGTATAGCGCCAGTCCGACGACCATCCAGACGGCGAACCGTATCCAGATGAGCATGTCGGTCCCGTAGAACATCAGGAATGCGGACATGATCGCGCCCAACGCCGGCACGAGGGGCACGAGCGGAGTGCGAAACGGCCGCGGGCGGTCGGGCTGCGTGTAGCGCAAGATGATCACGCCGACACACACGAGCAAGAAGGCCGAGAGCGTTCCTGTGTTCACGAAGCTTAGCAGCGTATCGAGATTGAAGTAGCCCGCGAGCACCGCGATGACCAAGCCCATGATCACGGTCATGCGCGCCGGCGTGCGGAAGCGCTGGCTGATGGCGGCCACGCCTTTGGGCAAGAGCCCATCGCGCGCCATCACCATGAAGAGCCGGCTCTGACCGTAGATCGCCGTGAGGATGACGGACGACGTGCCGAGCAGCGCGCCTAAGATCGCGGTCCACGCATATCGGCCAAGACCCGCCGACGCGAGCGCCGTGGGCAGCGGCGTGTTGGAGTTGATCGCAGACGCAGGCTGCAGCCCGATGAGCGCGATCGCTACCGCAGTGTAGAAGAGCGTGCCAAAACCTAACGATCCAAGCACGCCGATGGGCACGTTACGTTGCGGCTGCTTGGCCTCTTCGGCCGCCACCGTGACGGCATCGAATCCGATGAAGGCGAAAAAAGCGTAGAACGCGCCCGGGATGACGCCGACGATCGTCTCGTGCGGGGCGGGCTGGCGCCACCCGTGCGGCAAGAACGGCGTGAAGTTGGCGATGTGGAAATGCGGCAGCGCGATGAGCACGAAGAACGCGAGCACGCCCATCTTGATCACGACGATCACCGAATTCGTCCCCGTCGATTCGCGCACGCCGACGGAGACGAGCAGCGCGAACGCGATGACGACAGCCGCCGCCAAGACGTCGAAATAGGTGTGCCCCGCCGGGTTGTATGAAGCCGTCGCCCACACCGGGAGATGGATGCCGAGGCCTGCGAGCGTGATCTGGATGTTTTGCGAGAACGTCGACGCGACCGGCGCCGCCGACATGCCGTACTCCAAGATCAAGTTCCATCCGATGAGCCAGGCGACGAACTCACCAAGCGTCGCGTAAGTGTACGTGTAGGCGCTCCCCGCGATCGGCACCATCGAGGAGAACTCGGCGTAGCACAGACCTGCGAACGCCGATGCGACGGCGCAGATCGCGAACGAGACCAAGATTCCCGGACCGGCGTAGTCGTGGATGCCCGTGCCGACTGTTGCGAAGATACCGGCTCCTACCATGTTCCCAAGGCCGAGCGCGATGAGAGCCCACGGACCGAGGGCTCGCCGCAACGCCGGCCCGCGCGCCTGATGTTCCTCTTCGGTGAGCTCCGCGAGCGAGCGCGTGATGAAGATGCCGGTGTTCTTCTTCTGGGCTGCGTCCATCGAGCTTCTTTCTAGGCGGCCGCGTCTTTGGGCGACAGGATAGGATCGCCTCGCAGAGGCCAGGCGATCCCGACGTCAGGATCCCGCCAGCTCAGCACGCCTTCGCTCTTCGGGTCGTAGAGCGCCGTCATCTTGTAGTGGACGACCACGTCGTCCGCCTGCGCCAAGAAACCGTGCGCGAACCCGCGAGGGACGTAGAGCTGGTGATGGTTGTCTTCGCTGAGCTCGAAACCTTGCCAGCGTTTATAGGTGGAGGAGTCTTGGCGCACGTCGACGATGACGTCGAAGATCTTCCCGCGCAAGACCTGGACCAGCTTCGCCATGCGCGGATCGTAGTGCATGCCGCGGATGACATTCCGACGCGAGCGCGAAACGCTGTCCTGCAACCAGACGTCGTGCAGACCGAGCGCCGCGTATTTGTCGGTGGAGAACGTCTCTTTGAAATAACCCCGGGCATCTGCAAACACATCCGGGATGAAAATTTTCGCCTCGGTAAAATCGGTGGCGAGGACCTGGATCATCTCGCGGACCATTCGTAAGCGAAGGCCGCTTTCCCGCGCGAAGGAAGGACGGGTGGCGATCGTGCTCATCCTCGACGAAAAAGACGTCGCAGGTCTTCTCTCGATGAGCGAGGCGCTTGCGGCGGTGAAAGCAGCCTTTGCCGCGCAGGCCGCTGGCGAGATCTCCATGCCGCTGCGCACGATCGCGGCTGGCGATCGCGGCGTGCTGGGGGCGATGCCGGGTGCGCTCGCGGGCAAAACGGCGGCGCTCGGCGCGAAGCTCGTCACGCTCTTCCCTAGTAACGCCGAGCTTGGATTGCACACGCACAATGCCATCATCGCGCTCTTCGACCCGCGCACCGGGCGCCCGGCGGCGGTCATGGATGGTCGCTACATCACGGAGATACGGACAGCTGCGACCTCTGCGCTTGCGACGAGTCTGCTCGCGCGATCCGATGCGCGCACGCTCGCCATCCTTGGTACTGGCGTGCAAGCACGCGCGCACATCGATGCCCTCGCGCTCGTCATGCAGGTCGACGAGCTGCGGATCTGGGGGAGATCGCCTGAGAACGCGGCGGCCCTCGCCGCGTTCGCGAAAGGTCGCGGCCTGCGCTCACAGGTGAGCCAGTCGGTCGCGACCGCGTGCCGCGGTGCCGACGTCGTGTGCACCGTCACATTGGCGCGCGAGCCGATTCTGACGCGTGCCGACATCGACGCGGGCACCCACCTCAACGCGGTGGGCTTCGGTGGTCCGAACTCGCGCGAGGTGAGCGGCGAGCTGCTCGCTCAGGTGAAAATCTTCATCGACTCGGCCGACGGGGCGGCGCGCGAGAGCGGCAACCTGCTGCTCGCGCGAAAAGATGGACACCTGAGTGCCGACCAGAACCTGACCTTGCTCAGCGACGTGCTCGCAGGCCGAGCCCCCGGGAGGCAGAGCCCCGATGAAATCACCTTGTTCGACTCGTTGGGAATCGCGATCGAGGATCTCGCGTGCGCACGGCTGGTCTTCGAGCGGGCACTCGCGCAGCGCGTCGGGACGTCGGTCGACTTCTAGACACTGGGCGCCGCTCGCGTGGATTGCTAGCTGCGTTCTTGCCGCCGGATGCGGCAACGGTGCCGCGATCAACTCGCTAGAAAAGGCTGCCCAGTCGGCGCCGAGCCCGCAGATCTCCGCGCTGCTCCCGCTTTCGCACGACATCTTCACGAACTCGACGAGCCAGCACGCGACCGAGGTCGAACCTGACGCGGCCGTTTTCGGCTCGACGATCGTGGCCGCGTTCCAGTCCGGCCGTTTCTTCGATGCAGGTTCTTCTGACCTTGCGTTCGCAACATCGCACGACGGCGGCGCCACATGGACCGACGGCGTGTTGCCGGACACGACCAACATCGAGACCCCGGGCGCCCCTTTCGATAGCATCAGCGATCCTTCAGTCGCCTACGATGCCGCGCATGCCGTCTGGCTCATCGCTGGGCTGCCGATCATTTTCAGCGGAGCACCTGCGCCGGCGGTCGTCGTCAGCCGTTCGAGCGACGGCATCAACTTCGGCGCGCCGGTCGCGATCGCGCCCGGACAGATCTCGACCGACAAGGATTGGATCACTTGCGACGATTCGCCGGGGAGTCCGTTCTACGGACGTTGCTACGTCGAGTTCGACAATCTCGCGGAGAACGGATTGATCGAGATGTGCACGTCGACGGACGGTGGGCAGACGTGGGGCACGCCGCTCACGACAGCCGATGACGCGAGCGGGATCGGCGGACAGCCGCTGGTGCAGCCGAACGGCACGGTCGTGGTGCCCATCGACGACTCGTTTGAGGCCAACGTGCTGTCCTTCGTCTCGACCACCGGTGGTGCGAGCTGGAGCGCCTCCGTGCTCGTGTCACCGATCTCAGACCACCTCGATGCGGGCGGCTTGCGCAGCGCTCCCCTGCCCTCGGCCGCGACCGATGCGGCTGGCACGGTGTATTTGGTCTGGCAGGATTGCCGCTACCGCACGGATTGCGAGGAGAACGACATCGTGCTGAGCACGTCGTCGGATGGGCTCACCTGGACGCCACCGGCGCGCGTGCCGATCGACGCGCCGACCTCGACGGTCGATCATTTCCTCCCCGGCATCCGCATCTCTCCGATGACGGCCGGACCGAGCGCCGAAATCGGTATCACGTACTTCTTCTACCCTCAGACGTCGTGCAGTGTGTCGACGTGTCAACTCGACACAGGGTTCATCTCGTCGCAGGATGGCGGCAACACATGGAGCACGCCCGCGTTCTTGGCAGGCCCATCGCAGCTGGGTTGGCTTCCGCAGACGGCGGGCGGCCTGATGGTGGGTGACTACACGACAACGATTTTCGCGAACGGCGTGCCTCTTGGCATATTCGCGGTCGCGCACGCGCCAACGTCGGAACTGAACGAGGCCATGTACGTCACCAAGCTCGGCGTGCTCTCGCGGCTGCAAGGCCGGCGGAGTTCGTTCGGCGAGCGGCCCGTGCCCGGAGCGCACTCGGATCACCCGCAGCGAATACCGCCACCGCCGCAGTCAATGCGGGTGTTGGCGGATCCGCTCGGTGGTGACTAGCGGTTATTTACGGGGTGCTGGTCGTGTAGGGGCCAGTGCCCGTGGCCGGTGACGAGAAGCCCGGGTTCACAAACGGGCTGCCCGAGTAAGGCGAGGTGAACGCCGGAGACGCGAATGGGCTCGTGTACGGCAAGGATGAGAACGGAGATGAATACGGGAGTCCCGCGTACGGCAGTGTCGTGTATGGACTTCCGCTGTACGGCGACGAGTACGGCAGACTCGTCATGTAGTTCTCAGCGCTGAAGTGCTCGATCGTGAATGGATCCGTCAAGAACTGTGAGTTGCTGAAACCGCCGGAATAGAATTGGTTGAACGTGATCCCGCCGTAACCCCCTCCATCGTACGCCGCTGCATTTGCAGCCGACAGGTCGTACGACGTGCCGTATGTGGCGAGGTTACGTTTCCGGTATGCCTGCACGTACAGCGCTCGCTGGATCTGGGTCGCATCGAGCAAGAGGCGCTGAGCGCTCGCGTCGGTGGCACAGGTGAGGGCCGGTGAATGTTGTCCCTTCCAACTGATGATGATCGCCGAGTTGACCTCGACCGTGGTCGGCGCGTTCACGTTTGCAGTGCACGGTTTCGCCGAAAGCTGCGCCAAAGGACCCGCGCTCGCAAGATCGCTGAAAAACTTCGCGACCACGTCGTTCTCGAGTTGGGTAGAGGCGTGGCCGGCGCCATCGATTGCGATCGCACGGCCATCCGGGCTTACGACGATGCGAAAACCTGAATAATCCCCGGTGCCCGGGTTGTAGATCATCGCGCCGTTGGAAGGCATGGGAAGCGTCGGTACGCTTGCAGCACCCAAGCAGGCCACCGCCAATGCGGCGATGGCGAGCGGCAATACGCGTTTGGCGGAAAGGTTCATTGCGGTCCCCCGGTTACCATAATAGGCCATTTCCATGGGCCACGCAAGGTCGATTGGCCCTGGGTCAGGCGTCCGAACGGGCGGTACGGAAGGCGGCCGAAAGGGCTGTGGTGCCTCGACAGCTGAGCTTCCCTGTTCTTAGGGGGTGCACATGATCAAAGGGATAGCATTTGTGGCGTACTCTGTAAGCGATGTGCCACGAGCGGTCGCTTTCTACCGCGACATCGTGGGTCTCAAGCAGGCGGGGCTCGCAAGCGACTACTGGGTGGAATTCGACGCGGGAGATACGACGTTCGGCATCGGGCGGGGTGAAGGTCTTGGCATCGCCCCGGGTTCGGCGTTCAGCGCGGCCTTCGAAGTCGATGATCTGACCCAAGCTCGCGAGCGGCTCGTCAAACACGGGGTGAAGGTCACAGAGATACAAGAAGGGCCGGTCTGCTCTTCCTGTTTTGCGACCGACCCTGATGGCAACCGCTTCGCGCTGCACCAGCGCAAAGTTTGATCGGGTCTATCCGCGATTATGGAAGCCCATCGGATGCAGCGCGTGCGTGCTCATGAGCAACAGGATCATGCCTGGATCCGGAGTGCTGTTTTGCGGACCTTGCATCCCCTGATGAAAGCCGTGCCCGCCCATCCACGGGCCACCTGGACCTGCAGGGCCACCAGGGCCCCCCGGACCTGCCTGGCCGTTCGGGTTCGCCGCCATCATCTGCTGTCGCGCGGCTTCCATGATCTGACGGGATTGCGATTCGAGCGACGATGAGATGTTCAAGATCGAGCGGCCCTCGTTTTGGGAGAGCGCGTTGTCGATCGATCGCGCCGCAGCGTTCACGTCTGGATTCGCCGCGATCGCCAGTTGACCGACGACCTGCGCGAGCAGCGCGCGGTGAGCGGGCGTCAAGGAATTGAGCGCGGCGAGCCGTGCTTGGGCATGCAGCTGCTCCATCTTGGCGTGTGCCTGCTGCATCACCGAGAACGCCGCGCGCATCTGTGGAGACGGCGTGGCGTTTCCGTATTGGTCTGCCAGTGCGATGCACGGCAAAGTGGAAAGGGCGATCGCCAATATCGCCGCTTTGAATTTGTTCATGTCAAGAATCTATCAGGACAGTCTGAGACTGCTCTGAGAAATGCCTGAGAACACCTAGGGGTTTATAGCGCGAGCACGTCCACGTCACCGGTGTGCGTGCCGATGTTCACTTTGACATCCCCGCTGCCGGTCTTGGTCTGGAGCGCTTGGCTCGTCATGCGGGTTTGCGGGGTCCCGAAGTCGCTGCGGATCTCCCCGATGGCGGTCGAGGCCGTGATCGTCGCAGCGGCGGACCGTGGTAACTGAAGACGCACATTACCTACGATGCTCCTCAGCGATATCTTGCGCGTGTCCGCGAGCCTCGGGACCCGCACGCTCACGTCGCCTACCTCGGTCTGCGCGACGACGTCTCCATTTGCGGCTTCGATCTGGATGTCGCCGCGCTCCACGCGTACGATCACCCCATTGCTGACGCCGTTGATGTCCACGTCCGCGTGCGCGCTGCTCGCGGTCACCGACGCCGTCTTCGGCACCCACACAGAGAGGTCGATGCCGCAGTCCTCGCAGCCCGCAAAGGGGATCGCGGTCACGCTGAGGCCGCCCGCATCGCGAGTGACCTGGAGCGAAAGTCGCGCAAGATCGGCCGGGTCGGCGGCATGCTCGTGGGCGACCCAGCGAACGGCTGGATTCGACCACGTGTTGACGCTGATGTCGCCGACCGACGTGGTCAGCGACACAGGTCCACGAGCGACGACCGGAGCGGTTCCGGTCACGTCTTTCGAGACGCCGGGGGCGGAGAAAGCGCCGAGCGTCATGATTGCGACGGCGCACGCGAGACAACGCAACGCGATCATCTAAGTCGGCTCCACGGGGCCAGACAGGGAAGCGCTCGTTCCACACCTCAGGCAAGCGGGTCCTCCGACGCCGGTCTTCGAACTTGCCGTGACACCTTCGCTAAGAGGATCGATGCTAGGAGTCGAACCCCCGAAACCCTCGTTCGTCCGCGCGTTCTTGACGTGCTTTGTGTTGAGCACGCCGCTTGTTCTTTTCGTGTGGTATGGTTTTCGCTGGCACTCCCCATGGGTTTTCATACTGTGGGTCCTGCTCGCGCTCGTCTGGGCGCCGATGGTCCTCGGGCGGATGGGCAACGACTGGCGTGCGAAAGGAACGATGAACGTCATGCGCCAGCGTTATCGTAGATGAGCCCCGCGTCGCCCTGGCAGCCGCTGCCGCTCGCGGACTGGCAAGACACCAAAGACACGCTGCAACTTTACATGCAGGTCGCCGGCAAACTGCGCTTGGCGCTGGCGCCGCCGGAACCGCAGTGGGCACAGGTCACGCTCTACGTCACGACGCGCGGGCTGACCACAAGTCCGATCCCTTACGATCCCGGCGCCTTCTCGGTTGATTTTGACTTCATCGCTCACGAGCTCATCATCGCCCGCGACGACGGGCGTAAGCGAACACTGCCTCTCGGGCCGCGTCCTGTCTCTTCCTTTTATGATGCCGTGATGTCGCTTTTGGCGGACATCGGGGTGAAGGTGGCCATCTCGCCCATCCCGCAGGAGGTCGCGGACCTCACCCCGCTCGACCAAGACAACAAACATGCGTCGTATGACGCCGCCTACGTGCACCGCTTCTGGCAGATCTTAGTGGTGGTGGACAAACTCTTGAAGCGGCATCGAGCGCCGTTTCTCGGTAGGCATACGCCCGTGCACTTCTTTTGGGGCTCGTTCGACCTCGCATACACGCGATACACCGGCAAGCCCGCGACACCGCCGAAGGGCGCCCCATGGCTTTATCGCACGTCGATGGACGCCGAGGAGATCTATGCCGGATTCTGGCCAGGAGATGCCCGTTTCCCAGAGCCGGCATTCGGTTGCTACATCTATCCGAAGCCCGCGGACGTCGAACAACGCAAACTCCGGCCGGCGAGCGCTTTTTGGAGCGGGCAGCTGAACGAGTTTCTCTTGCGCTACGATGACGTGCGCAACGCGCCCTCACCGGAGACTGCGGTGCTCGATTTTCTCGACAGCTCGTACCACGAATGCTCGAAGTGCGGTAACTGGGACAGCACGCTGCTCCCTAGCGCATAAACGCCGCGACGTTCGAGCGAACGGCCCACCAAATGACCTCAACCCGTCCGAGTCGCGCTCTTTCCCCAAGCGACGCGAAACGCTTTCGCTCCAGCTTCGAGAGCAAGGCGCGGTAGAGATCGATCGCCAGCATCACGGCGACATTCGAGCCGTCACGGGGCAGCGACGCCACAAGCGCCTCGCCAGCTCTGTAGTGAGCGCGCGCGCGAGCCGCGATCTCTTCTTTCGCAGCGAAGCGGTTGCCCTCATCGGAACCCGCGAATGTCAAGTAATCACGCCCCTGCTCCAGATCGCGCTTCTCGTCTCGCAGGATGTTGGTAAACTGCATGGCTATGCCGATGCGCTCTGCAAGCGCGAGCGAGCGCGGGTCGTCCGCGCCAAGCACCGCGAGCCCGCATCGGGCGACCCCACCGGTGAGCGACGCCGCGTGGCGTTCGAGGTCGGAGATGGTGGACGGGCGCACGCCGTCGAGTTCTCGCAGACAGGCAGTGATGACTCCGAGCGCGTCGGAGCGCGCGATGGGATAGGCGGCGAACGCCGCCCGCACAGCTGGGAACCACGGGGCCGAGCTCTCATCGGAAAGGTCGGCGGCGTTTTCAAGATCGCGCGCGACCAAGGCCAGTCCCTGACGGCGCTCGCTGAGCTCCAAACCAGGTTCATCTGCAAGATCGTCTGCCGTCCGAAAGACGGCGTACAGCGCTTCGAGCGCACGGCGCTTGGCCGAGGGCAAGAACCTGCTCGCGTAATAGGAGCTTTTCGATTCGCTCCACATCAGCTGCTTGCACCACGCCTGGCTTCGCGCATCGCGTTGGGCGAGGAACGTGCCAGCGGGCAGAGAAGGCCGCA
>DASPVP010000024.1:0-4165 GCA_035622315.1 Candidatus Acidiferrales bacterium | reverse complement strand
GGATCGCGGTCAGAGCCAAATCACGTCCGTGGGACCGAGCCTCTCCAAAGAGTATTTGAGCAAGTCGCTGTGGGCGCTCGTCATCGCGCTCGTGCTGCAGCTCATCTACATCGCGTTCCGGTTCGGCAACCAGCTCCGCTATGGGATCATCGCTGACATCGCCCTCATCCACGACGTCCTGGTGATGGTCGGTATCTACGCGATAGCCAACCGGAAGGCTGACGATGCCTTTCTCGCTGCGCTGTTGACCGTCATCGGCTATTCGGTCATGGACTCCATCGTGATCTTCGACCGGATTCGCGAAAATGGCCGGCTTATGCCGGACACGCCCTACGATCAGATGGTCAACACCTCGCTGCTTCAGACCATGACCCGTTCGGTGAACACCCTCGCCACCGTCCTCATCGTGCTGCTCGCGCTCCTTTTCTTTGGTGGCGACACGCTCAAGAATTTCGCTTTCGCACTGCTCGTCGGCGTCACGAGCGGGGCGTACTCCTCGATCTTCATAGCGAGTCCACTCCTCGTGCTCTGGAAGAACTGGGAGAACCGCAAGCGTCTTGCCGTCCGCGCGGCCGCGAGCCAGCGGGAGCTGCAGACGGCAACCGCAGGTGGCGCCCCGGCAGGGGCCATGAGCACGGACGTGGCGCGTCGCACGCCGCCAAAGCGGAAAGTGCAGCAAGGTCCACCACCACGCTACCGACGGAAGAAACCTGCATCGGCGAACGTCGAAGCACAGCCGTCTACCCCCGGCGGAATCATCGGATTGCTGGCTGAACTACACGAAGATGGCGGCGACGCAGAGCCAGACGAGCAGCTCCCAAGGAACCCAGAACCTTAACGAGGCGCTCCGCCTTACCGGTGCGGCGCGAGCGCGCGCTCTGCGCGTTCCGCTGGTCTCCAACGCGCTCCTGGTCCTCTTTAAGCTGGGCGTCTGGTTCATTTCAGGCTCGGTCAGCGTCTTATCCGAAGCCCTGCATTCCGGCGTCGACTTGGTTGTCACAACGTTTCAGCTCGTGTCGGTGCGGCTCGCGGCCAAGCCGGCGGACGCGGACCACGCCTACGGGCACGGGAAGTTCGAGAACGTCGGCGCCGGTATCGAGGCGCTCTTCATCATCGCCACGGCCGCGGTCGCCGTCGTCGCGGCGATCCAGCGGATCCGCACGCCGTCGCCGATCGCGCACATCAACCTCGGCATCGCTGTCATGCTGTTGTCCGCGGTGGTGAACTTCTTCGTCTCCCGCGGGCTCGGCCGAACGGCGCGAAACGAGCAGTCCCCAGCTCTGTCGGCGGAGGCCGCGCAGTTGGGTGCAGACGTTTGGACCGCGGTCGGGGTTGCGGTCGGCCTTGCGGTCATCCACTGGACGAAGTTCGCGCTCATCGATCCCATCATCTCGCTCATGATCGCCGGCCTCATCGTGAAATCTGCGTATGACGTGAGTGCGCGAGCGTTCGTCGACCTTACAGACGGGCGGTTACCGCCCGAGCAAGAGGCGCGCATCCGTCAGGTCATCGAGCGGCACCAATCGATATTCTCAGGCTACCACAAACTTCGCACGAGGCGCTCCGGTGGCGGTGAGTTCATCGACTTTCACTTGCAGATGGCGCACGACATGCCTATCGGTCGGGCACACGAGCTCTCGGATGTAATTGTGGCGGACCTGAAGTCCGAGTTGCCGCGCGCCCACGTGCTGATCCACCTCGAACCCGATCACTGAACCAAGCGGCCGTGGAACATCACCCGGTTTAGGCAGCGGCGCCAGCCGCGTCTTCAGCCCGATTGTACGATCCAACGGCGCGCGCGAACGAACGTCCGTTCACGGCGTCGAAGAAATCGTTGTGCGTTTCGACCACGCCCTGATCGGCCCACGAGTCGTATAGTTGGCGCGTAATGGGAAGATGTACGGTCGGACCGACTGCGTCGGCGTACGAAGAATGAAATGGCCCGAAACTCGCAGACTCTTTGTGGGCTAGGACAAGATCCCTGACCGCATCTGCCGCATGCAGAGCCGCGTCGCGAAGGGGACTTGGGAGCCGATCGTCTGCCGCCACCGCTTGATACGATGCGATAGCAGGACGATCCGCGTGCCACGGCATCTTGGCGGAATGATCGAATCGGACCATACCGCGCACGGATCGAAGATCGCTGCGGACGTCTTGGACGTATTCGTGTCCTTGCTTACAGGAAGCCGCCTGTGCGACTTGCTCGTTGAACTGGCCTACCTGCGACCGAACGGCGGCTATCTTCTTGGGGTCGAGGTCGAACACATCAAACGCCGCAGCGGGATGGTATGCATCGCTGCCCGATCCGTAGCGCACGCGCATAGTCGCGTCAACTCCTTGCTGGGCCCAGTTCGAGCTCGTGGTCAGGGCGTCTGCGAACGCCGCCGAAGGCACGCCCGGAGCGAGCATGGTCTCGGGGGATGCCGCTAGAAAGCGGACGCCGCTATGCGACAGCGTGTCGCAAAAACCGATCGTCGCCATGAGACATTGGTTGGCCAGCACGCCTGTGACTGAATCGTCAGCTCCTGGGAATTTCTTACGAAACGCTGCGCGTCCATCGTTGATGGCACCCGCGATATCCTGGAGCGACATAAAGCCACCGCTTGAGTCCGCCTGCAAACCGCCGCCATCACCACCGCCATGATCCACAAGGTCGATCCAAACATCCGCCGACTTGAACTTCGGGTCGCCCGTCCGTGCTTCGAGCGTCTGTTCCACGAACGTCGCAAGCGATTTGCGATCGGACATGTCGACGGGCGACGTGACCCGCGTGATGTGCTGCGTGCCGTTCTCTATCGTCGACCATTCAGTGCGCAACTGACTGCGGAGAAAGGGCGGATGTGGGAGGCGCGTCGTGTCTTCTGCCAGCACCTTGAGTGAAGGATTGGACGCGGTCGTCCGGATGAAGTCCGTAACATTCCGCTCTTGAACGGCGTCAAGGTTGTTGTCGCCGTCGCGGTAGACGCCGAACACCACGTTACGGTTCACGATTGGATTCGCGCTGATCTGGTCCACGGTCGGTTTGCCCCCTTATCGCAAGCGCATTTCCCACCGCGAAAGCGGACCGTCAAGGGGTGACGCAAGCGTTGCCGGAACGTGGAGTCCGCCTCACGCTACAGACGAGGAGCGAGCCGGATGCCTTGGGGTCAATTCATCACGCAATGGCTGCACGTTTTCTTCGCGACCGTGTGGCTTGGCGGTACCGTGTTCGTGTTCACGGTTATCGGACCAGCCCTGCGCAGTGCCGACCCAGCGGCAGCACTCGAGGTGGGCCACCGATTAGGCAGCCGAACGCATATGATTCTCGCACCGGCAGGCGCGTTGACGATCATCTTCGGATTGCTGCGCGCCACCGTCTACGGGCCGGCGCGCAGCTGGGATTTCTTCCAAGGGTCGGCCTACGGCATGACGCTGGGAGCAGCGCTCATCTTGGCCATCATCATCGCGGTTGTCGGTGGCGTCACGGGGCGCATCGCGAGGTCCTTGAGCACAGTGCCCGACGCAGAGCGACCGAAGCTGCTGCGTCGCATCTCGCTGCTCTCCGGCCTTTCGATCCTGGGTCTTTGCCTCGGACTCACCTGCATGGTCTTGATGCGCTACGGGTTGTGAGGCTCAATGAAGCGATCCGAACTTGAAGCGCTCATCCGTGCGATCCCGGATTTCCCCAAACCCGGCATCCTGTTCCGCGATATCACGCCCTTGCTCAAAGACCCCCGCGGGTTCGCGACGGCGGTCGACTTGCTCGCCGACGAGTTCGTTGGAGAAGACGTAGACTTCGTGGTCGCAGTCGAGGCGCGGGGCTATGTGATCGGCGCACCCCTCGCGTACAAACTCGGAGCAGGCCTCATCCCGGTGCGCAAGCCGGGCAAGCTCCCGTATACGACGATCAAAGCAGACTACGCGCTCGAGTATGGCACGAATACGCTCGAAGTGCATGCAGATGCCATCACGGCGGGGCATCGCGTGATCATCGTCGACGATCTGCTCGCGACCGGCGGCACGGCCGCCGCGACCAAGACGCTCGTGGAACGGCTCGGCGGCGAAGTGATCGGCGCGGGATTCATCATCGAGCTTGCAGCGCTCGGCGGACGGGCCAAACTCGGGTCGACACCCGTGAGGACGCTACTCACCTACTAGCGCAAAGCGCTTGCCATCACCCAAACGG
>DASPVP010000023.1:0-5739 GCA_035622315.1 Candidatus Acidiferrales bacterium | reverse complement strand
CTCGAAGCTCGAGGCCGGGAAGCTCGATCTCGAGATCGCGGAGTTCTCGCCGACCGTCGTGGCGGAAAGCGTGGCCGACTTGCTCGCTTCGCAAGCGCGCCAGAAGTCGCTCGCCGTGCAGGCCTTCGTCGCCCCGGACGTGCCGCGCTCGCTGCGTGGCGATGCCGGCCGCGTGCGCCAAGTGCTCATGAATCTGGTCGGCAACGCGATCAAGTTCACGGATGCCGGCCGCGTGACGCTGCGGGTGACCAAGGATGGCGAGCAAGGCGATGCGGTCATCTTGAAGTTCGCGGTGACCGACACCGGGATCGGCGTTCCCAAGGAGGCGCGCACGCGCCTCTTCCAGCCTTTCGTCCAGGCCGACGGTTCGTCGACGCGCTACGCGGGCGGCACTGGTCTCGGTCTGTCGATCTGCAAGCGGCTCGTCGAGCTCATGGGTGGCGAGATTGGCTTTGAGAGCGAGGTGGGCAAAGGCTCCATCTTCTCCTTCACCGCGCGCTTTTCGAAGAGCACCATCGCCACAGTCGATCCGCCGCGCACCGAGCTGCGCGGCCACCGAGCGCTCATCGTCGACGACGATGCGATCGCGCGCGAAATCATCTACACCTATGTGACCTCCTGGGGCATGCGCGCCGACAGCGTCGCGAGCGGCGACGATGCGCTAGCCGCACTGCGCAAGGCAGCGAACGCAGGGGATCCCTACGATATCGCGATCGTGGATTTCTGGATGCCGCAGATGAACGGGCTCTCGCTCGCCCGGAGCGTCCGCTCCGAACCGCTGCTTTCCGCAATCCGCCTCATTTTGATGACGGCGTTCGATGCCAATCTGCAACGCAACGAGGCTGCGCGTGCCGGCTTTGCGGCGTATCTGACCAAGCCCGTGAAGCAGTCGCAACTATTCATGAGCATCTCGTCCGCCATCCGCCACGGCAACGCCATGCCGGCTGACCCGCAAGCAGCGGCGACCATCTTAGAGCAGCTCGAGCCGCAACTTCCGCCCGTCGCTCCGGCAAAGGTGCTCGTGGCCGAGGACAACGCCATCAACCAGAAGCTCACTGTCGCGCAATTGCGCCGTTTGGGCTTGGACGCTGAGGTCGTCAAGAGCGGCCAAGAGGCGATCGATGCGGTCAAAAAGCGCGACTATGGGCTCGTGCTCATGGACTGCCAGATGCCGGGCATGGATGGTTTCGAAGCGACGCGCAAGATCCGTGCGTCCGAAGTCGGTACGCGCCGGCACACGACGATCGTGGCGATCACGGCAAACGCGCTCGAGGGGGATCGCGAACTGTGCGTCGGCGCCGGGATGGACGACTATCTCTCCAAGCCGATCCAGCTCGAGGCGCTGCGCGCCCTCGTCAATCGCTGGATGCCTGGTACTGGTAAGGAAAGCGCAAGCGCATAGACGGGGCGATTTGCAATCGCCCCCCATACAAAGTCCCTAAGGCAGGTTGTTCGCGTCTTTTTGCGCTTCGAGCTCGTCCTGCGCTTGGCCAGTCTCTTGGTCGACGCCGCTTTGGCCGGCGTTCTGCCCCGCTTGTGGTTGCGTATCCACTTGCGTCTGCGCCGCGATGGCCAGCTTGCAGTCTTGCGTGTTTTGCTGGTCGGGGTGCGCGTTGCAGTAGCTGAGCATGGTCTGACGATCGCTCTCGTGCGTCACCCAATACTCGACCGATGTCTTGTCGTTCGGGTCGTGGGAGACGGACGGCGCGAGCGTCGACTTCGCCCAATAGCCGATGATTGCGACGACGATGAGAAGGCCGATGAGGCTGAAGTTTCTCATGCCAGGAATATCGGTTCTGCACAACCCTAGATGACCAGGCGAGAGCGCGGTCACTGTGGAGACGGGACGCGACCCGTCCCTCGCGGAACTGGATGGCCTCGTTTCGTCTCGCGCGGGGAGACTCTTGCATGCGTCCTAGAGCAGCGTGGCTATCTCTTTTTCCAAGCGCCTGTGCGCTCGCGTTCGTCCTAGCCGCTACGGGCCAGGCGCAGGCCGGCACGACCGGCGGCATCAGCGGCCGGGTGTTGGACGCCGCAAACCGGACGCCGATTTCCGGTGCCCGCGTGGACATGTCGGCGCCGTCGGGCACCGCAGACACGGTGACGGACACGGGCGGTCGCTACGCGTTCCTCTCTCTGTCGCCCGACACGTACGCGTTGCGCGTGACGCACGACGGATATACCCCGTCCGTGCAAAACGGCGTGACGATCCAAGCCGACGTCCAAGCGCGTCTCGACATCACGCTCGTTGCGGCGGTGCGCACCATCGGACACGTCATCACCACCGCGCACGCAGGCCTCGTGAATCCAGGCCAGACGATCAACGTCTATTCGGTTTATCCATCGACCTCCGCCGTGGCTCGGCCGCTCGCAGGCCCCGGCGGTGTAGATCAAGCCTATAGCTCGCTCGCATCGGTGCCCGGCATCTACGTACCGCAGGGGCAACAAGGCTGGTATCAGCCCATCTACATCCGGGGCGGAGACCAGGACCAGATCGGCTACGAGCTGGACGGCGTGCCCGTCAACCGCTCGTACGATAACGCCCCAGAGTCGCTCCTCACGAATCTCGGACAGCAAGAACTGCAGGTCTACACGGGCGGTGCAAATGCGAGTTCCGACGGCCAAGGCATCAGCGGCTACATCAATCAGGTGATCAAAAAAGGTTCAGTCATCCCCTTCGGATCGATGTCCTACGGCTTCGGCACGCCCACGCTCTATCAAAGGGGCATGCTCGAGTATGGCGCGGCATCGCCGGATGGACGATTCACCTATTATCTCGGCGGAGCGTTGTCATATCAGGACTATCGCTATGCCGACCAGTTCAACGGCGCGAGTTGGTACGACCAAGGCTTCTTCTTCCCCTCATTCCAGTTCAAGCCGTCCGGCGAAGGAATCGACCTCCCCGGCATCACGCTCGGCGCCTCGTCGACTCGCGACCGCGAGGCGGTCGTCAACCTGCACTACGCGATCCCGCACGCGCACGATTCGGGCGCAGACGACCTGCAGCTGCTCCACATCGACAGCGATTTGCACACCTACACGTATGGATCGTTCAACGACTTCGGCGGCGCGAGCACCTTCGGCACGACCTTCGCCTACCCCGACCAATACATCTATACGGGGCCGCTGTTCGCCCCACTCAACACGAACCTCGTCTCGCAGTACATCTTCCCGAATTCACCGGACGCGGGCCGCGCCTACCAAAGCCAGGTGAGCGGCGATCGGCGTCCGATCGCCGACAACGACTTCGACCTCACGAAGCTGCAGTACCAGCACAACATCGGCACGCATGCGTACGTGCGCGTCCTCGGCTACAGCACGTACTCGCTTTGGGACATCGAGGATCCCATTCCGGTACCGTCAACCCTGCAGTACATCCTCCCCGAGATCACGTTCGGCAGCGTGCTGAGCTTCGCCGATCAGTTGAGCGACAAGAACTTGCTCACCCTCTCAGGTTCGTATGCGAGTTCGCGCGAGTATCGCTATTCGAGCGGCTTCAACTTCCTGCTCGGGGGCGGAGAGACAGCCAGCGGCGCCATCGGCGGCAATTACATCGGCAGCGTGCTCATCGGCACCTACACGGACGGGAAGCACTGCTACGACCAGTCGACCGGGCTGTATACGAGCTGCTTCGGTCCGGCTTCGCAAGCCACGCTCAACGTCAACGACGGCATCTTCGACCCCTTCACCACGGCGAGCTCGGGGCCGGCCGTCACCAACGGCGCGCGCTGGATCGCGACGGAGAACGGGCTCGCGGGCCTGATCAATCAAGTCAGCCCGATCCTGAGTGCGGGTTCCATCTCCGACCGGATCACGCCGGACAGCAGGTTGACCATCGACGTGGGCGCGCGGGTCGAGCGCTTCGACGACCGGCTCGTCGATGAAGCCGACGGCTACCCGGCGCGGCAGTTCTGGTTCAACGCTTTCAATAACGAGTTTTGCGTGTCGAGCGCCAACCTCACGCTCTCCCAGCGGACGATCGATCCGACGACCGGCGTGGCGAGCCCTTGTCCTGCGGGCAGCAAGCCCGTCGACCTCGGTCTATCCAACGATCCGACGGAATCAAACTCGGTGGTCGAGCCGCGCGCCGCCGCGACGTACGAGCTTTCGGCCGACTCAACGCTGCGCGCGTCCTTTGGGATCTATGCCCGACCCCCGAATGCGTCGTGGGTGCAATACGGCACCGTACAACAAGATCTCGCGACGCCGATGGCCGACAAATTCTTAGCCTACGGGTTCACGACGCCGCAACACGACCTTGTGCCCGACACGTCGCACAACGTGGACCTCTCCTGGGAGCAACGCCTCGCGGGCACGGACATGAGCTTCAAACTCACGCCGTATTACCGCGGCACGACCGGCCAGTTCGAGAACATCTTGCTCGACACGAGTGGCAACGAGTCGGGGGTGAACGTGGGCAGCGAGACCTCATACGGGGTCGAGCTGGCGTTCCTCAAAGGCGACATGGCGCGCAACGGCTTTGCCGGCATCATCTCGGCGACGTATGACTACAGCCGCTTCAAGTACTCTAATTTCGCAAGCGGGTTGAACTTGCTCAACATCATCAACCAGAGCGTGCAGCAATACAACGCGTACACGTCGGCGTGCGGGCCCGGCGGCAGTGCCGTCGGCAAGACCCAATATGGGTCTCCGCTGTGCGGCAGCACGACGGCCGGCGTCCCCGCCGCTGCGCAATACTGTTACAACACCGTGACTGGAGCGCTCGACCCTGCTTGCGCCCCAGGCGATGCCATCGTGCCGAACCCATATTGGAAACGTCCGTTGCAACCGCTGTTCGATCCAAACGGTTTATACGCGCCCTACGATGTGTTGCCGGACGAACCCGTCGCCGCGGGCAACGGTTTTGGTCCGCCCGTCACCGCCACGGCGATCCTACAATACAAGCACGATCAGTGGTCGGTCACGCCGTCGCTGACGTTTACGAGCGGTGCCTCGTACGGCGCGCCACTTTCGACACTTGGCGGCGATCCCGCCAACTGTGGACCGCCGAACTCGCCTCCACCGAACTGTTTCAACACGATCGTGATTCCGGACGACTTCACGGGCCGTTTCGACAACATGGGTGCGTTCATGCAACCCTCTCGTCTTACCGGCAACCTCGCCTTAGGCTACGCCGTATCGCCGCGCACGCAGCTTTCGATCGAGATGACGAGTTTGTTTGATGACTGCCACCAGCGTGGCTACGCGTGGGATCAGTCGAGCTTCTGCGTATATACGACGCCGCCGTTCTCGGTGGCGCCGAACTCCAGCACGTTCTTGGACAACCCCGGGGACCCGAACTACAAGTATCCCTATGTGGTGCAAAACGGCAACAACAACACGCAGTTCCTCGGAACGAAGATCCCGTTCCAGGCCTACGTGACGCTCCAGACCAAGCTTTAGAGCTTAGGCGTTCGTCTCAGGAAGGCGCGACACGTTGCGCCGCAGCCCGTCCATCCGCGGGTCGAGGTCGAACTCCGTCATATTGGCGTCGTGCTCTGCCTGCGCTGCGGTCAACCATTGGACGGCCGCTGCTCGCGCGCCGATCGCGTCTTCCACAAGGGCCATGTCGTAGGCAGGCACCGGCTTCATCGCTCGCAGTTCCGCCATGAGACCGACGGCAAGCGAGGGCTGGCCGTCGCGCGCGTACGCCCGCGCGAGAGCGGCCATGATATCCGCGTTGTGCGGCGTGATCGAAAGCGCCCTGGCGAACTCACGCTCGGCCTTGCGCTCTTGCCC
>DASPVP010000022.1:0-7402 GCA_035622315.1 Candidatus Acidiferrales bacterium | reverse complement strand
CGTGCGTGGTCCCCTGCCAAAGCCACGGGTGTGTCTTACGCCTTTCCCTCGCGGGCGTTGTGTCCCCCAGCACTCCCAGCCAGTACAACGCTTCGCGCTACCGTTCTCAGTATATCGTCTATGCGACGCATGTGAGGAAGCGCATATAACATCACACATCAAGTCGTGCGCACCATCACGCACACCTGTTCGAATGAGCTGAGAAGAAGCCCTAGTTGGTGAGGGTTTGGTGCTGCGAGAACTCGCGGTAGGTGATGAGTGAAACTCGCCGGATGAAGCGCTCGCCGTCGTCGAGGTCGGCGAGATGCGTCGTGAAGACGCATATGACATACGGCGCCCCGTTCAGCTCCACGATGCCGACGTCGTTCAGCGTGTCGTGGAGGGTGCCGGTCTTGTGCGCGATCACGACTGACTTCGGCAGCCATGCCGGGATCATGCTGTTGTGCTGCTGGCCGGCGAGGATCTCGAGCATGGCATCGCAGGCGCGCTCGTTGATGAGGCGGCGCTCGGCGATCATCCCGAGCAGGCGCATCATGTCGTTCGAGCTGGTGCGCAGCGCTCGGACGTCACCATCGCTGTGAATGCTGTCGCCAAGCCAGGTCTGCGTCAGCCCTAAGCCCTGCATCGTCTCGTTGACGTTCTGCCTGCCGACCAGGCGTATGAGCATGTTCGCAGCGGTGTTATCGCTGACGGTGATCATCCGCCAGAGCAACTCCCAAACGGTGTACCGCGAGCCCCAAGGAGCGTCGCACAGATCTCCATAGCCGCAATCACGGTCTTCATCGCGCAACGAGACCGTGCGGTAGAAACCAAAACGTCCGAGCGCGATCTGGCGCATGACCTCGACCATGATGGGGACCTTGATCGTGCTGGCCGCGGGGAGATTTACGTTTCCGTTGATGGAGAGCGCTGAACCATCGTCGAGGTCGATGACTGAGATCGCCACTTCACCGGGGGCGGTGTTCACGAGGCGTTCGAGTTGCGGTGCAAGTTGATCGAGCCGGTCCGCCTGCATGAATGCGACAGCCGCCGGTTTCGGCGCCGCCGGAGCGATAGCTGCGTTCGCCGCCAAAAAGAATATCGCAGCAGCGATGAGGAGGGCGATTTGTCGCATGATGAGGAGCTCTTGCGCGTTGTATCGGCGATGGCGGCCAGGGATTTTAGTCCAAGCGGACCTAACGGTGCACTGTGGCGCAGACCCTCACGACACCTGCCCAAACACTCCCAGAACGTTTCCGCCGCGTCACTATGATCGGGGTGCCGTTCGATCTGGGTGCGAGCCGGCGCGGCGCCCGCTTCGGCCCCCAGGCTTTGCGCACCGCGGGCCTCGCCGCGGAACTGGAGTCTCTTGGCTACGCGCTCTCAGATTTCGGCGATATCGCGGTAAGGCCCGAGGAGAGCGACCAAAGCGGTGGCCCGGGTCACCCCAAGAACGTGCGCGTCGTCCGCGATGCGAATCGGGAGCTTGCAAACGCGGTCGAGGCGGCGTTGCGGGAGGATTCCTATCCGA
This sequence comes from Candidatus Acidiferrales bacterium, assembly GCA_035622315.1. Lineage (GTDB taxonomy): Bacteria > Vulcanimicrobiota > Vulcanimicrobiia > Eremiobacterales > Eremiobacteraceae > JAJPHJ01. Next base: position 5,892 of record DASPVP010000022.1, on the reverse strand, counting down.
TCGCGCTCGGTGGCGATCACTCGATGGCGATCGGCGTGCTCGCGGGGATCGCGCGCGTCAAGGGTCCGCAAGGCGTCATCTGGGTGGATGCTCACGGCGATCTCAACACGGTTGCCAGCAGTCCCACGGGCAACATCCATGGCATGTCGATGGCCGTCGCCTTCGGGCAGGTCAGCGATCTCTTCCCCCCGCCTGAGTTCCCGACACCAGCTGCCGACTTGCGCCATTCCGTCTTCATCGGAATCCGCGAGCTTGACCCTCAAGAGAAACAGACGATCCTCGAGCACGAGATATTGTGTTTCACGATGAGCGACATCGACCAGCTGGGTATGCCCAAAGTCATCGAGCTCGCGTTTCAACGGGCCAGTCAAGGACCGCGCACGGTGCACGTCAGCTTCGACATCGATTGTCTGGATCCGACCTTGGCCCCCGGTACTGGAACGCCGGTGCGCGGCGGGTTGACCTATCGCGAAGCGCACTTGTTCATGGAACAGCTGTGGCGCAGCGGCATCGCGCACTCGCTGGAGCTTTCAGAAGTGAATCCACTGCTCGACGAGCACAATATGACAGCAAAGCTTGCGAACGAACTGATCTGCTCGGCGCTCGGCAAGAGCATCCTCTAGCGCGGAGGCGCCTCGCACGCTCGACACCGCCATCGTCATCTCTGTCGCGCTCGCCATCGCGTTCAACGTGATCGCCGGCTTCAACGACGGCGGGAATCTGCTCGCGGCCGCGTGTGCCAGTCGGACCATCCAGCCCGCCGTGGCCTTCATCGTCATCACCGCGGGTGCGATGGCTGGTCCCCTGATCGCGGGCACGGCCGTGGCGCTCACCATCGGCCACGGCATCGTCAACTACCGCGAGGTCGGTTTCGTTCCCCTCGCTGCCGGCATGCTTGGTGGGGCGAGCGCGATTCTTCTCGCGTACGCAGTTCGCTTGCCGACCACAGCTTCGGTGGCTCTTGTCAGCGCAACAGTCGGCTCCTTATGGGCGATGGGCGAGATAAGGCAGCTCATCTGGTCGGGTGTCGAGAAGACGGCGTTCAGTCTCGTGGGGTCGATGGTCGTCGGGTTTGTCGCGGGTGCGATCCTCTATACCCTTGCTTGGCTCGCGTTTTCACGCGTGAGTTTCCGCACCGGCAACCGGCTCATGCGCTTGCAGTACCTGACCGTGTTCGCCCAAGCGGTCGGATACGGCTCGAACGACGCCGAGAAGATGATGGGTTCGATCGTCGCGGCGATGAGCCTTAGCGCTGCAAGTCCGGCGTTTGCGGTGCCTTTCTGGGTGGTCTTAGTCTCGGTGCTCTCCTTCGCCGCAGGCATGGCGTTCGGGGGCGTGCGCGTCGCAAAAACGATCGGCGGCAAGCTTTTCCGGATCCGGCCGCTGCACGCACTGTGCTTTCAGTTGGCGGCAGCCACGACCGTGATCGTGGCGTCGGCGTTAGGAGGTCCGCTGAGCACGACCGAAACCACCGCCAGCGCGATCTTGGGGACTGGAGCGGCCACGAATCCACGCGGACTGCGCTGGCAAGTGGCCCTCGATCTCGTCGCGGCTTGGTTCTTGACCGTTCCCGCGGGGCTTGCGTGCGGAGTTGTGGCGACGCTCATCTTGAGACCGATCCTTCAAGGAGCATAAGCAATGTGGTTGGCGGATCTGTTCAGAACGCGAAAGCTCGATCGGTTCTTCGCACTCGCGACCACGCAGGCGGCGCTCTTGCTGCGGTCCGCCTTGTTATTGAAAGACTGCGTGTCCGGCGGCGCGCCGCCGCAAAGCTTCGAGCGCATCGATCGGCTCAGGCAAGAGGGGCGAGTGATTCTCGATCAGCTGAATACAGCGCTGCGCGATGCGTTCGTCACCCCGATCGACCGCCAGGACATCTACAACCTCGGCGAGGCGCTCGATGACATGCTTGGGTACCTCAACAACGCGGCGCGCGAGATCGCGCTCTTCAGCGTTCCCTTGACCTCCCAGATGCGCGAGATCGCTGAAGTGCTGGTCACGTCGGCGCAGCAGATACGCGATGCGGTGGATCAACTCCAAAACGATCCTGCCCAATCATGGCGTTGCGCCAAGGCGGCGCAGGCCGCGGAGGGTCTCATCGAAGATCAGTATCGGCAGGCGCTCACGGTCCTCTTCGACGAGCCGGACTTCCACATGGTGCTCAAACAGCGAGAGATCTACCGGCACCTGAGCAATAGCGCCGACCGGGCGCTAGCGATCGGACGCCTGATCGGCAAGATCGTGGTGAAGGCTACCTGATCGCTGCGGCGATCATGCGGGAACAAGTCGCTCCAGATCGCGGGCGAGCGTCTCGCCGGGCTTCAGATCGATAATGCGCAAGCCCGCGATATCCTTCGTGAGCTCGCGCAAGCGGTCCGGCGTACCGCTCAGCACCGGGAACGTGCCGTAGTGCATCGGGATGACGACTTTGCTGCCCAGCATACGCACCGCGTGGGCACCTTGGACGGGATCCATCGTATAGTGGTCGCCGATCGGCAGACAGGCGATGTCGGGCCGCCAGATCTCGCCGATGAGCTTCATGTCGGAGAAGACCATGGTGTCGCCTGCATGGTAGAGGCGCACGCCGTTCTCAAAGGTGAGGACGTATCCGGCCGCTTCGCCGCCGTAGATGATGTCGTCGCCATCGGCGATGCCGCAGCTGTGGACTGCGTTCGTCATCGTGACTTTGATGCCGTCGTGCTCGATCGTGCCGCCTTTGTTGAACCCGATGATCTTCTTGACGCCTTTTTTCTGCAGCCAAGCCACCGTTTCGTAGATGCCAATCGCGGTCGCCTCATGTTTGTTGGCCAAGCGCAGCGCATCACCGATGTGGTCGAAGTGCGGGTGGGTGATGAGCAGGGTGTCAACCTTCGCCGGGTTTTTCAGGCGCGTTGGGCAGGCGGGGTTTTGCTCGAGCCAGGGATCGATCATCCAGTGCTTGCCTGTGTGCGTCTTGATCGCGAACGTCGCGTGGCCGCAAAAAGTGAGTTCGATCGATCCTAGGTCCATGGATGACTCCTTCACGCAGAGGGCGAGGCGGTAGCTTGTGACATCGCCGCGGCGGAGGCCTGCCCGTGCATTCGGGCCAGCGCATGTTCTGCTTCGTCACGCACCCAAGCGTCTGGTTCGGCGTCGAGCAATTCAAGGAGCGCACGTTCTGCGTCGCCACCTCCGAGCTGACCGAGCGCCCAAGCGGCGTGGCCGCGTACGACCGGTTTGCGGTCGCGGAGGGCTTGCGCAAGCGCGGGCACGGCGCGGACGTCTTGGGAGTTGCCGAGCGCAACGGCGGCGTTGCGCTGCAGCACGGCTTTTCCTCGCCACGCCATGGCGCTCGACCCGAACCACGCTCGGAATTGCGCTCTGCTCATCAAGAGCACGGATGGGAGGTCCATCGCAATGCCAGTGCCTGCGCTCGGTGCGAACTCCGCATGCGTCGCGGCGGCGTTGCGCTGGTTGACTGGGCATGCCGTTTGGCAATCGTCGCAGCCCCACAGCCTGTTGCCGAGCGCAGGGCGGTACTCTCGCGGGATGGGTCCCTTCATCTGCGTGATGTCCGACAAGCAGCGCCTGCTGTCGACAGCGCCGTCGGGTCCGATGGCGTCCGTCGGACACCTCGCGATGCAAGCCACGCACTGACCGCAATTCGTCTGCAACGGGCGATCCGGTTCCAAGTCGAGCGTCGTCAAGAGCTCTGCCAGAAACACATAGGAGCCGAACTGCTTGGTGAGCACGTTACCGTTCTTGCCGAACCATCCGATGCCGGCACGAACAGCTGCCGCACGATCCACCATCGGCCCTGTGTCCGCGCATTTTAAGCACCTGGCCCCTGGAAACTCCGACTCGATGAACTGCGCGAGCGATGTCAGCCATCGCCCGATGACCTTATGATAGTCGAGCCCCCAGGCGTAGCTTGAGATCGCGCCGCGCAGGCCGGGAGCGTTCGGATCGTGCGGAGTTGCATCGGCGTAATAGGAGGTCGCCGTGCAGATGATCGATCGCACGCCCGGCAGGGCGCGTTCAGGCCGGCATGCCGCTTCGATCGTCCGATCGTCGTAGTGCCAGCGTTCTAAGTAGCCTCGATCCCGTCGTTCCTTGAAGACCCGTTCTTCGCGTCCAAACGGCTGCGGCGACGCGATGCCCACGAGGTCAAAGCCGAGCTGCCGGGCATGCGCAAGAATCCGTGGTTTCGCGTCCGCGGGCAAATACAAAAACGGACCTGAAGGTCCGTGTTGATCCATGGGCCGTTATGTCGTGGCGCTGGGCGGCGGAAATTCGAGGATGATCGAGCCATGGACCGGCAGTCCGTTTTCTGTCGCCGGTGCGAAGGTCGTCTTGCGCGCCGCGTCAAGCGCCTGCGAGTCGAAATTGGGATCGCCGCTCGATTGGATGAGCTGGACATTCGTGACGTTGCCATCCGGGTCGACATCCACCTCGATGCGCGCGGGCCTCGCCGGCGCCGTAGCAATCGCGAGATCGACGAGCTTGAGCACACGAACCGGATTGTCGTCTCCCCAAACGGTCGTGCCGTTCACGTCATCGTTGCTGCCGCCCGTGTCGACGCGCGCACCTGCGACGCCCGGGGAGGGAGTTGGCTGCGGGGCGTTCGTCACGCCCGGCGCGTCCTTCAGTCCGGGTTTCACGAGCTTCGGACCGATCAGATGGATCGCTGCGTTGCGCCGAGCGGGCGGCCGGATCGACCGCATCGCGATCAATTGCTCGCGCGCGATCTCTTGATACTTGATCGGCTCGAGATGCGTCGACGTGCGATTGATGATCTTCGGCGTAGGTGGAGGGGGTGTTGGTTTCGGCGTAGGCGCTTCGCGCACGTTACGCGAGAGCGAGATGATCGAGATCGCTTGTTCCGGCGGCTTTTCGTATTTCCAATTCGGAAAGAAGGTCGCGACCGCGGACCCCGCGGTGAAGTGCACGGCGGCCGAGACCGCGAGGAAAGCGATGAATCCGATGAGCGCGAGACGCCGGCTTCTGATGTGCATCGTGCACCCTGACTTCCCTAAGGTTTACGAGAGTTCCACTTCCGCTACGGACCTGCCTTCGACCGCTCCGCTTGCTGCATCGCAAGCAGCTCCTCGTATTTGCGGGGCATGCCGGGTTCGTAGGTCAAAAACGACGGTATGGGATAGCGTACACCGCCCTTTTGCGTTCCCTCAAGCCCCTCGACGAGTTCGTCGACCTTGCTCCACGGCGTGGTGTAGGCCATCTCTTCGTCCTGCGCGCCGGCGAAGATCCGATCGCCGTTGCAGGGCAGGATCACCTGCGGCTCGTCGGTGCGCAACGGGATGACGAGGTGGTCCGAACAATCCATGCGCGCAGCGAAGGACGATGCGATGCGGCCGCCGTGCTTGTACAGCGCCGCCGCGACGAGCCGCATCACCTGTGCACCGTTGCCATAGATGATGACGACCTGCGGCTCGAATTCGACTCTTGCCAAGGGGCCGAAGACGATCGCGTCGATCTCGCCAGGTGCGAACTTCGGAACCGAGGCTTCAGTGCGAGCACCGGCTTGCTCGTCAGCCGTGTACATGCCGGCGCACAAGTTGCCTTCGTCGTAGAACGCGTTCGGTGCGGCAAAGCCAGCGACGAGGGCACCCAACGGACACTTCATGTCCTCTGCGCGCAACACCGTCGTCCAGCCATAGCGCCGCGCGATTCCCCAGCCTTGGCAGACGGTGACGTGACGCTGCATGTCGGCGAGCGGCCGGCGCGCTTTCGGCGGCGGTGCCTCTCCCTTCTTGAGGAACTTGACCGCAACCGGAAAGGTCGCAGGGCGAACGTATTCGTCGATCTTCGCTGCAAACGTCTTGGTGTCGATCGTCGAGCGCGGTTGTGTCGAGGCCATGACCTTTTGTCGCTTCCCCGAAAGGGCGCGCGCGC